>NZ_JH815226.1:36849-305254 GCF_000238095.2 Peptoanaerobacter stomatis
ACAACATAATTTACATTCCAATTTGGTGATTTTACTATAGGTTTAATTTTATATATTGAAATAACTATGTTATAGACATATGTTTTGTCTATCTACAACAAAAAATTTATTTTATTATATAAAATTTAACTTTAATATTTATTTTTATTATTATATCAATATTTTTTTATCCTGTCTACCCCTTAATATTTTAATGTTTATCTGCAATCGACAGTTATATAAATCTGTCCGTAGCCCTAATATCCACTCCTAAAATATCTTTTTCCAACCATCTTTCATTTCTGCTTTTAAATAATATTAATGAATCCATATCTTTTCTTATTGTTTTAGATAGTCGCTTTTTTAATTCAAATAGCTGTGATTCGCTTATCTCTCCTTCAAAAACTGAATTCTGCACATGTGATAAATATTTTTTACATATTTTATAAGTATCTCTCCAAATCTTTGTGCCTCCATTTTCTAATGATATATCATAAACCAGTATAATATACATCTGACATCCTCTCATTTTTTATAATAAATTTATCTTGTATTAAAAACTATTTTATAAATTAAGATATGCTCAGATTTTTTATGAACACAATTGCTAACACTTTTATAAACACTTGTCTTATAGGTATTTATAAAAGTGTTTCAAATAAATATATTTGAACATTATATAAAAAAATATATTTATTTAATTAAAATAATAGAATTATTTATAATCATAATAAAATTCTATCAAGTAATAGAAAACTAATTTTTTAAAGCAATTGTAAAAATCAAGCATAAATTTTTCAAAAAGACCCTTTCAATATATTAACTTATAGAAATAATTCAAACTGTTAATATAAGTTTTAATATTTACCACCACAATCTAAAGCTTTGATACTCTTTTTCTCCTATGAGATGTTTTATGAGCTTATATGCTTCTAATCTTATCAGGTATTTATAACTTACGTCTTTTCCCAAATTTTTATGTTTTACAGTTCTTGAAAGTCTATCATCAAATTCCTTTGATATAATCATTGAGCCTTGTTTAGTCAATTGCAAACCGTTTAATTCTTTTATAAAATGTTTTTCACTTATTTGTAATTTATTGAACAATGAAAATATCATTCTGTCTCCAATCAGAGGTTTAAATATTTCGGCTATATCTAACGCCAATGAGAATCTTTTTGTACTTGGAACGTGGAGATAGCTTATGGTTGGATTGAGTTGTGTTATATAGATTTGAGATAATACTGTTGTATATATCATACTATTCACATAAGATATAAGCGTATTTATCATATTATCAGGTGGTCTTTTTACTCTTTTTTCAAAATCTATTTCTTGATTTATTATATCGTTCCAAGTTTTATAATAAATTTTATGTATGTTCCCCTCTATACCCATAAGTTCCTGAACATTTTTCTGCTTTTCTATGAGTCTCTTCAACTCATTAATCTGTGATGTCTGTTCTTTCAGGTCTCTTCCTCTTTCATTATAATATCTCATATTTCTTAATATTCCGTCTGTTGCTCCAAGCACAAATTCTTTTGCTAAAATAAGTCGTTTATTTTCATTTGTATAGTGTTCTACTTGATTTACAAGTAATCTTCCGGAAACATTTTTTTCTCTCGGATAATAACTTCCATTATAAAAATTATAATAGTTAAAAAAATGTATTATTATTCCATATTGAGACAATAAATTTATAAGGCTTGTATTAAATGTCATTTCTGTCATAACATATATATCAGATATCGTTTCAATAGGAATATCTTTTTTTACTCCATCTACAGTCTTTATTTGGAGTGTATTGTCTTTTCTTTTTAGTTCTGACTCAGAATATATAAAATAACTTTTTTTCATATTTAAAGTCCTTTTAATAAATAATATAAATTTCATCAATTTATAACGGTTAGCTAATTAATACTAAAATTCAATAGAGCAACAGAAAGATATGCTTGTGTAAATTTAATAAAATATGATACTATTTATAAATTTCTTCTATAAACCACTATTATTCTATTGAAAATTGTATAAATATTTATTTTTATAATAATGGTTAATACAATAAAAAATAATACTGCAAAAGAATTATAAAATTTAAAAATTCAAATAATTTTCTTAAATTGCACAAATATCATAATATGCACATTTTTTGCATATTCCAATTTTTTTGTATTCAGGTGGAATATCCATACTTAATATATTTTTTATATTTTCCAAAATATACTCTATTTCCTGCCTGACTTCATCTGTCAAGTATATCTCTTTTCTTTTTTTGATTAGAGGATAATCCAATATGCCATAAACATTTAAAACTCCTTGTTTTTCCAAATAATATAAATAATATTCCACTTGTTTTATTGATGCTTCTTCTATTGAGCGACTCTTTTTGACCTCATGTATTACATTTCTTTCTTTTATATAATCAATATTTATTATATCTCTTATATTTATATGCTTATCTTCATCATTATATGTGTTTTCATCTATTGATTTGCCTATCGCTACATTTTCATCATTATGCTCCATTGTCAAATCATTGGAAAAATACCATAGTTTTCTCTTGCACACAACATAATAATATACCATGATTCCGGTTATATCTTTTTGCATATATTAATCACCTTTATAATCGTAAGTTTACACTATTAAAACATTAAAAAATCAGCATAATAAAGTTTTTGTAATATTAAAATTCAGTATTATATCATTTATTAAGATAAAGAGCTTTGCTATTATATAATTTTTTTATTAGAGATTGCACTCATATAGTTAACCTAAAAATATTTTATAAATGTCTATATAAAATTTTCATCATCTTTATTATCAAAATTTTCATTTTTACTTTCTTCTTCTGTAAGCCTTCTAAAACCCAATTCATCATAATGACACAAGAGTATAGGTATTGATGTATTTTTTGAAATTTCTATATTTTCAAGGTATTTAACTTTTTCCCCTCCTAAATCATATAGGCCTACTGATACAGTATATTTCATAATATCACTTTTCAGTTCACTAAGTTCAAATAAATATTTCTTTTTTTCTTCTCTGCTCTTGTTTTTGTCATTTAAATGTTCTTTAGCAGTTTTTATTCTTTCAAATATTGAACTTATTTCTTCTTCATTTAATAATCCATTATTAATATCTTTTGGAAAGACGTCAAAAGAAATTATATTTCTCAAATATTTTTCAGCATCTTTTGCAGAAAGTTCGTGCATATACAATTTTGAATAATAGTCATAAGAAATCCAATATCTTTTTAAAAATACACTTTCTTTCATATTTTCTGTTGTGAGATATTCGTCTATTAGATTCAATTTATCTTCCTCAGTCAATATGCCGTCTCCATGACTTAATATGGCTTTTTTGCTAAGTTTATATATAGCTTCGTCTATAAATCCTCTTGTAGATTCTTCTTTTTCTATCAATAATTTTCGATTTATTTCTGTAAATATGAAGCAGTTATGATCATTTATGTTTTTAGCTCCTTTTCTGTTTATTCTGCCTAATCTTTGGAACAGACCGTTCAAATCTGAAAGTTCTGTAAATATATAATCGAAATCTATATCCAAACTTGCCTCTACAATTTGTGTGCAAACCCATACTTCATCAATTTCATTTATTGTTTCATTGTCTTCTTTATAGGTTTTTCCAACAGACATTATATGATTTTCTTTTTCTTTACGCTCTAATTTTACAAATTTACTATGTAGTAAATTTATATTATCTATTCCTTTATCTTTTAGCTCCTGATATATTTCTTGAGATTTTTTTACTGTGTTACACACTACGAGATATTTTTTACTATAGCTGTTTTTATAGTGTTCATATATTAAATCTGCATTCATCTCTTCTTCTAATATCTTTATATTGTGCCTTTTCTTATAACCTTTTATATCAGCTATATTTTTTACAAATTTATATCTTTCAATTTTAGAAGAGCCCGCTTTCTTTAAAGACAGTAAGTCTTCTACAAATGGAGGCAGTGTGGCTGTGAATATAGATACTTTTCCGCCTATATCTATTATATTTTGTATCCCTATAATTATACATGCCAACAAATTTGAATCATATGCTTGTATCTCATCTATAACAACTTTTGAATAACTCAGCATCGCATATTTAGGTTCAAATCCTATTGCTTTGAATATAAAGTCGAAAATTTGGTCGGGTGTTGATATATTTAAAGGTATTGAAAGTAGCTTGCTTTTTTCATAATATGCCCATATATCTTCTTCATTTTTATTATTATCATTTATTTTTTCATCATTGTATATATTGAATGTATCTCCATGCAACAAAGCTACTCTTTTTGATATATTATCCGTTACTATATCTTTTTTCACTCTGTCATATATAGAATTTATAGCTGTTTTTAACGGGAGTATAAAAAAACCTTTATTATCTCCTATCCAACTCAATGCCGCCTCTGTTTTTCCCATACCTGTAGGTGCTACCACTATTAAATTCTTATCCTTATTGCTCATACAAAATTTTTGAATATCATTCCAAGATGCTGACGAATTTTTATTTTTCCATTCGTCCATCATATTTTCCAAAGCATTTTGCAAGAAATCTGCACTATATTCTACATCCATATGTGCACTTGCTGCATAATCACATTTATTAAGTAATCCTAAAATTAATAATGCTTTTTTCAAAATTTTAGGATTTTCCTCCAATTCTGTTTGCAAAATAGAAATAAATTTATATAAATCTAAAATATTATTCTTATCAAATTCTAAATTATAACTTTTATATATTTCTTCTATGTTTTTATTCAGTGTATCTTCTTTCTCTTTAATTTCGTTGAAATTATTTTTTACATAATAGTGATGATTTACTATTGCATATGCAGTTATATAATCTCTTTCATCATCTCCAAACCTGCACAAAAACGGAGATAATATGTTATGACCTACTTCATTTTCTTTATCAAAATATTTCTTCTTTCCTTCTTTTGCTGATAATATTCTGTTTTGAAAATATTTATTCGCTTTACCTACATCATGGCATTTTATGGCATCTCCAAGTATTTCCGCCTTTTCATCATCTATATAGCCCAATTTTTTTAATATGCCCATCTGTTCTAAAACATTGTTTACATGAACTTCTATGCTTTCATCTTCTTTGGCATAACAATGTTTTAATTTGTCATACAGTTTGTCATCTATCATTGTTTCACCTTGATTTTTCTAATTTGTAGAGTATATCTATTATATAAAAATTTAAAAATATAATTGGCAATATACTCTACAAATTACAATTATTTATTAGATTTAAAAATATTAAGTCATATAAAAACACTATAATAAAAATTTGCTTCCACTATAAAAAGCTCACTATATCTTTGTTGTCAATATCAATATATATTCCTTTAGCTTTATTTTGGTAATTATATTGACTTATATTTAGTCCAAATTCATATCCTGATAGATATACAACTCTTTTTTTCTCAAAAACTCTCTTGTTATTTTCTATTACATAGTTCTTGTTTATATAGTATGTTGTTCCTCGTGTAGGTACAAAGTTTACTTTGTGGGCTGATAAGTTTGATTTGATAATAGCTTTATTTTCAACAGCTTCTTTATCTACATAAGCTTTATACTTGCTTTTAATATGTTTAAAACTATCTTCTTCATCACTTATGTTCACAAATGATATTTCTATATTGTCAACAAAATCTTCACTTCTACCTACAGATGTTATGTTGTGATAATTTTTCTTTATATTATTGAGAGTTTCTTCATCACTTCTTATATGGATTACTAAGTCTACACCGTACAAAACTTCATAGCTCTTTATTGATTTTGTAAGAGAAGCATAATATGATATAGGTTTTAAATATTCTACTTTTCTTCTTTCATCAAACTCATCTTTTATTTTTTTTATTTCATCGTTTATTTCATTTATCTTATCTGACATATTTTTATATTCGTCTGATTTTTTATCTTTTGTTTTTTGTTCTTGTTTTATTTTTTTTATTTCATTTTTTTTTGTTGATATTTTTTGATTTATAGAAGAATTTTCTTCTTGAAATTTTATTCTTAAATCCGATATTCTTATATATTCATCAAGCTCTTTTTCATCACAAATTTCTATAGTTATTCTTTTTTTAAAGCTGTTTCCTTGTGATTTTAATGCCTTTGCAATAACTTTATATCCATTTTCTAAGAGATCCGGATTATTCAATTTCACAAGTATCCCTCTGTCATCCATAACACTGTTCAAAAAGCAATAGTCTGTATAAATCTCTCTTTTTATAGACTCATAACTACCTTGTATACTTATATCCATAGGTCTATACTCTTTATAATTACATGCATTATGTATAGCACCTATTATCATTGAATAAGTTGGTAAAGGATATGTCATCTTATTGTTTACTGTTTCTTCTTTCCTGTAATGTGCCTTATTTTGATGTAATTTTAAACGCAAAACGCTATTCTTCATAGTAGCTTTTCACATCCTCTTCTAAATCCTTAAAAAATTCAGATATGCTAAGTGGTGAAAATTCATTTACAATATCTTCTTCATTTATAAAATTACCTCCTCTAAGCAATCCTACTCTATATCCGTTTTTCACCCTGTCTTTTAATCCGTTTTCTATATTGAGAGTATCTCTTTTTACATTTACTACATTGTCAAAATAATGTGTCTTATATTCTCCTATACCGCCAAATATCAAAAGCGGTTCTGCATTATCCATATTGCCTTTAACAATTAGCGATAAGTTTTGAATGGTTTTTAATATTGAAAGAACTCTTTGAATTTTTTCACCTGTATCTGCTTGAGAAGGAGAGTTTTCATCCACTCCAACCTTGTCAAGATCTATTGTTATACTATATTTTTTCAATGATTTATCAAATTCGTATTGATACGGCATCAAACCTGAAGAATTTTCTTTTTTATCTTCATTTTCTCTATCTTTTTTAGCTTGAAAATTTATTTTATTTTCTTTTGCATATGCTGATGCAAGATATAAATTATTATGAAATCTTGTTTCATTTACGAATTCATCACAAGATACGGCATCAGTCAAATAAAACGAACTTTTTCTTATATTAGTTGTTCCTGATGTGTTCATATAACCACCTTCTAAAGCTTTACAATTGCTTATATTCACATCATCATTTACTAATTTTTGTGCTGCTCCGTCAACAGTTACTTTTAAGTCGTCATATAGACCACTTTGTACCATTATTGCATTTTTCAAACTCTCCCTGCTTCTTGTCGCATACACCTTTCCATTTCTAAACACTTTTTGAACAGTTGATACATTGCCCAATCCTTCTCCATAATTAGATGTAATATTTGAAATTATTGTCAACGTTAAAGCTTTATTTTTCATTTTTATTTTCCTCCTTGTTTTGACCTAATTCTTTAAAATTTAATGCGTTTACAAATGCATATGCCAAGTTTTTATTTTTTTCAAAATCTTCAAATAAATCATAAGCAAATCCGAAGCTTACTGAACTGTAAGTAGCTAATTGCAATAATATTGAACAAAATCTGTCATAGTCTTTAAATACAAGGCAAGATATCAATTTATTTTTATAGCTTATTATTTTGTTTGACTTATCTATTCTCAGTTTTTTGTTAACTTCATTAGCTGTAGCTATTACTCTTGCAATTTTATTAGATTTATCGCCTTTATTTTCCATAGTTTCATAATTCTCCTTATACAGTAAAATGTTAATCCTTATAAGTTGGGAAATCAAATACCCATGCTCATTTTCAACATCTTTCAATAATTTATCAATTACAGGATCTAAATGCAAAAGATTTATTATGGAATCTACAATCATATTTAATATAGGCAAATAATCTAATTTGCCATATTTGCAAGGATTGCTTAAAGCATTCACTATATTTTCATCCTTCATATCATCAATCGCATTAAAAATCCTTATTGCATCATCTCTTATAAACATCGTTTCAAAATAGTCATAGTCTCTCTGTTTACTTATAATTTCCACTTCATAATCTATATATTTTGCATTTTTGCTTGAAGAAAAAAACAATTCTTTTCTTATATTCTTCTTTTCATTATCATTAAAATAATCCAAATCTATATTTTCGTTAGATTTAAGCAATTCTTTTGCATTGAAATTATTGTTTATGAAAAAAACATCTCTTGTTCTTGTAAAAGCAAAAGGTATGTAATCAAATTCAAAAACATCGTTATAAACATAAGTGTCATAATTCCAATTAAAACCGAGAGATTTTTTCTTTTTGCCAAGATCAACATTGTATCCGAGTAATCTGCATATCTCCTGTGAATTTGAAAAAATAGAATTTATATTACAAAAATTTGCATACATAGATTTTGCATTTCTATACGTTTCTTTTATAATCTCATACCTATTGTCTTGTATAAGATTTATGATTTCATCTTTATTTTCTCCATTAAATTTTATATTGGCAAATATTTTTTTCATTATAACGTTTGCTTTTAGTGTATCATTTATTTTTTTTATCTTTTCAGTATCAAAATTATCAGAATCCAACAAAGCTATCACTCTTTTATGGTGAAATTTATCAGAAAAAAAATGTTCTGCAAAATCTAAATACTTATTTTCATCCAATATATCTTTCTTATTATAATATATGGCATCTTTTTTATATTCATAATCGTTTTCCTCATCATCATAGTCATAAATATAAAAATCCATATCATTATATTGGAGATATTTCATAATACCAACAGCTGCTGCAGAAAATCTCCAATCTGAAAATTCAAGAGATGTATCGTACTTTCCATAATTCCCTGTACTTATCATACATCAAACCTCCATGAATCAACCAATTTCAGTACTCCAAATCCTGAAGCTTTTCTTAATCCAAGTGAACCCTTTAATATTGTATCAAGTAACTTAGGCTCTCCGAGCATAATAATATCTCCAATGGAAACCTCTATATTCACACCATAAAGTGGAATTATTTCTTTATGCAGTTTAGATACATCTATCTTAAGTTCATCAACATAAGATGCATATTTAGGATAGCTTGTTCTTATATTTTCTTTAAGCCTTGATACAAAATCTTCATCTTCAACCGTAAAATATCTATCTCTATTAGTATCTCTATAATGCTCTCTCAATACTAAAGGTGAATAGAGTTTAAACTGTGCCATATTTTGAGTTATAGTCGGCTCTTTTAACATTGTTATATCAACAAGTGCAATTTCATTTTCTTTAGATATAGCAAAAACTTTTCCTTTTTGTAACAAAAATGCATTCAAAAATATGGCAGAATTCGTTTTACTTGGAGTAACAAAAGTAATTTCCAAATATTTCTCATTAACTTCAATCCTATTTTTAAAAAATGCAGGATTCGGTATTTTCATGCTCCACGAAAAATCTTTTTTGTAGTTATTTGAAATATTCTTAGAATAAAATTCACCAAAAAATTTTCCACCTTCATAATCTGTCAATGCCTTTTTTATATAACTGACCACAAATTTGTGATAGTCTAAAGGTAAAAAATTTGTCTTCATATTAAACTTTAATAAAACTCTCAAAATCTTTTCTCCTTTCTTTATCAACTTTAAATTCATTTTAGCATATCATTTTTATAGAGTCAATATTTTTACATAAAATTAATAATGGATGTTTTTATTTTTTATTTAAAATCTATTATTATAATAATACAAAATAAGCCTGAAAAGTAAAAGATACAATACTTTTCAGGCTTACTTTAAAATTTTAAATTACATTTTACATATATAAATTATTATTAATATGTTTTTATCTCATATTAATTTAAAATCTTTTTCAAAATTCATAAAAATGTTCTATAGATAAAAGTTTTAGTATAAGTTATGGCGAGCAGATATTTTTTCATTTAAGATTGTTTACAAGCTCTATGAATTCATCTCCTCTTTCTTCAAAACTTTGATACATATCCCAACTTGCGCAGGCAGGCGATAATAATACAACATCTCCTTTTTGTGCTATTATCTTTGCTACTTGTACACATTGTTTTAAATTTTTCAAGCTTATTATATCCTTATAATCATATTTAAGTGCTGTATCTCTAATAAGTTTTTTTGTTGCTCCGAATAACAAAAGTGTTTTTACTTTACCATTAAATCCTTTTATTAAATCGTCAAACTCAAGCATCTTATCATATCCTCCGGCTATCAGGATTATATCATTATCTATAGACTCTATTGCTTTTAATGTAGAGTCTATATTTGTACCTTTTGAGTCATTCACATATATTACGTCATCAACTTCTCTTACTTTTTGCAATCTATGTTTTACAGCCTTAAAATCTTTTATAGCTTCCGCTATTAAAGCTGTGGGTATATTGTCAAGTATGGATACTGTAACACAGGCAAGTGTATTTTGTATATTGTGTTTTCCAAGCAAATGTATATCTTTAACTTTTATTATCTCTTCTTCTTTTCCATTTATTGTACTTATTATGGAGCCTTTTTCTGTGTCATAATAAACTCCGTTTTTAAGTTTTTCTTTCATTGAAAAATATATAACTTTCGATTTTATATTTTCAAGATTTATATCTATACTTTCATCGTCTTTGTTTAAAACTAAAAAATCACCTTCAATTTGATTTTTTGCAATATTATATTTTGCATTTTTATAGTTTTCCATTGTCTTATGTCTTGACAGATGATCCGGCGTTATATTTAGTATTACTGCTATATGCACTCTAAAATTTACGATTGTTTCTAATTGATAACTTGAAAGCTCTGTTATAAAATTAGCTTTCGGTTTTGCAAGACTTATACTTGAAAGTACAGCATTTCCTATATTGCCAACAACATAAGTATTCTCATCATATTTTTTATAAATATCTCCAAGCATACTCGTTGTTGTGGTTTTGCCATTTGTCCCTGTAATTCCTATAAAATTGGCATTTTTTGCTATACTGTATGCCAATTCAATTTCATTTGTCACACAAATATCTCTTTGAATAAATTTTTGTGCAAAGTCTTCATTTGGTGATATCCCCGGCGAAAGATATACTATATCCGCTTCTTCATCTCCGGTAGGATTTTCCCCTAAAAAAAATTTTATATTATTAGAATTTTCATATTTTTTAAATTTCGATATATCAATATTTTGGTTATTTTCATAAGCAAATACCATTTCGTATCTATCTGAATAATAATCTAAAAGCGATATTCCGGATCTACCAAGTCCTACAACAATAATTTTGCTCATATAATAAAATCCTCCTTAGATTTATAGTCAATCATCAGCTTAAAATAAACCTTTAATATATTGTAAAAGAAACAAGAAAGTTATAAATATAGGCTTTATGATAAATTTTACTCAAGCATAAGTAAATACTTATAAATTAAAAAACTGTTAAAAGATTTTTATATTAGGCAAATTATATAAAAGCGGTTGATATTATACCTATTATAGATGCTATACAAGTTATTATACAAAATATTTTTACTACTTGTACTTCTTTATATCCGCTTAATTCCATATGATGATGAAAAGGAGACATTTTAAATACTCTTTTTCCATAGTGTTTAAAAGAATAGACTTGGATTATTACACTAAGGCTTTCTATAACATATATTATACCTATTATTATTATTATTAGATGCATATTCATAGCAATAGCAACAGCACTTACTGCACCACCAAGGGCCATGGAGCCTGTATCTCCCATAAATGATTTTGCAGGATGTGCATTTATTCTCAAAAAACCTAAACAAGCTCCTGCTACACTTAATGAAATCATTGCTGTTGTTATATAATTAAGATTTATTGCTATTATAGCAAAAGCCAACATAACTATTGATGTAACACTTGATGCCAAACCGTCCAAACCGTCAGTTAAATTTACAGAATTTGTAGTTGCTATTATTACAAGTGATGTAAGAGGTATATATAAAAATCCTGTATGAAATTTAAAACTTGTAAACGGTACTACCAAATCTGTATTGTATGATGATTTTACAAGCGAAATATATGATAATATAATTGCAAATACTAATTGTACTAATAATTTTTGCTTTTCTGTCAATCCCAAATTTCTCTTATTTACTATTTTTACATAATCATCTGTAAATCCTATTATGGCAAATAATAGCAGATATGCTAAAAATACAAGCACATCAAATATATTGTTGCGATTAAGTACCAATGAGGATATTATTATCGCAATTATAAATACTATTCCACCCATGGTAGGTGTTCCAGCTTTTGATAAATGCGACTGTGGTCCCTCTTGTCTTATTTCTTGCCCTAACTTTAATTTTTTCA
Organism: Peptoanaerobacter stomatis; assembly: GCF_000238095.2. Taxonomy (NCBI): domain Bacteria; kingdom Bacillati; phylum Bacillota; class Clostridia; order Peptostreptococcales; family Filifactoraceae; genus Peptoanaerobacter; species Peptoanaerobacter stomatis. The sequence goes on from NZ_JH815226.1 coordinate 49,077, forward strand.
GCATATCCAATATTTTGGGTGATATTACAAACGCTATTGCGAATGCAAACAAAAAAGACAGTATATATTCAATTATTTGACTCGTCGGTAACAACTTAAAGTCTCCTTTAATCTTTATTTTAATTCTATATTCACTCTGAAATCTTTATCTACAGGTGTACCTACCTTTGGAGATTGATTATACACTTTTCCACTTCCGCTAAAATTGTATTTTATCTCTAAATTATCAAGTATTACCTGTGCCTGCTCTTTTGTAAGTCCTATAAGATTAGGCATATTCGTTTTTAAAGTGGAGTCTGAACGCATATATAACATTATAGATGAATTGGGCTCTACCATTTCTCCTGCTTGCGGAAAGCTACTCATTACATGAGATTCCAATTCTACTACTATATTAGGATCAAAGACCGGATTTAAACCAATTGCTCTAAGCTCATTAGTAGCTTCTGTATAAGATTTGCCTTTCAACTCAGGCACAGCTACAGTTTTTTGGTTATTTTCTTCATTTATCCTTATGTTTTGATTTATTCCAAGATATTTAAGCGTTCCTTCCAATATCTGACCTGTTATAGGTGCAGCTGATTCGCTACCGCTTTGTGTTCCCTCCAATGGTTCGTCTATTACAACAAGAACCGTTATTTGAGGATCTTCTACAGGCACTATGGCTGCAAATGTACAAATATATTTATTATCTGCATATCCTATTTGCCCTGGTATTACTTTATTGGCACTTCCTGTTTTACCTGCAATTCTATATCCTTCAACTTTTGCCTTTTTACCTGAGCCGTTATCTACTATTGATTCCATAGCATATAGTATAGATGATGCAGTTTGCGAAGATATAACTTGTTTTAATGTTTTTGTTTCAGCTTTTGATATGATATTTCCATCTTTATCCGTTATAGCTTTTACTATATTGGGTTCTACCAGATTACCACCATTTCCTATGGCATTTATAGCTGTAATAAGCTGTATAGGTGTAACTGATATACCTTGACCGTAGCTAAGATTTGCAAGCTCAACAGGACCTATGTTTTCAACTTTCCTGATAACGCCTAATTCTTCTCCAGGCAAATCTATATTGGTTTTTTTACCAAAACCGAATGTATCTATATACTTCATAAATAACTCTGCACCTATTCTTTGTCCCAATTGAACAAATACTGTATTCACAGAGTTTTCCAATCCTTTTTTTAAAGTTATGACTCCATATGGAGTGGGTGTCCAGTTTTTCAGTTTTACTCCTGCAACTTCTATTGATCCTGTATCATTAAAATATTCTTCCATATTGCTTTTATCTTCTTCCAGAGCTGTTGCCGCAGTTATGAGTTTAAATGGAGAGCCCGGTTCGAAAACTACATTTACAGACGGATTTTTCCACATATCATATATTACTTTCATTTTTTCATCTTCATCTACAGCTTCTTGCATAAGTTTTGCATAGTAATCATATGCCGGCTCTCTTGGAAGATTGGGATTATAGTCCGGAATAGTGGACATTGCCAATATATTTCCGGTTTTTGTTTCCATTATTATACCTGTTACAGATTTTGGCGTATAAGTATAATAAGCATTATGAAGAACTTTTTCCAAATTATGTTGTATGACCTCATCTATAGTCAACATAACATTTTTTCCGGGTATTTGCTCTTGATACTTTATATCTCTTAGAGATATTTCACCGCCAAGCGCATCTCTAACATATAATCTTTTTCCCGGGATACCTTTTAATTGTAAGTCCATATATGCCTCAATCCCTGCAAGACCTACATTATTAGCAGATGTATGACCTAAAACATATGATGCAAAATTTCCATACGGATAATATCTGCTCGTCTTTTCATCAAACCAAGTATTGGAAATTTTCTTTTCTTTTAATTTTTTTACATCATCCAATGAAAGGTTATTTAATAATATTATTCTGTCTTTTTTCAAATTCAGATCTTTTTTTAATTTCTCAGTGTCAACTTTTAAAACTGAACTTATTTTTTCTACTATTTTTTGCTTAGCTTCTTCAGTTTTTATATTTTTAAGCTCTATCCAAAAATCATATTTAGGTATGCTTACAGCAAGTTCTTTACCGTTTGTGTCATATATTACGCCTCTTGTAGGCATTATTAATGCGTCTCTATATTGATTTTCTTTTGCTTCAAGGCTATATTTATCGCCTTTCACTATCATCCAAAATCCTAAGCGTGATACAACAATAAGCGTAAAAAATACAAACAGACCTAAACATATTTTTACTCTTTTGAGCATTATTTCATCAACATTTTTTGCCACTTGTATCCTCCAACTAATCAACCGTTATATATTCTATCTGGTCTTGACGTCTATATATCATACCGAGTTCTTCCATAGCTTTTTGTTCTATTATATCACTCCTGCTCGATTCATCTATCTTTAATTTCTCTACTTTTATCTCATTGTTTATATTGTGAATTTCAGTATTTTTTTTATTTATAGAATATTTTATATCAGCTATTTGGGATTGTTTGAAAGTTATTAAAGAAAGCAATAATATTATTGTAATTCCTCCTGCTACAACAATAAAACTGTCACTATTCAGATTTTTTATAATAGATTTCTTAAAATTTTCTCGTCTTGCTTTTTTTAAAGCTTTATTTTTTTGTTTTATGTCTTTTCTCAAATTATCTATTTTTTCTTTTTTTATTTCTTTTTGTTTTTTTGTTTTCTTTAAAGTATTTTTTTCTTTTTTCAGATTGGATTTTTGCACCTGAGTTTTATATGAATGATATGACATTTTAGATTTTTGACTTGTCTTATTCTTATTATCTCTTATCTTTCTCATCTCCCTCGTTTATCTTTTCCAATACTCTCAGCTTTGCACTTCTTGAACGTGGATTTGAATTTATTTCTTCATCTGTAGGTAAAATAGGTTTCTTAGTCAAAATTTTTGCTTTTTGTATTGTATTGCACATACATACAGGAAACTCCTTAGGACATACGCAATCTATGGATAATTCTTTAAATGAATTTTTTACAGCTCTGTCCTCTAATGAATGAAAAGTTATAATTGCAATTCGTCCTCCAATATTCATCATATCAAATGAATCTTGGATAAATTTTTCAATTATATCTATCTCATTATTAACTTCTATTCTTATAGCTTGGAAAGTCCTTTTTGCCGGATGTTTATGCTTATCTCGAAGTTTTTTCGGTATACTTTTTTCTATTATATCTACTAATTCCAATGTAGTAGTTATAGGTTTTACAGCCCTTTTTTCCACTATTATCTCGGCAATTCTATCCGCCCAATTTTCTTGACCGTATTCTCTTATTATATGCTTCAATCTTTCTTTTGAATATGTATTTACTACATACTCTGCTGTAAGAGATGAATTTTTATCCATTCTCATATCCAATTTTGCATCACTCATATAAGAAAAACCTCTGTCAGCATTGTCAAGCTGATATGATGATACTCCCAGGTCGGCAATTATTCCATCTACTTTTTTTATTCCTAAAGCTTGAAGATTTTTTTTTATATTTACAAAATTATCATTTATAAAATTGATTCTTTTTTCTCCCGAAAAGTTTAACTTTCCATTTTCTATCGCCTCTATATCCTGATCAAATACAAATAATCTTATGTCATCAGCCTTGGACAATATAAGTCGGCTATGTCCTCCTCCTCCAAATGTTGCGTCTACATACAATTTTCCATTTTTAACATCTATGCTGTCAACAGTTTCATTTAACAAAACCGTCTTATGTTCGTATTGCATAACTCCCTCATTCATATAATATATAACACTGTTTTTATAAAAAATAATTACATAAAAAAGTTTTAAAAAATTTAATTCTCATATTTAATAATTTTAAAAAATAAATATTTTTATTATTTGTAATAATATATTTGCTTAATTGTAAAAAGACATACAAAAACAACATTAAAAACTTAATTAAAAATCTGTATTAATCGCTTATTCTGTTGTTTTTGCTCGCATATACATATACTGCTACTCCCAATATAATAAGTGAAATACTTACAAACTGTGCAGTTTTCAAGCCTAAAATCATTAAAGAGTCAGTGCGAAGACCTTCTATAAAAAATCTCCCTACAGAATATATTATCATATACAAAGATATTATTTGTCCGTTAAATTTTCTTTTTTTAAATAATCTGTACAAGAAAATAAATAATACAAAATTCCAAATAGACTCATATAAAAATGTAGGATGTACCATTTGACCATTTATATTTATCGCCCATGGCAAATTTGTCACCGTACCGTATGCCTCTGAATTTGTGAAGTTGCCCCATCTGCCTATACTTTGACCAAGCGGAATGGAAACACATATTATATCAGCAAATTGCATAAAATTTATTTTTTTAGCCTTAGTGTAAAAATATGCTACCAAAAAACCGGCTATCAATCCGCCATGTATTGCAAGTCCACCTTCTCTTATATTAATTATTTTAAAAAAATCCCCTTTATAATAATCCCATTCAAAAATCACATAATATAATCTTGCACCTATTATGCAAAACGGCATTGCCCACAAGACATAATCAGTTATATAATCATCTTTAAGTCCTATATATCTTGCATTTTTCATAGCTATATATCCGGCTATTAAAAGAGCTAAAGTTATTATTACACCATACCATCTGACTTGAATTCCCAATATGGTGAAAGCTATCGGATTTATCATTTTGTTCCCTTTACTGTTGTTTATTAATATACATAAAAATTCACAATATTTCTGAAATTTTTTGTTCCAAAATAGTTAAACACTACATAACTTTCTTTTTTTTCAGATATATTTTCTTTATCAAATTTTTCTATGTCAATATCAAAAAGTTCTATGTTTATTGCAGAGTTTATATTTTTAATTTCTGAATTTATATCAAATTTCTTTGAAAAATCAATATCTGCAATTATATCTTTCTTTGTTTGTGAATTTAATTTGCAAGTATCATTCTTTAAAAACTCAGGTATCACTCTATTTCTTCCCATAAGAAGATAGTCAAATCGCAATAATTCCTTAAAAAAATATATATTTTTATCGCTTAAAAAACTTCTTGCATAATCAAAGAGCAGATAAAATCTGTCATCTCTTGAAAGATTTTTATTGTAATCATTACCCTTTTTAAAATTGCAAAATCTTTCAAAAAAAGAAAAATAATCATTGTCTATCTTACTTAAAATAAATTTCATAGAATAATTAAAAGTCATAGAATTATAATATTCTTCAAGCACAGATTCAACATCTTTTAGCAAAAATATATCTTTATATGATAAAAATTGCGTACTTATCACCTCATACGGTGCATAGCTTCTGTATTTTATAGCAAATTGACCAACTACCGAGTTAATGGGTGAGCCTTTCAGCATTTTCAAAAAGCCGAGCTGTAAATTGTCAGGCTCCAATGCCATTACATCGTTAAAGGAATGCTTGAAACTATCCAAATTTTCATAAGGTAATCCTGCTATCAAATCAAGGTGTTGATGTATATTGCCAAAAGATTTTATCTTTCTTACTTTTTTTGACAATTCATCAAAATTGTCTATTCTGTTTACAGCTTTTATAGTTTGCTTATTAGTCGACTGAACTCCTATTTCAAATTGAAACAAGCCTTGCCTTACATTTTTAAGTGCATCCAGCAAATCATCCTGCATGATATGTGCAGTTATCTCAAAATGAAAGTTTATACTTCCGTTGTCAAGTGTACATAAATATTTTATTAAATCTATGGTTCTTTTCTTGTCGTAGTTGAATGTCCTATCCACAAATTTTATCTGTTTTGCACCAAGATTCACAAGTTTTTCCAAATCACTGATTACTTTTTCATATGGAAAAAATCTTACTGATTTTGTAACTGATGATAGACAATATGAGCAATTATAACAGCATCCTCTTGAGGTTTCATAATAAACTATCTTATCTTTTATGCTGTTTTCATCAAATATATCGTATGCTCCCCTTATCATCCCAAGATTTTCTATAGGTTTTGCATCTACATTTTCAATTATTTCTTCATTTTTTCTATATGTTAACGACTCTATATTTTCAAAAGATTTAACTTCATATGCACTTATGAATTTTCTAAAAACTATTTCTCCCTCATCTCTTATTATATAGTCAACCACATCGTTTCGTTTCATAAAATCTATGCTTTCAAAACTTACTTCCGGACCTCCAAATAACAATTTTGTATCAGGGTTGGCTAATTTTATATCACAACATAATTTCAATATATGCTCCACATTCCATATATATGTAGAAAATGCTATCAAATCATAGTTTTCACTCATTATGTCGCAAAATATATCTTGCAAATTTTCATTTATAGTATACTCTTTTACACTTACATCAGCAATATCATATATATTGTTGTATAAATACTTTAATGCTAATGATGAATGTATAAATTTAGAGTTAAGTGTAGTAAGCAAAATCTTCATAATTATTTTTTTCCAAATGTATATTTTTCTAATTCTTCGTTTACTTTATCTTGTATTTTTCTTAAATTATTATTTATAGGACATTCGCTTCCCACCATATTTCTACTGCAACAGGCAGGATCTTGCAAACACTTATTGATATATATCTCGCCTTCTATAGCCTCTACCACCATTTTATAATTTATATCTTGTGGTTTCTTATTTAGATAATATCCACCGTTTACACCTCTTAACGCTTTTGTAATTCCATATATATTTAACTTTCTAAGTATTTTTAAAGCAAATCTTATAGGTATTTTTAATTCTTCAGAAAGTGTACTCGCCCCAACCACTTCTTCTTCACTGCAAGACAAATAGTCTATCATCCTCAAAGCATAATCCGTTTCTTGCGTTATTCTCATTAACTTCCTCCATTTTAAATTACAATTTATATACTATCTCATTCTAAACAGCAAAATAAATATTGAAGCGCTCAACATTATTCCTGATATTAATAATGACGCTAAATTAAGTTTAGGAGCTTTTGCCAAATATTCACCTGTTTCCTTAAATGCACTCACTTTTACTGCTTCAATCTCTTTTTTTTCAGGTATAGTTTGCTCTTCTTCTATAACACTTTCCTGATTTTCTTCTTGAACAACAGGCCCTGTATCTAAACCTAATTCAGCCTCCAAATCTGCCAGAGGATCACTTTCATCGTCTTCCACACTTCCTGCTATTTCACGTTCTATCATCTCTTTTATCTTTTCAATGGATCTATAATCAGAAAACACTTGATTTTGTTCTCTCATACAATTACTACAAAAATCTGACTCGTCTCCATTAAAATATCCGCAAACACATCTCCAATTAATACTCAGTTTTGCAGGCAAACATATTGCATCTTGCCCGGCTACTTTTTGAAGCAGTTGCAAATCATCATCACTAATAGGAGGTATTGCGAATTTCTCCATATGTTCATATACCAAATCTATAGATTTTCCATCTAAAAAAACAGCTTTAAGCAGTTTTACTTCTGCACGCCTTGCATTTGGAAAACTCTTGCTTAAATTAAATTTAGAAACTACACCTATTTCATTAGGCTTAATTTCTACATCTTCTCCTGTTATTCTATAAGGTTCTTCTTGAAGTTTTGTTTCCACTGAGTCATAAAAATATACTTCATATTCTATTTTTGCAAGTATAGAGCCACTTTTGTTGAGAGCTTTTAACTCCAATGTCAAATCTGATGTACTGCCTTTAAGTTTCACATCCACTATTTGTACAAAAGCATCTCCACCGACCCATACAACACCAGGCCTAAAATCAAGCTTTCTATTCATACAGGACACTCCACAATCAAGTTTAAATATCAAAAATCACGATTAAACAAGACGTCAAATAACAATTTTATATAAAAAATTATACTTAGCATGTATAAAAATAAATATTTTTCAAATTATAATAATAAACAAAAACCATTTTATATTAAATTGATACACTATCATTTTATAATAAATCATTTATTTTTTCAATACTTGTGTTTGCTTTATTCATTATAATATGTTAATATTATGGATATTTGTGGAAATTATTTATAAAATATAAATCTTTAATCTATTAAAAACAAAAAGGTGAACCATGATTAACAAGAGAATTTATCTTGATAATGCCGCAACTACAAAAGTTGATGATGATATATTAAATGAAATCACAAAATATTTCAACATTGAGTATGCCAATCCTTCAAGCATATATAAAGAATCAAGAACAGTTCAAAACGCAATAGATGAAGCTCGCTCATCTGTTGCAAAGCTCATAAATGCAAATTCTGATGAAATATATTTTACATCAGGTGGTACAGAATCTGACAATTGGGCAATACAATGTGTAAAAAACAAAAATAAAAAACACATAATAACAAGCAAGATAGAACATCATGCCATATTAAACACTTGTAAATATATGCAAGAATCAGGACATAATGTAACATATCTTGATGTAGACAAAAACGGATTTATAAATCCTCAAACATTAGAAGAAAATATAACAAAAAATACATCTATTGTGTCAATAATGACTGCCAACAATGAAATAGGAACAATACAACCAATAAAACAGCTATGCGAAATAGCACATAAAAATGGTGCGTATTTCCATACAGACGCAGTACAAGCCATAGGCAAATTGGACATAGACGTAAAAGATTCAGACCTTGATATGATGAGCATATCAGGTCATAAAATACATGGCTTAAAAGGTATAGGAGCACTCTATATAAAAAAATCAACACAGCTTAAAAACTTAATTTACGGCGGCAGTCAAGAAAGCACCAAGAGAGCAGGCACAGAAAATGTAGCAGCTATAGTATCTCTCGGTTTAGCTTGCGAAAAGCTTACAGCAAATAAAGACGAACAGAATTATATAAGAAATTTAAGAGATTATTTTGTAAATCAAGTCTTATCTAAAATAGATGATTGCATATTAACCGGTGATAAGGATAAAAGACTTGTAAATAACGCAAGTTTCTGTTTTGCAAACATAGACTCAAAAATACTTATAATATTATTAGATAAAGCCTGCATATGTGCATCCGTAGGCTCTGCATGTACATCAGGCTCAATAGAAAATTCTCATGTAATTAAGGCAATAGGCATAGATGATAAATATATAAATGGCAACATACGTTTTACATTTTCAAAATATAACACAAAAGAGGAAATTGATTATACTGTATCAAAACTTGCTGAAATAGTAAAAAAATTGAGAAATAATTGATAATATTTTAAAATTATACAAAATTAACTGACTATAAATTAATTTTTTGGGTAGAATTATCAAATATCACTTTCAATTTATATATCAAACTAAATTTATTTTATATGGATGTCCATTTAACTAAATTATAAGAAAATATATTTAATTGAAACTTAATAATATTATAAAATTCAGAAAAGGCGGAAAATCAAATGATTCAAAAATATTATGACAAAGATTGTGATTTAAGTTTATTAAAGGATAAAACAATAGCTATAATAGGTTTTGGAAGTCAAGGACACGCTCACGCACAAAACCTTAAAGACAGCGGAATAAAAGTCGTAGTCGGACTTAAACCGGACAGTAAATCTGCTGACGCTGTAAGAAATGCAGGAATAGAAGTTATGAGTGTAGAAGACGCTGCAAAAGCAGGAGATTTCGTAATGATGCTCGTACCTGATGAAATATCTGCAGACATATACAATTCACAAGTTGCTCCACATATGAAAAAAGGCGATGTGCTTATGTATGCACATGGATTTAACATACACTATAATTTGGTTACACCAAGTGAAGATATAGATGTAATAATGGTAGCACCGAAAGGTCCGGGTCATACTGTAAGAAGTCAATATCAAGCAGGAAAAGGTGTACCTTCTTTAATAGCAGTATATCAAGATAAATCAGGAAAAGCTAAAGATTATGCTCTTGCATATGCATCAGGAATAGGTGCAGGTCGTGCAGGAATATTAGAAACTACCTTCAGACAAGAAACAGAAACAGATTTATTCGGAGAACAAGCTGTACTTTGCGGCGGAGTAACACAACTTATGAAAGTAGGTTTTGAAACTTTAGTTGAAGCAGGTTATGAACCTGAAATGGCATATTTTGAATGTATTCACGAGATGAAGTTAATAATAGACCTTATAAACGAAGGCGGATTTGCAAAAATGAGAAATTCAATCTCAAATACAGCTGAATATGGTGATTATACAGCAGGAAGAAAAATAATAGGCGAAGACACAAGAAAAGCAATGAAAAATATATTATCAGATATACAAGACGGAACATTTGCAAGCGAATTTATGACAGAATTTTCTTCAGGAAGAAAAACAAAATTTTTATCAACAAGAAGAAAAGAATCAGAACATCAATTGGAGAAAGTAGGACAAGAGCTTAGAGATATGATGTCTTGGTTAAAGAAATAAATTTTATTTAATTATATTTTTTCTACAAAAAAGGGGCTGTTGCATAATGATGAAAATCATAGCAACAGTCCCTTTTTTAACCTACTCTTCTTCTTTCATTGAAATCTACCAATTTTTCTGTATATATATCTATTAACTCCTGCTCAGTAAGGTTTTTGCTCTCTTTATCCAATATTATATTTCCACTGTCAAGCATAATCACTCTGTCAGAATATTTTATAGCGTCTTTCATATTGTGAGATATCATAACTGTAGTAATTTTTTTACGTTCTATAAGCTGTCTTGTCTTTTCCATTATAACCGCTGAAGTTTTCGGATCAAGTGCCGCAGTATGCTCATCCAATAAGAGAATTTTCGGATGTTTCATAGTTGCCATACAAAGTGATAGAGATTGTCTTTGTCCTCCTGAGAGAAATTTTACTTTCGTGGAAAGTTTATCTTCTAAACCAAGGTCAAGTTCTTTCAAAATTTCTCTATATTTTGAGACATTTTTAAAATTTATCAGTTTTTTTATTCCGAATCTTTCGCCTTTTTTATCTGCTAATGACATATTTTCCAATATAGTCAATGAAGGTGATACTCCTAATGATGGATTTTGATGTACTTTTCCTATATATATTGCTCTTTTTTCCTCTTTAAGCTTGCTTATATTTTTTCCATCCAATATTATATCTCCATCATCTTGAAATATACTGCCTGATATTATGTTCATAAGCGTTGACTTTCCACAACCGTTTGAGCCTATAAGAGCTGTACATTTCCCCTTTTCTATAGTCAAATCGAATTTATCAAAAATTTTTATTTCATTTTCTGTTCCTGTATTAAAAGTTTTACTCAAATTTTTTATATTAAGCATTTTTTCACCCCGATTTTGCAATTAATAAATATACAATTTTTAGTTAATATATTATTATTACTATTATTTTCTGTTTTTCTTGAACATTTTTCTTCCTATTTCCATATTATTATATGCTATAAATATTATAACTATCAGTGATGTGACAGCTTTTAAATAATTCGAAGGCAATCCTCTGTCCAAAGCTAATCCCCATATAAATTTATAAATCATAGCTCCACATATAGCTCTTAATGTTCCTTTTAATTTTTGATTGCTTTTCATTATTGTATCTCCTATTATTATGGATGCCAAGGCATATACTATTATTCCTGTACCCATATTGGAGTCTGCAAATTTTTGACTCTGTGCCATTAACGCTCCTGAAAGTGATACCAATCCGTTTGACAACATCAATCCGAGAATTTTATATTTGTCCGAGTTTTGTCCAAGTGCCCTTACAAGAGTTTCATTATCTCCTGTAGCTATTACAAGATATCCTATCTCCGTTTTAAAAAACAAATCTAAAATAATTTTTATCAATACTACAAAAGCTAACAATATCAATATATTAACTGTTTTTGATTCTTTAAATATTATAGGTACCTGAAAAAGTGGTATGTTTGAATTTCCAAGACCTATTGCAAGATTTAGTGAATATAATATGTTAAGTGTAAGTATTCCTGATAATAACGGTGTTATTTTTAACTTTATAAATAATATTGCCGTAAGTAAACCTGCGAGCATTCCTGCTATAAATGCTACCGTCATTGATATAGCAGGATTTATCATTTTTGTTGCCAAAATTGCAAATGTAAATGCTCCTAATGGAAAAGAACCTTCTACAGACAAATCTGCTATATCAAGTACCTTATATGATATATATACTCCCATTGCAAGCACAGCAAATATAAGTCCCTGCTCAACCGATGTTATAAAAAGTGCATTTCCCATTTTAAAATTTTCCTCGCTTTTGTTAATATTTTCTATTTGTAAATCAAATTGTATATAATATTTTTATGTTTTATACTAATATTCGTTTGATTAATGAATAAAATTTATTATAGGTTGTTTATTTAAAGTATGCTTAATATTACTTATCTAATAAATCCTTAAAAACAAAAATATCTATTGTTATATTAGAGATTAGTATTATATAAAATTGTAAAATATGCTATTCTATTTTTTGAGCCTCTTTTATAATAGGATTGTTTTCATCTAATCCCAAGTCTTTTACTATTTTCATACTGACTGTATTGTATGTTCTATCTGCATACTCTACAGGTATACTTGAAGGTTTTACACCTTCTAATAATATTTTTGCAGCCATATCTCCGGCTTGTTTTCCAAAATCCACATATGACACACCATTTGCTAACAATACGTTTTTGGCTGAAGCTGAACTGTCCACATAAGACATAATCAACACTTTTTTTGAAGCATTTACTTTAGATGTTAACAAATCAAGTGATTTTGCTACTAAATTATCTGTAATTACATATACTCCGTCACATTTTCCTATTAAAGCATCTATTGCCTGTGGCATATCATTGATATTGTTGATTCCAATATCCACTATTTCCAAACCGATTTCTTTAGACGTTTCTTTTGCATCTGCAACTTGTATTTGTGAATTTGTTTCACTTGTTGAATATATTATTCCAATTTTTTTAATTCCATCTTGTAATTTATTGAATAATTCCAACTGTTCTTTAATAGGTGTTTTATCTGATACTCCTGTTATATTTTCGCCTTCAAGCTCTGATTTTACAGGATCTGTAACCGCAGAGAACACTATCGGTATATCATTTGTAACTTGTTTTGCCGCCTGTGTAGATGTTGTAGATATAGAGTATATCAAATCTACTTTTTCATCTGTAAAGCCTTGTGCTATTGTTGTAGCAGTTGCTACATCGCCTTGAGCATTTTTATATATTATTTCAGCATCTATACCTTTTGCTTTCAATTCTTCCTCAAAACCCTTTCGTGCATCATCAAGCGCTGGATGTTCTATAAGTTGTGTTATACCTATCTTATATTTCTTAACATCCCCTTCTTTTTTTTCTGAATTATCTGATGAAGAACACCCTACTGTCAATAATAAAGATGATATAAGTATCATAGACATTAATTTTTTCATATATAAATCCTCCCTTTTCAGTGTTTATAAAACTACTATAAATAAATTTTCAATGATTTGTATAAGAATTGAATTTTTATAAATTAAAATTTGAGTAAAAAAAATCTCCGTCCATATGTAATCAAATACATAGGGACGAAGATACAATCTCCGCGGTACCACCCAAATTATGAATTATAAAATTCATCACTTAAAGAAATCCATCAATTTCCGCTTATATAACGGTAAGCCTCCGCCCAATTCTACTCGCTAATGCTTTAAAACTGGGAACTCAAAAGTGAATATTACATATCTCGTTAAACTGCCGACTTTCACCTGATACGGCTCTCTGTAAGTATACTTGATATCTTTCTCTTTTTCAAAGTCTTTATTCTTTTGCTTTAAAGAATAATACAATAATAAATTTATTTTGTCAATAAATATTTAAGTTTTTTTTAAGATTTTACAATAATATCATAAAAATATTTGAAAATTAATTTATTATTTGTCTTAATATAATTTACTGTTTTTCTTTTTAAAAATATCAATAAGACTAAAACATCTTCCCAAAAACATCTAAAAACATCTTGGCAAACAGTAATACTATTACAACTATCATCATAGGTCTTATAAATTTTGCTCCTTTTTTTATTGCAAAACCTGCTCCCATATAATTACCTACTATCCCTGATATTGCAGCCGGAATTGCTATGGCATATAATATTTTACCAGAGTATATAAAAGCTATGAGAGAGGCACAATTAGATGCAAAGTTAAGCATTTTTGCATTACCGGACGCTGTTCTTAAATCATACTTCATAATCAAGCAATACGCTATTATTGCAAATGTCCCTGTCCCCGGACCGATAAGTCCATCATAAAATCCTATTATAATCCCTATTACAAATGCTAATATGTAAGCTTTTATTTTGGGTATTGAATCAGAGTTATTTTCATCTCCAAAATCTCTTTTTAATAATATAAATACGGCAACTAAAGGCAAAACACACACAAATATTTTATTCAACAATTTTTCGTCTATCAATAAAGCCAAATTCGTACCCATAGATGATCCGGTAAACGAGCTTATAGCTGATACCAATGCCACTTTCCAGTCGAGTACCTTATTTTTAAAAAATCTGAATGTAGAAAAAGTAGTACCGACACCTGCAGAAAATTTATTGCACGCCATCGCATTATGTATTGGTAAGCCTATGAATAAATATGCCGGCAGAGATATAAGACCTCCACCTCCTGCAATAGAATCTATAAATCCTGCAAGAAACGTCAAAAAACACAATATAGCAAGTAAATGAGTTGCAACCATAATAATCCCCTTAAAAAATATTTATAGAACACCTATATACTCAATATTATACTAAAATTCAATAGAACAAAAGAAAAAATGTGTAAATTTAATATAATAATTGATATTATTGTTTTTAAGAATTTATTAGCTAAGTAAAATTATATAGTCAAAATAAAAAACTTATATACATCTTATCTATTAATTAAACGAATATCAGTATAATACTGAAACTCAATAGAATCACAGAAGAATAATACTTTGTAAATCTAATAAAATACATCATTATTTATGGACTTCTTAATATAAACTATCTATTATTCTATTAGAAATCAGTATAGACATTATCAATAAAATAAACGTATCAGGACAATAAGCCCGAAGAGTAGAAGATACAATACTTTTCAGGCTTATTACAATTCTTTTAATTACATTTTAAACACATATATTATTCCTAATGCGTTTTTATATAATCTTATTCGGAATCTTTTTCTAAATTCATAAAAATGTCCAATAAATACGGATCATAAAACTCGGCTTTTTTTCGTTGCAATTTTTCAACGGCAACATCATTCTCATCAGTATCTGACAATATCTTATTATCTTTATGTGCAATATCCAGTTCATAATAATAGTCGTTAACTATGCGAAGTATTCTTGATATAAGAGGTATATCTTCCCCTTTTATACGATATTTTCCGCTACCGTTCCAATTTTCCATAAAATATAATATCGCAAGTGATATATCCATTGTCTTTGATATTTGTTTAGTAAGATTGTATGTGTTTTCAAAAGCACTTACTTCAAATGATTTACTTTCTAAATAAATATCTCCTACATCATAATATTTTGTCAACAACATCAGATTTTCCATAGTTGTTTCATCAAGATCAATTGCATATGCCAGTTTTCTGCAACATTCTTCTATGCAATTTTTATAAGTTTTCTTAAATCTGTTATTATCAAGAGATATGTTGTAAATTATTTCCAAAAATCTCTCTTTAAATTTTTGACTTTCAAGTATTTTTATCTCATACATCTCTTTATCTGCTAAATTCATTGTTTTTACAATATCTTCGTTTTCATTATAAGAGATAGCTGCTCCCATAGATACAGATAATTCACCATAAAAAACTTTTTTATTTTTAAATTCATTTAGCGTATTTTCTACAAATGATTTAATCTCTTCTTTCGATGTATTATTAAAAATAACTGTAAATTCATCTCCACCCATTCTCACTACAAATCCGTTTTCAGGTGTCATTTTTGCCAATACAGATGCCGTATCAGCCAAAGCTGTATCTCCTCTGCTATGCCCAAAAAAATCATTTATCAGTTTAAGTCCGTTTAAATCTGCTACAATAATTCCTATCGGATATTGCTCAGGTTTAAGGTTTATAACATATTCATTAAGATATACTCTATTATAAACACCTGTAAGTATATCCACCTGAGATTTTTTGACAAGCTCTTCTTCTTTAGACTTTCTAAGTCTTATATCTCTAAAAGACATATAGGCAAAATCTTTATTAGAAAAATTTACCTTGCTTATAGTAACCTCGACATCAATATCGATATTGTTCTTATCCTTCATCAAAAGCTCACATTTTTTTATGTCTTTTTCGTTTAACACTTCTTCTAATATTTGTAAGAACTCTTCTTTTTGATTGTCATAAAAAAAATCAAGTACGGATTTGCCTATAAGTTCTTTTTTGTTATCATAATTCAAAAGATATAAGCTCTCTCTATTTGCCTGAATTATTACAGCTTTATCCAAAACAAAAGAGGCGTCTGAAGAATTTAAAAATATATTTTTAAACATTTCCTCGCTCTTTTTCAAGAGATATTCCTTATTTCTGATTTCTAAAACGGTTCCTTGCAACTGTTTATTTTGTGATTGCAACTTTTCTTCACTATCTATAAGCTCTTTCATAAGGTGATTTTTTAGATTGATGGTTTTTATAAGCTCCGCAGATATTACCGTCGCAATAGGATATATTATCATTATAGCTATATAAAGCGGTATACTATCCACATTTCGATTATGTGAATTTATAAGTATAGCAATTATACTTACAAAATTGGTTAAAAATGATAATATAAATATATCTCTTGGAGAAATTTTTTTACCTTCAATTTTCTTATAAGCAATCACAGTAAATATATATGTCAAAACAATATCTACAAGTGCAGGTATAGTTCCGTTAGTGTGTCTATACGCTCTAAAAACAAATGCAACAAGCGAAGTTATTCCTCCACCAAGTGGACCATAGAATATACCGGAAATATTTATCAAGACTTCTCTCACATCAAAACTACTTTCGCTTCTCATCACAACAAAAGGTACGGACATATCCACGATAACAACTATTCCAAACACTATTCCCTGGACTATTGAATTTAATGTTCTATTTTTTATACGATTGTTTATTGATCCTGATAATAACATAATAGATACTATAAAACCTATTTTTATGATAAACTCCAATACTCCTTGCATAAAGCCTTAGTTCTCCTTTGATATGCTGCAATAGTTTTTAATCCTATATGCGATTAAAAACCTAAATCTTTAGCTTGATTTATCAATTAATCTATTATATAAAAAATTTAAATAAAGTATATCATAAATTATAAAAAAAGAATATATTTTTTCAATTACTTTATAAAATAAATAAATCTATGACATTTATTAGAGTATTAAAAAAATATTGCAGTGAAATATAACTCTTATACTACCCACTATTTAATACTAAAAATCAATAAAAATATTGAAGGATGTAGTAGATATATATGGTATTTCAAATGGAGAATAGTATTCAAAAAATAGTATTATATGTATAAACATAAAAAAGAGATAGTACACGGAGTACTATCTCTTTTTTATGTTTATTTCATCTTCAAAAACTTATTTTTAAATTTTTTGAATTTTATTATTTTGCTGCTATAGGCTCAGCCGCTGTAAGCTCTACCTTAGACCAATCAAAACCACTTGTGTCATCATGACTAAATGTATACATCTTAACTCTCTTATTTACAGGTAAGAATTCAACTCTGTTAGCCTGTGGTATAGATGGCGCTTCGTCAAAGAACACTTTTTCAAAATTATGATAAAGTGCAGGCATTTTTTCAGGATCCATAGCCTCTTCTGTTCCTAATGCTTTTAATGCATCATCTAAAGTTTGTGATGTATATCTTGATAGATTAAATGGAGCTTCTGAACTGTAAAGTCCTGAAGGATTAGGATCTGATGCCAAGCCGAATGCTGCAATAAACGCATCAATTCCAGGATCATCTGCTGTCAATCTGTCATAGAATATATTAAAATCTAATAATCTTCCATCTACCAATTCTACATCTAATCCTATTTCTTTCCATTGTTGCATATAGTATTGTGATAACGGCTCTTGTATTTCTGAACCGCTCATCATTGCAAAGTTTATTTTAAATTCTTTTCCGTCTTTTCCTTCTCTTACACCGTCACCATTTACATCTTTATATCCTGCTTCTTCAAGTAATGATTTAGCTTTTTCCAAATCATATTCATATCCTGTCATCTGAGGATCGTGTAGAGTTGAAAATACAGGAGGTATAGGGCTTACTGCATTGAATCTCAAGCCATTATAGAATTTTTCTCCCAAAGCATTGTTATCTATTGCATAAGCCATTGCTTTTTTAAGATTTACATCATTCATCTTAGCATTAGGATCTACTATAACTTTATTGTTTGCTGAATCCCATTTTCCTTGTTTAAATCCAAGATATGACATATACAAATCCATTCTTGTAGCTATTTTGATATTGTCAAGTTCTTCTAATTGAGGGAACACATCTGCCTGTGCGTTAAATAAAATATCATATTTACCCGCTTGCATTGCAGCTACTTGTTGAGATGGAGGTACTATTTCTATCTCAACTTTTTTAACTTTCGGCTCGCCTTTATAATAATAAGGGTTTGCTTCAAATATAACTTTTTCACCTTGAATTATATCTTTTATAACATATGGTCCATAAGATAAAGGATTTTTTCTAAGTGCATCTGATTCTGTGACTTTATCCATTGCTATGCCTTCATATTGTTTTGCATTTACAAACTCTGATACAAATCCTCCACCCCATAACATATTAGGTGTAAGCTGTTTAATGTGTATCTTCATATTTGCATCGTCTATAACTTCAAGTCCTGATATCTTATCAGCTTTTCCTTCGTTATAATCTTCTATTCCTTCAATAACCTTCATGTCTGAATCATATCTTGCAGATTTAGCAGTCAATATATATTGTTGGTTTGCTACTATTTCATAAGATTTTACTATATCCGCTGTTGTAACAGGATCTCCGTTTGACCACTTGAACTTAGGATTTATAGTGTAGTTTACTGTTTTAGCTTCTTTATCTATGCTTAATTTTATAGGAGTTTCATCACTATCAGCTATAAGCTTGAAATCAGCATCTATAGGAAAAGCCCCATTCATAGTATACTTCATAATAACATTATCACTATTATCAGTATATAAGTATCCATTAAATATGCCTTTAAAAGGTGAGTCCGATACAAGACCTACTTTTAATGTACCTCCGTCTACTGCCTCTCCTTCATTTTCAATAAGTCCCGGATATTTTTCTTCTATCGAAGAAGTTGATTTCGCAGTTTCTTCTTTTTTGTCAGGTGTAGCGCTCGGGCTACCGCAAGCTGTCAATGTCATAGTTAAAGCAATAGCTGTTGCTACGCCTTTGAACCATTTTTTCTTCATTATTAAATTCCTCCTTTTTTAATTTATATTTTAAATAGTTTTGTATATATTTATTTGATATAATCATAAACTCATCTGTAAAAATCTGATATATTAAATAAAAACACCGTTTTTGAAATATATGTATTGATGAATTTAAAAAACTATTTGAAACTCAATATATACACTACTATATAAAAACTTGTTTATTATTAACCCAATCTCTGTTTTGCATCTGATGCACGTCTTAATGCCTGTCCTATATAATTTATGCAAAGCATTATCACAAGCAATAATATAGCCGCAGGTAGCCAAACATACAATTTATATTGTATGATTTCAGGCTTTGAAGCATATGCTATGAGAGTACCTAACGAAGGTGTAGAAGCCGGCAAACCGAATCCTAAAAAACTAAGTGATGTTTCTATTCCTACATTTCCTGCTAATGCCAATGTTGCATCTACTATTATTATTGATGATATGTTAGGTAATATTTCTTTAAACATTATTTCCAAATCGCTTGTTCCCATAGTCTTAGAAGCACTTACATAATCTCTTCTTGCTTCAGAAAGTGCTTTTGAACGCACCAATCTTGCTGTTCCTGTCCAATAAAATGCTGTCATAATAAATATAAATGAAAACAAGTTATAAGTCGGTATTATTGATACAAATGCTATTATTATAAGCATTGTAGGTAATATACCTATAAAATCTACTATTCTCATCAAAACAGAGTCAACTCTTCCACCGTAATATCCCATACAAAGCCCTGTAAAGAGCCCTATTGTTGATGTAAGTATAGTTATAGAAAAACCTACAATCAAAGAATTTCTCGCTCCGACTATCAGCAATCCTATTATACTTCTACCGCCGGCATCCCTACCTAATATGTCCCAAAAATTGTTAAACGATGGAACATCATATTTTCTTAATATATCTACTCTTCCAAGCTCTTTCATATTTATAAACATTGAAGCTATAAATACAAAAGCTATGAGCAACACGACTATACAAAAAGATACTGTTGCAAGTCTATCTTTTTTAAACTCCCTGAGTATTACAGCAAATCCCATAGGGGTTTCTTTTTTTTGATTTGCCTCTAATATCTCTAATTGTTTTTCTATATTCATTTTTTTATTTTGTATATTTTCCACTGCTACACCTCTATTCTATTCGTATTCTCGGATCTACTATACTCATTGTTATATCTGACAGCAATGAGCCTAATAAAAACAAAAATCCATAAATTAATATTAAAGATGTAACAACACTGAAATCACGAGTTTGTATTGATTCCAAGAAAAATTTACCCATACCTTGATAGTTAAAGATTGATTCGGCTATTACAGAGCCTCCGAGCAATCCTGATATTTGAAAACCGAAAAATGCAGCTATAGGTAATAGAGAGTTTCTGAATATATGATGAGTATATACTTTTTGCATAGGTACTCCCTTGCTTCTCGCTGTCTTTACATAGTCCTGTGTCTTTGCGTCTATTACTTCATTTCTAAGGTATTGTATTGTACTTACAGAGCTTATTATAGCTATACATATGGCCGGCATTATCATATGATGTAATTTACTCATATAATAAGCAAATGTGCCTTTTACAACATCTGATGATACCGAACCTATTGTAGGAAACCATTTTAGTTTGTACCCGAATATCAAAATGAAAAATAAATACATTACAAATGAAGGTATTGCAAATATAAAAAAGTTAAAAAATACAACTGTTTTATCGAATCTACTACCTTGATTTTTACCGGCAAAAATACCGATTGGTATAGATGCCGCATACATTATTATAATTGCGAATAATGAAAGTGCAAAGCTGTTCATGGCACGTACGCCTATTACTGACATAACAGGAAGTTTATAGTTATAACTCATTCCAAAATCGCCTTGCATAGCTTTTGTAATCCACCTTCCGTATTGTACGTACCATGGATCATAATAACCGGCTTCTATTCTAAGTTGCTCAACTACATTTTGATCTATATTGGGATTTAATAAACCTGTGAGTGCATCTCCTGGCATAAGTTTTGCCAATATGAATACTAATATACTAAGTACAAACAGTTGCGGTATCATTATAAGTATTCTACGAAATATAGTCTTCCACATCAGTTATTTCCTCCCTTCTTCATCGCTACATAATGAGTTTCTCCAACTTTTTCTAAAGGATATACTCTTCCGGACTCATCATAATACTCACTATAATATTTTTCAAATTCTGCATCGACTTTTTGTCTGTTATCTTTCAATTCATGTTTTAAACTCGGATTTATCTGAGGTATTGATGCAATAAGCCTCTTAGTATATATATGTCTTGGATCTTTATATATATCTGCTTTATTCCCTGTTTCTGTAAAACGTCCTCTGTGCATTATATAGATATAATCACACATATGCTTTACTACACCGAGGTCATGGGATATAAATATATATGAAAGGTTGAACTCTTTTTGAATTTGTTTAAGATAATTCAATACCTGTGCCTGAACCGATAAGTCAAGCGCCGATACCGGCTCATCTGCAATTATAAGTTTCGGTTTGCAGGCAATAGCCCTTGCTACTCCTAATCTTTGTCTTTGTCCACCTGAAAATTCATGCGGATATTTAAATATGGAGTCCATTGGCATACCTACTATTTCCAACAATTCACATACCTTTAATTTTTCCTCTCTCTTATCGAGTTTATCAAAATTTCTAATTGGTTCGGCTAATATATCAAGCACTCTTTTTTTAGGATCTAAGCTGGACATGGAATCTTGAAATATCATCTGAACATCTCTGTTATATTTTATTTTTTTTCTTACTTCGGCATTTAATATATTCTCATCGTTGTATAAAATTTGTCCGGATGTTGCCTTTTCTAAACCTACAATAGTTTTGCCCACAGTAGATTTTCCACTACCGCTTTCTCCTATAAGTCCATAGGTTTTTCCTTCTTCTATTACCATATTTATACCGTCTACCGCATAAACATGATCTACTATTTTATTAAAAAATCCTCCACGGATAGGATAATGCACTTTTAAATCTTTTATTTCAAGTAAGCTCATCAATTATCCTCCTCTTTAAAATAAAAGTCTTTCCAACAAGTACACCTAACAAAGTGCCCCGGTTGTACTTCATGTAATACAGGATTTTCTTCATGAGATGATTCAGATATATGTGGTATTCTTGAGGCAAATCTACAACCTTCTCTCGGCAAGTTTTTAAGTGAAGGCACCATTCCTTCTATTACATGCAGTTCTTTTCCATCTTCAGCATCCATTTGAGGTATTGAATTTAATAAACTTCTTGTATATGGATGAAGCGGATTTGAAAACAATTCTTCACTTGAGGCAAGTTCAACAATCTGACCTGCATACATTACTGCAACTCTGTCCGCCATTTGAGCAACTACTCCAAGGTCATGTGTTATAAGAACTATTCCGGCTTTTATTTCTTCTTGCAAATTAGTAAGCAAATCCAATATTTGCGCTTGTATAGTCACATCTAAAGCTGTTGTCGGCTCATCTGCTATTACAAGTTTGGGTTTACAGCTAAGTGCTATAGCTATTATAACTCTTTGACGCATACCACCTGATAATTGATGCGGAAACTGTCTGTATATTCTTTGAGGGTTTTCTATACCTACCATCTTTAGAAGCTCTAATGCTCTTTGCTTTCTTTTGTCTACATCTAAATCCGTATGATATATAAGTGCCTCTTCTATTTGATTTCCTATTCTTTGAAGAGGATTTAATGCGGATAAAGGATCTTGGAATATCATTCCTATTTTTCCGCCTCTTATTTTATTATATTCATTTTCACTTATATTCAATATGTTTTGACCTTCAAATTCCACTTCACCGGATACTTTTGTATAATTTGGATTATGTAAGCCCATTATTGTTGTAGCAAGTGTGCTTTTACCACAACCTGACTCTCCCACTATAGCGAGTACTTCATTTGAATATATAGTGAGGTCCACATCATCAACCGCATCGTAATAGTTGTCTTTTATTCGAAATGCAGTGTGAAGATGTCTAAGTTCGCATAAAGCTGTTTTTTCTTCCATTTTTCACCTACTGTATAATTTTTGTTAGCGAGTATTTTTATAATACTATTAGACTGATTAAAATCGTATTATAATTATGACTTAAAAATTTATATTTTTAAAATCATAAATTATATAAAATTTACAATTAATGTATGCTTAAATATATTTTGTACCATACACTTTTTTATAAATACCTTCAAAGAATATGCTTATAAATGGGTTATCAATTTAGATTACAAAATAATTTGAACATTACATTAAAAAAGATATATTTAATTAGATAATAGTATCAGTATAAAACAAAAATTTTATAAATATTTTTTATGTTCGCATTACATTTTACTTTACTTTAAAAAAAAATGCAATATAATATGAATGAACTTATTATTGCATACCATTAATTATATTGCATTTTTTATAGTTATTTTTTATTTATCGTTTCATTTATATTATAAATCTAATTTGCTGTTTTTATTTGTGTCCATATCTTGTCATATACCTGATTATAATCTCCCAAATCTATGAATATCTCTCCCAAAGATTCTATTGAACCTTCCGGATACATTTGAGGATTATTTTTTTCTTCATCAGGTAGAAGTTTTATAGCTTCCAAGTTTGGTGATGAATATTTTATATATTCAGCATTTTTAGCCGCCACTTCGGGTTTATTCATAAAGTTTATGAACATTTCAGCTTCTTTTTTGTGTAGTGATTGTGTAGGTATAACCATGCAGTCTATTGATACGTTAGTACCTTCTTTCGGTATAGAGTATTCAAAATCAGGATTTTCTGATTTTATATACATTGCATCTCCGGACCATGCCAATGACATATCAGCTTCTCCACCTATTAAAGCTGTTTTATAGTAATCTACTTGATATGAACTTACCAATTCTTTTTGTTTTATAAGTTCTTCCTTTGCTTCTTCAAGTTCCTTATCATTTTTTGTATTTAAAGAATATCCTAATTTTTTCAAAGTTATACCTATTGTATCTCTTGATGAGTCAAGCATTATTATATTTCTCTTATATTTTTCATTCCACAATATATTCCAAGAGTCTACAGGGTCAGTTACAACCTTGGAATTATATGATATACCTACTGTTTGCCACATATACGGTACATTATATTCCTGCTTAGGATCATAATTAAGCCCTACAAATCTTTCATCTATATATTTGGCATTTGGAATATTGCTATAATCAAGTGTTTGCAACAATCCTTTTTCTCTCATTATTCCAACCATATAATCTGAAGGGAACAGAACATCATAATTTGTACTGCCTGCCTCTATTTTTGCCAATAATTCTTCATTATTATTAAAATTTTCATAATTTACTTTTATACCTGTTTCTTCTTCAAACATATTAATAACATCAGGATCTATAAAATCTCCCCAGTTGTAAACATTTAATGTTATATCTGATTTTTTTGTTCCTTCATCACTGTTGTTAGATGAACATCCTGTTAAAAATAATGTTAATAGCAAAATTGATATAAAAATTTTTTTCAAATCTCTACCTCCTATATTTTTTAATAATACTTTATAATTTATTTTTTTCCTGTTCCATTTTATTTGTTCTTAATTGCAATACCACCATAAGTGCCACTATAACTACAAGCATAAGTGTTGTAAGTGCATTTATCTTAGGCGAAACACCTCTTTTTGTCATAGAGTACACTTTTATTGACAAAGTAGCTATTCCTGAACCTGTTGTAAAAAAGCTGACTATAAAATCGTCAAGTGATAATGTGAATGCCATAAGCGCCCCGCTTAAAATTCCAGGTTTTATCTCAGGCAATACAACTTTAAAAAATGTCTGTATAGGCGTAGCACCTAAATCTTGAGCAGCTTCCGAAAGATTTGGATTAAGCTGTTGTAATTTGGGCAATACCGCAAAAACCACATACGGTAAACAAAAAGTTATATGCGCAAGTATAAGTGTGGCATAGCCTAATTTTAAAAACTTGAACAATGAAAAAAATGATATTAATGATACACCTATTACTATATCCGGATTTATCATAGATATATAACTAAGGTTCATCATAGCTTTTTTATAATTGGATCTCATCGACTGTATCCCAAGAGATGCTAAGGTTCCTATTATTGTAGATATTATTGATGATACAGCAGCCACAAAAAATGTATTGTAAAGTGATGATATTATTGACTTATCTTTAAACAACTGTTTATACCAGTCTAATGTAAATCCTGTCCAGATTCCACCATATTTAGACTTGTTGAATGAAAATACAATAAGCACAACTATGGGTAAATACAAAAACAACAGTACAAAAAACAAATACATATTTGAAAATAAATTAGTTTTCTTTACCATAATGCCCCTCCTGTATCATCACCTGAATATTTATTGAGAAGAAGCATTGATATTAATATTATAAGTATCAATATCATAGAAATTGCAGAACCGAACTGCCAATTTCTTGCCGCCAAGAATTGATTTTGTATGAGGTTACCCATAAGCATACTGTGTCCTCCACCTAATAAGTCCGATATTACAAATGTAGATATGGCAGGCATAAATACCATTATAATTCCGGAAACCACACCAGGCATACTTAGTGGAAATATTATTTTTCTAAACGTTGTAACTGTATTAGCACCCAAATCTCTTGCAGCCTCTATATAATTTTTGTCAATTTTTAAAATAACAGTATATATCGGTAATATCATATATGGCAAAAAATTGTATACCATACCCATAAGCACAGCACCATCAGTATATAACAGTGTAAGCGGCTCATTTATAATACCTGTTCTTAGTAAAAAAGAATTTATAGGTCCGTTATCTTTAAGTATAGACATCCACGCATATGTTCTAAGCAAAAAATTGGTCCACTGTGGCAACAATATAAAAATTATCAAAAAATTCCTAATTTTCAATCCCTTATTTGCTATTATATAAGCTACAGGATAACCTACTATAAGACAGACAATCGTGGAATATAAAGATAGTTTTACAGAGCGAAAAAACACATCAATATATATCGGTTCAAAAAACTGCTTATATTTGTCTATTGTAAAATCAAGAGAGATTTCTCCGATTTGATTGGATGAGCTTACAGAAAATATAAATATTATTATTAGCGGAATAATGGTAAATAATAATGTCCAAAGTATATAAGGGGTACTCAAAAGACTTTTTTTATTCATCCTTATCCCCTTTCTTCATTACATGTATGGCATCAGGAATAAATTCAAGTCCTACTGTTGTATCTACTTTAGCTATATGGATTGTATGTATCATCCATTCAAAATTAGTATTTTCATCTACAACTATAACTTCATAGTGTACACCTTTGAAAACAACATCTGTAACCTTACCTGTTATTTTCGCATTTTCAGGCTTTATTATACTTATATCCTCAGGTCTTATCACAACATCCACTTTTTCATTATCTCTAAAACCTTTATCAAGGCATGGAAATTGAGCACCATTAAAAGATATAAGATAATCTTTAAGCATTACTCCGTCTATTATATTGCTCTCTCCGATAAAATCAGCTACAAACCTGTTTTTAGGTTCATTATATATATCTTCCGGTGTACCTATCTGTTGTATAACCCCATGATTCATAACAACTATGGTATCCGACATTGTAAGTGCTTCTTCCTGGTCGTGAGTAACATATATAAATGTTATTCCAAGCTCCATTTGCATAGTTTTAAGTTCATATTGCATATCTTTTCTAAGTTTTAAATCCAATGCAGCAAGTGGCTCATCAAGTAATAAGACTTTAGGTTTGTTTATAAGTGCTCTTGCTATTGCTACCCTTTGTTGCTGTCCTCCAGATAAAGAATGTATAGATCTTTTTTCAAAACCTTTTAAATCTACTAATTTCAGCATTTTTTGTACTTGCTCATCTATAACAGCTTTATCAACTTTTTTCAATTTAAGCCCAAAAGCAATATTTTCATATATATTCATATTAGGAAAGAGTGCATACTTTTGAAATACTGTATTTATTGCCCTTTTATGAGGCGGAAGATCATTTATTTTTTTCCCCGCAAAAAATAAATCGCCACTATCAGGATATTCAAAACCGCCTATAATCCTAAGCGTTGTAGTTTTACCACATCCGCTTGGACCCAAAAGAGTTATAAACTCATTTTCCCTGATGTAGAGATTGATATCTTTTAAAGCATCTTTGCCGTCATACGACTTAGATATACCTTTTAAGTCTATTATTATATTGGCCAACTAACTACCCCCTTGATATAATTTTGAAAATTAATAAATCATACACTTCAAAATAATAAAAACATTTTAAAAAACTAAATACTTAAAATCTTGCCATATATTTAGTTTTACAACCCATTCCATTAAAAACTATAGTTTTCTAAAATGCCTTGTATGATTAATTAACTAACCATTAAGCAAACTATATTATGTTTTGCTTAACTCTGTTTTAAAACCATAAAAATTTTAAAACTATTTCAAACGAAAAACCAGTTTTCACTGAATTTTAAACATTTGTGCACTTTATAAAAGAGGAGAAAAAGTGCATTCCATATTTATTACAATTTTAATTGTTGACACAGGTTTTGTCAATCATTTTTTTATTGTTAAATTTTTTAAACTTCAATAATAATTTTCTCAAAAAATATATAAAATTTTCTTAATATATGATATATTTTTATATAATGATTGTATTATACTGTTAATTTATACTAAAAATTAATACTATAATGAATATTCTTATTTTTAAAAATTTATTGCTAAATAAAGCATATTTATTAAGAGTAAAAAATATACACTATATTCTATACATTAACTAAATGAATACCGGTATCAAATCGTAAAAGTGTCAGTAATATACATTAAAAAAATGAGTATAAAAAATTATAAAAATCAATAACACGCTTATTTTATGACATTACATTAATTTGGAAAGTGAGATAATATGTTTATGGATTTCATAGGAAATGTAAATCTTCCTAAAATTTTGATAATTTGCCCTATAGGCTTTGAAAAAAGTATTTTTGATAATTTGGTAGATAATTTAAAACAAACTTATTCATTTTGCATTATAAATTTAGAATATGAAGATGGTAAAATTTCTTATAAAGGTGCTTTTAACAATGCTATAAAGATAGAAAATCTGTTATCTGAAAAAAACATTACAGGGTTTAAAATCTTATTTTCGCTATCGCTTAGCGGAATGACAGCAATCAAATTATATGCAAATAATAAAATAAAATTTGATTATTGCATATTGGACAGTACCCCTATGCTTGATCTTGGTCTTATAAAAGAAAAATTTATAACATCCGTATTTTTAAAAGAAAGAGCAAATTCGAACTCTTATGCAAATGAATATAAAGATATATTAAAAACGGCATTAGGAGATAATGTGGATATATTCTTAAATATGGTAGACAAATTCGATGAAATATCTTTAAAATATATAATACAGGATACTATAAGATTTAATTTTCCAAAAATACAGGAAATCAAGCAGAACAAACTGTATATAAGATATGGTGAAAATGACTTCTCCAAAAAATCCATAAATTATATAAAATTACATTACAATAAATCAAACATTTATATAAAAAAAGGAATGACACATCTTCAGGAGTTTTTAGAACATAATGACAAATATATTGATTTTATAAAGAAAGTAATAAATATAACTGACTGATACTACTCTCTTACACTAAAAATTAATAGAATAATAGAAAAACATAATAATTAATTTTTCCGATAGACTATGTGTACTAATGTTATATAATTATACAAATTGTCCATAATTTTATTAGAGAATAGTATAAAAACTAAAAAACATACCAAAATAAGTGATATGTTTTTTAGTTTTTATTGATTTGTTCTATTATCAATTCTTTTTCTTCCAAATATTTTTTACACATCTTGCTAAGTTTCATACCTTCTTCATAAAGCTTTGACGCTTCTTCAAGCGATATGTCTGACATAGATATTTTTTCTGATATTTCCTGTAATCTCAATACATTATTTTCAAAATCATTTGTTTTTTTAGGCATATTTTTCTTCCTTAAAAATCTTCATTTAAAAATATTATTATTTTATAATATTTTTTATGTCTTCTACAACTACACTTATATTTCCATCTTCCAATCTTACTGTAAGTTTATCTCCCAATACAAGATCTTTTACAGTTTTTATAAATACATCATCTTTTTCTACAAGCGCAAAGCCTTTTGACAATATATTATTGTAGTTATTTTCTTGCAAAATGGAACTTATATAAAAAAGTCTATCTTTATAGCTTTGAATTTTATCTTTATAAGCCTGCTCTATAAATGATGTCAACTCTAATAATGATAACTTTTTTTGATTTATCTTTTTATATGGTGTGTTGCTTTGTATCAAAAATCTGTATGAATCAATCTTTGAGTTATATAGGTTTATTATATTTTTATATGAAATCTTGATTGATTTTTCAAAATTGTCTATTGTATCATATACTTCCTGTAGATTAGGAACTGATAATTCGCCTGCTATAGAAGGCGTAGGTGCTCTCATATCTGCAACAAAATCACATATCACATAATCAATTTCATGTCCTATAGCTGATATTATCGGGATGTCGCAGTCAAATACAGCTTTTGCAATAAGTTGTGAATTGAACACGCTTAAATCGTCTGTATCTCCGCCACCTCTTGATATTATTATTGTATCTACGCTTAAATCACTCAGAGTATTTATTCCTTGAATTACATTATTTTCAACATCTATTCCTTGCATCTTCGAGTCATAAATAATAAGTGAAACTTTAGGATATCTTCTGGTTATCACAGATATTATATCTTTTACAGCAGCTCCTTTTGCAGAAGTTATGATACCTATTTTTTGAGGGAATTTTATTATAGGTTTTTTTAATTCATATTTAAAATAACCTAATTTTTCCAATTTTTCATATAATATTTTAAACTGTTCATAATTATTACCTTGCCCTTTTTTTTCATAACTGTTTATTATTATAGAATATGTTCCGCTTTTCTTATAAAAGCTTATCTTTCCACTTACAGTTATAAAATCGCCTTCTTGAACATCAAATTTTTCCAAATACGTTATTGCATTTAGCTTTGATTCATCATCTTTAAGCGATAAAAAAGTATATCCATATCCGGTTTTTTTGAGATTGAAAACTTCTCCTCCAACCGACATATTTGAAAATATAGGATTTGTACCTATATAATTTGCCAAATAATCATTAACTTGTGATACTGTTAAAGTTTTTAATTTCATTTTTCAATTTCTCTATCAGAATTTTGTGCATATTCTTTTAATACACCGTTTATAAAGCTTGAGGATTTTTCATCTGAATATTCTTTTGCCATATTAAGAGCTTCATTTATAGCAACTTTATAAGGTATATTCATATATTCTATATCTAATATTGCTGTTCTAAGTATGGCTAAATCTATCTTTGAAAGCCTTCCTATCTTCCAAGTGTTAAAAAGCAGTTTTTCAATCTGTTCATCTATATGCTGTCTATTTTTTATGAACAAATCCATCATATTTTTAAGATAATCTATATCATCATACTCTTCCAAGCTCTCTTTAAAATACTCATTTCTTCCGCTATTTTTATACAATATCTTACCGTCATTTGATGATATTTCTTCAATGTCAAAATCATCTTTTATATGAGAAGCCGAAAAATCTGAAATTAATTTTTTTATATGGTCTATATTATCAAAATCCTCTATATTGCTCGCATCTATCTCTTTGTTTTCATCTTTTTTTCTGTAATCTACATATATGTTGTCAACCT
This sequence comes from Peptoanaerobacter stomatis, assembly GCF_000238095.2. Taxonomy (NCBI): domain Bacteria; kingdom Bacillati; phylum Bacillota; class Clostridia; order Peptostreptococcales; family Filifactoraceae; genus Peptoanaerobacter; species Peptoanaerobacter stomatis. The sequence continues at coordinate 80,284 of NZ_JH815226.1, forward strand.
TTGAATAATCTCCGGTTATGCTCATCTGATATATTATCTTCATAACTATCTGTCTTTGTGTTTTTCTTGTCATTTTCTTCTTCATATCTTGTATATTTTTTTCTTCAAGCTGCATCTTAGTTTTCTTCCTTTGGCACTATATCGTATACATATACATTTACAGCAGATACTTTAAGCTCTACCATTGTCTCTATTGAATTTTTTATATTTTCTTGTAATTTTTCCACTTCTTTTTTTATTTCGCTTCCATAATAAAAACTTACATATACATTGACTTTTACTTCATTATTTTCTATTTCCACTTTTGGCAATTTAGTATGAATTTTTTTTGTAGCATCTTTTGGTATATTGCTGACACTGTCAATTTCGCTCATAGCTAATCTTACAATAGTGTTTATTACTTCTCGTGATATCTTTACTTCTCCTAAATCTGTATTTATCATTATTTATGCCTCCTTTTTTATTGTTCACACTTAAAAGACATTAAAAATTTTATTATAAAACAACTCAAATCACACCAAAATATGATGTGATTTTGAAGCTGAATATTATATTTTTAAAGTTGAATATTTTATTATTTTGCGTTGTGGAACACATTTTGGATATCATCATCATCTTCCAATGAGTCCAATAATTTTTCCATCATTTTTTCATTACTTTCATCTATAGTTGTATAATTTGCAGGTATCAATTTTACATCTGCTGATACAAACTCATAGTTTTTACCTTCCAATGCTTTTTTCACTTCAAGAAAATCTGCTGCATCGGTATATATAACGTAACAGTCTTCTTCTGTAACAAAATCTTGAGCATTCGCTTCAAGAGATACTTCCATAAGCTCATCTTCATTTATGCTGTCATTTTTTTCTATTATTATTTCACCTTTTCTCTCAAACATAAATGATACACAGCCTGTTGTTCCTAAGTTGCCGCCATTTTTATCAAAGTAATGTCTTACGTTACCTGCTGTTCTGTTTTTGTTATCTGTAAGAGTTTCTACTATCATAGCCACTCCACCAGGACCATAACCTTCATATACTATGGATTCGTAATTATCTCCTTCTCCACCGCCTGCACCTTTTTTAATTGCTCTATCTATATTATCGTTAGGCATATTTTCAGATTTTGCCTTATCTATTGCATTTTTAAGTGCCGCATTATATTCAGGGTCTGCTCCTCCATCTCTTGCAGCAACTGCTATAAGTCTTGCATATTTTGTGAATATTTTTGCTCTTTTGGCATCTTGTTTGCCTTTTCTGTTTTCGATAGTGTGTAAACGACCCACTATATTACCTCCCTAAAAATAAAATTATTGCAATAGCAATTTTACCATAAAATAAGTTTGTTGTAAAATATTTGTTAAAGGTGACAGTTTTATTTTTTATAATTATGAAATGTGAGTTTATTCAAGTATATACTCAAAAAATATTATAAATATTATAAATCTAATAAAACCATCGTATATATAACTATACAAATATTACTTAAAATCGTCAATATTAGTCAAATCGTTCAACTTGTTATTATCATAGTCGAACATTAAAACATAGGTTTTAAATTGATTTTTTATCGATATTTCACATTTTTGAGACGCTTTTTGCGCCAATATGTCATAAACTTTTTCAAAACCATATTCTTTTATATATTCATTTACTTGTCTCGTAGTATTGGAATTTATAACCAAATTTAAAAGTTCATATGGTGCTTTCATCAAAGCAAGATTTGCTACAATTATTTCATTTTTTGCATCTGCTATATGTGAGTGCGTATTGAATATTCCACCTGCCAATTTTACTGCTTTACCGAAATTTCCGGCTATCAAAACTTTTTTTATATGATTATAGGTCACTATCTGTTCCAACGCATATCCTATATAATTACTGCATATACATATTTTTTCCGATGATATGCCCATCAAATTCAAGGCTTTTTCACCCATATTGCCAAACGCAAGTACAATATTATCAGAGTTTTGAATTTTTACATTTATTTCTTTTGATATGGATGATTTCATGGCTTCTACACTCATAGGTTCAACTATACCCGTTGTGCCTATTATTGATATTCCTCCTATTATTCCAAGTCTTTCATTAAAAGTTTTTTTCGCTATTTCTTCTCCGTTTTCCACACATATTTCTATGTCAAATCCTATATCTGTTATAGATTTTATCTCTCTTATAATATTTTCTTTAGGCTTTGAATTTATAGCGCTTTGACCTATATTTGCATCAAGCCCTTTTCGTGTTACAACACCTACACCTTTTCCGCCTGTTATATTTATATTTTTATCGTTTCTCTTATTCACTTTTGCATATATAAGTGCAAGATTTGTTGCGTCTATATCATCTCCTGCGTATTTTCGTGAATATACTGTTACCTCATCTTTTTTTATTTCATATCTTTCCAATAATACTTGTATATTCTTGCCATCATACAATGTAAGTTCTATACTCTTTAGTTCTTTTTGTTCTAAAAAATATAAAGCTCCTGCCTTTGAAACTGCTGTAGCAACTGTACCAGTTGTGATTCCACGTCTAAGTTTTTTTCCATTTGAATCCACATATCCAAGTTGATTTTCGTAAAATTCTTCAAGGTTTTTCTTGATTGAATTGTCCATTTTTTCCTCTTATTTAAATTAATACTAATATCCAATTATATGCAGGACAAACAAAAACTTTTTAATACAATAAAAATCAACGAATTTAAAATTAATTGAAATATATTTCTGTATAATTATAAAAAATATTAGTATAAGATATGTCAAAATTACTTCACTCTAATAAAATAATTATTATAATCTTTATTCAAACGAATATAATATTGCATTTATTATTGCCGCCGCTATATTACTGCCGCCTTTTCTTCCAAGAGCTGCTATATAGTTTATATTTGTTTTATATAACATATCTTTTGATTCTTTAGCTTCAACAAAGCCAACAGGTGCTCCTATTACAGCTCTCACATCTGATTTATCAATATTGTATAACTCTATTGTTTTATATAAAAATGTCGGTGCATTTCCAACTACTATTATTTTAGGTGTTTTTTCTTCAAATATTCTTATAACGCTTGCCATTGAACGTGTTATATTATGTTTTTGTGCAAGAGCTTTGGTTTCTTCATCAGCAACAAAACATTTTATATCTATACCATATTTTTTCAACGTAACTTTGCTTATTCCGGACATAGCCATTGTAGTATCGGTATATATAGTAGCCTTATCTCTTATGGCTTTTTTTATTTCCTGCTCAAAATCAGGTGATATTTTCAGATTATACAAATAGTCGAAATCTGCCGATGTGTGTATACATCTTTTTATAATTTTTTCTTCAAATTCACTACTAAATTTATAGCCTTTATGCTCATTTTCTATTATATCACTTATAATTTCAAAACTTTTTTTCTCTATAGCTTTAGGGTCTTTTATATAATTCATAATCTATCCTTTTTATATTTTTTTAAATCATATCATCAAACGGGTATCTTTTGGGTTCACATATGAATGTCATCTCTTCTTTTTTAGTAGGATGTATGAAACTAAGTTCATATGAATGAAGTGCAATAGCTTTTTTTTCTTTATTTTTTGCTCCATATTTTGCATCACCGTATATATGATAGCCTCTTGACGAAAATTGCACTCTTATTTGATGTGAACGTCCTGTAATAAGCTCTATTTTAGCAAGTGTTCTGCCTTTATTTATATTTAACACTTCATAGTTTAATACAGCTATTTTCCCTTTATTCTTATCTTTAGTAACGGTAACTATATTTTTTTTTGAATCTTTTAAAAGATAATCTGTATAGTTGCCTCGTTTTTGTTTTATTTCTTCTTCAAAAACAGCTAAATATGTTTTTTTCATATTGTTTTGTCTTATTTGTTCAGATAGTCTTGAAGCTGACTTTGAAGTTCTTGCAAATACCATAACTCCTGAGGTAACTGTATCCAATCTGTGAACAAGTCCTAAAAATACTTCGCCAGGTTTGTTATATTTTTCTTTTATGTAGCGTTTTACAAGGGTAAGCATATCCATATCATTGCTATCATCAGATTGTGAAAGTACACCTGCTATTTTATCCACAACTATTATATGATTGTCTTCATATATAATATTCAAATTGTACATAAATATTCCTTTTCAATATATTTTAAAAATTAACCATATGTTTTTTACTACAAAAAAGTTTAATTTTTACTATCATACCCATTTTATAAAATTAAATGGATTTTTACAAGGATTAAATCTAAAATTAATACTGTACAAATCATTAAAGTACTGTTTAGAAATTATATTTTTTTACATAATAATTCATCAAAAAAACTATAAATGTCATATAATTATAAATTGTAAGTAAATTCTTAAAAATTTTGATAAATATATTAATAATTATGGTATAATGTAAAAGTAAATGTAAATTGTTTTTATATTTTTAGGAGATTTTAAATATGCCTTATATATATTTTTTGCTTTTATTCTTAATATATATATTCCTATTTCTTGCGACAGATGTTTATATGCAAAAATCAGATATGCTGCTTAAACGTGGTTTTATATTCTTTTCAGTGTTTTATGCTTTTTTTTGCATCATAGCAATGATATCGCATATACAATATACCAACAACATATTACTTTTGAATTTATTTTATATATTTAAAAGTATATTTCCTTTTACTATACTTTGCTTACTTGATTTTATAATAAATCTTCAATATAAGAAGCATATAATATATGTTTCAATAATGAGAATATTTTTCATTTTTACTATAATTGTATCTATATCTAACTCTATTTCTGCAAATAGCGCAACTCTATATATAGACTCAAATCTTATAGTTCACGGATTGGTTTTTAACGATTTTGTATTTTATATGAATTCTGCATATTATATTTTAATATCTTTATTCATATTAGCCTTAACTATTAAATTGTATTTTAATTCTGCTAAAAAAAGAGATAAACAATCATCTATTCTTTTAGTATTGTCCATATTTACTTATTTAGTATATGTGTTTGTTACAGATATATCTATTCCAAAGATTTCCGGTGTATATAGCCTTAACAGTAATTTTATTTTAAGTATTTTACCTATATCTTGCATATATTATGCTATAAAAAATTTGGATTTACTTGGTATAAATACATCAGATTTACTCTTGCAGGCATTTGATAAATCTCCGGAAGCAATATGCCTTATGTATAACGGCAAAATAGAATATGTAAATGCTATGTTTTTTAATATTTTGGGTGAAAAAGGTAATAAAATATTACCTTCAAAAACGGCTAAAAATATATTTCCAAAAGAAATTTTTGAAGAAGATAAATTCTTTAGCAAAATATTCAAGTTAAAAAAACTTGATTCTCCTGAAACTGTAAATGTGCTGTGCAACAAATTTCAATTTGAAGAAAGCTCTGCATATGAACCTTTTGATATATTAACTATACTAGATATAGGAATAATTCAGGAATCACAAAAGAAAATAGAAAACATAAATAAAAATTTGGAAAAGCTGATAAAAGAGAGCACTCAAAAGTTAGAAAATATAAACAACGAATTAAATACAGAAATAAAAAGAAGAATAGATTCTGAAAGTAAAATGCTCCAAATATCATCAACAGATTCTCTAACAGGCTTATACAACAGAACATTTTTCTCACAAATAGCTCACAATATAATAATGGATTCCAACCCTATTATAAACCGACATGTAGTCATATATCTCGATTTGGATAACTTTAAAAATATAAATGATACACTCGGTCACACTATGGGGGATGAAATTTTAAAAGAAATAGCTGTAAGATTAAAATTATCAGTTCCCGATACAAGTATAATATCAAGAGTTGGCGGAGATGAATTTTTAATATTTGTAAAAAATTATAGAAGCAGCCCTGAATATCTTATAAATAAATTAAGCACTAAAATATTAAAGAATTTAAGAGAGCCTATATTATTGGATAATAAGATTGTTAATACTTCGATATCTATAGGATTTTCAGTATATCCACATGCAGGAAAAGATATAGAAACCCTTATAAAACATGCCGATATAGCTATGTATAAAGCCAAAGAAAATGGAAAAAATTCATTTGCAATTTTCGAAAAAGAAAATCACAGCAATATAAAAAAGGAATTTGATCTTACAAATGATATGATATTGGCTATAAATAACAATGAATTCAAGCTGTTTTACCAACCAAAAATGGAATATATAGACGGAAAAGTTGTTATTGTAGGGCTTGAAGCGCTTATAAGATGGTTTCATCCTCAAAAAGGACTTATATACCCTGATGTATTTATACCTATAGCAGAACGTTCAGGCTATATATCTAATATATTTTTATGGGTTCTAAACGAGGTGTGTAATCAGCTGAAAAAATGGAATAGTAAAGGGAAAGATTTCAATATCTCCATAAACTTTTCGGCCCAAAGATTCGGACAAGACAACATATATACAAATATGTCAAAAATCTTAGAAAACACAAAAATAGATCCTAAAAAAATAAGCATAGAAATAGATGAAAAATATTTAGCAAAAAATATTGAAACATCTATAGAAATGCTCAACTATATGAAAAGTTTCGGAATAAATATAACTATCGACCATTTCGGTATAAACTACTCTTCTTTAAATTATCTTCGTTCACTTCCTGTAAACGGAATGAAAGTTGATATGAGCTTTATAAACGGTATAGGAAGTAATACAAAAGATGAAGCTATAATAGTAGCGTTGATAGAATTATGTAAAGGTACTGATATAGATATAATAGCAGAAGGTGTTGAAACAAAAGAGCAATACGATTTTTTAATTGCTCATGACCTTAAAAAAATGCAAGGCTATTACTTTTACAAGCCTATGTCGGCTGAAGATATTGAAAAAATACCTGAACTCGGATTTGATAATTCTGTAGAAGATTAGTTTTATAAATCTTAATAAATTTCAATGATTTAAAAAATAATATTGTTATATAAATTTAATAAAAGTCTATCAATTAGGAGGCATTTTGAATATATATACAAAAATACTGACACTAAAAGGCAGTTATTTCACTAAGGATTATGAAAAAACAAAAAAAAATAAATTACAGATAAGACCGATATTAGAGGCTACTGTAATAAAAAACTTTAAATCTGACGATGAAACAAAAATTATAGTAATAAACCAGGAAACTCAAAGTAGTATCGAAATAACACCACATTCAGACAAAAAAGATATAAAAAAATACTTAGGCGAAAAATTTTTGAAATGAGGTGCTTAAATCTTGATAATAAGAAAAGCTACAAAAGAAGATATAAACAGCATAATTAAAATCTTTGACAATGCAAGCAAGTTTATAGCTTCCTATGGCTCCGACCAATGGCAAGGCTATTCAAAACCGAGCGAAAAAAGTGTAATAAGAGATATGCAAAATGAAACTGCTTATGTATTGGTGGATGATGATGCTGTAATAGGTTATATTAGTCTGTCATTTGACAAAGACACAAATTATGACAAAATTAAAAACGGAAGATGGGAAAGTAATTATGACTATGGTGTAATTCACAGATTATCATTAGATGAAAACGCAAGAGGCAAAGGTCTGTCAAAAGTATTATTCGATTTTGCAGAACAGGAATGTATAAACAAAAATATACGCTCCATAAGAATAGACACACATTCACTAAATGTGCCTATGAAGAGCATATTAAAAAATAGAAAATATAAAAAATGCGGTATAGTCACAATACCTCCTGACTTACAAAGAGAAGCGTATGAAAAAATATTGATACCCTTCATAGTAGGAGATATAATTCAACTGAAAAAATCTCATCCTTGTGGAAATGATGTATTCAAAATACTTAGAATAGGTATGGATTTTCGCTTGGAATGTGAAAAATGCAAAAGTCAAATATGGCTTTCAAGAACAGATGTAAACAGACGTCTTAAAAAAAGACTATAACAAAAAACTCAGACTTTTCAATAATTATACTGATATCAATTTTTTAACAGATGTCAGTATAATACTAATTTCTAATAGAATAATAGATAATTTATTACTAAGAAATATCTAAATAATGTTGTGTTTTATTAAATTTACAAAACACTATTTTTCTATCCTTCATTAGATTTTAGTATAATATGTTGAAAAAGCTGAGTTTTTTTATTATCTTTCTTCTCTGAAATATGCAACTGATAAATCTTTAGGTCCCCTGTCTTCAGGTGCATTTTTTCTTGTGCTTATTATTATAACAGCTATTGTACACAAATAAGGAAGCATATCTATTATATACTGAGATATGTGTATGCCCATGCCTTGCAATCTGAAACCTAATATGTCAAGTCCTCCGAACAGCAAAGCTCCTATAAATGCTTTTACAGGTCTCCAAGATGAAAATATAACAAGTGCAACAGCTATCCAACCACGCCCGCTTGTTATTCCCTCCTGCCAAACAGGAACTGTGACAAGAGATAAATATACTCCTCCTAAGCCTGCAAACGCACCTCCTATTAAAGTATGTACATATTTGTACAAGTTTACATTTATTCCTGATGCATCAGCTGAGGCTGCACTTTCTCCAACTGCCCTCAAATTTAAACCAAACCTTGTTTTATATATATATACCCAAGTAAATATCACCAATAGATAACTTAAATATACAAGTATATTTTGATTGAAAAATATATTTCCTATAAACGGAATTTTTGAGAATAAAGGAATTTCAAAAGAAGAAAAAGCTGTTTTTAATGTATCCGGTGTAGCTTTTCCTACAAAGTTTTTGCCGAAAAAAGTTGAAAATCCTGTTCCGAATATTGTAAGCGCAAGACCTGACACAACCTGATTTGCCCTTAAAGTTATAGTAAGTATGGCATATATCAGTGCTCCAAACATTCCTGCACATACTGCACTCAAAAGTGCTATTGAAGAGCTTTGCGTATTATAGCCGAATATAAATCCTACTACTGAACCCATTATCATCATGCCTTCTACACCAAGATTCAGATTTCCTGATTTTTCGGTATATATTTCACCTATTGTCGCAAACAATAACGGTGTAGCTGCACTAACAGCTGCAGTAAGTATATCTGCAATCATTATTTACTCTCCCTTACAAGTTTATATTTTATAAAAAATTCTGAGCCTAAAACAAAAAACAGTATTATTCCTTGTATCATTCCGGAAACTGCTGACGGAATTTGCATAGATACTTGAACAAATGTTCCTCCTTGCAATAATATAGCAAATGCAATTGATGTAAGTAATATATAGTTAGGTTTCAAATTTGAAAGCCAGGTTGTAATTATAGCCGTATATCCATATCCTGCTGATAATGTATAACTTAAAGTTTTTTCCATTGCGGAAGCTTGCACCATACCTGCCAAACCACATAATCCACCAGACAATGTAATGGCAAATAATATTATAAAATTTACATTCATACCTGCATATTTTGCAGTATTTATACTTTCTCCTACAACTTCTATTTCATAACCTTTTTTTGTATATTTTATGAATACATATATAAATATCAATAATACCATAGCCATTATTATTCCGATGTGAACTCCGAATATCTGAGGTAAAACGGCATTTTGATTAAATGTAGGTATTTTAGGAAAGCCGGTTGCAGCCGGATCTTTCCACGGTCCGAATTGCAAGTATTGTACAATTTTTATTGCTATATAATTTAACATCAAAGTAAATATTGTTTCATTTGTTCCAAATTTTACCTTAAAAATAGCCGGAATCAAAGCCCATATTCCACCAAATATAACAGATGCTATAATCATAGAAATAATTAATGGTAATTGGGGAATTTTATCTCCATAGTTAAGTGCTATAAATGATGCTCCTAAAGCACCCATAGTAATTTGTCCTTCTCCTCCTATATTCCAAAACTTCATTTTAAATGCTATAAGCATGCCAAGTGATGTTATTATAAGCGGAGTTACTTTATTTATTGTCTCTTGAAGTCTCATCTGTGTCCCCACAGCTCCAAAAAACATCTGTGCAAAAACTTTTACAGGATTATATCCGATAAATGCTATGAACATACCTGCAAAAATTAACGAAAATAATACTGCTGATATTCTAATTATGGTAGTAAATTTTTTATCAACATCTTCTCTTTTTATAATCTTTATCATAGTTTCTCCAAATTTATATATTTGAATTCATATTTTATAGTGATACTTGTTTAAATAATGGACATCATGCTTTCTTAATTTTTTTATTAACAACTTTGTTGTGTATATAATTTTATTTGATATTTAGTATTCTTAATCGTATAAAAAATATACAGACTTATAAATTAACTATATTTTTTCGTTCCACCTGACATCAAGGTCCCAATCTCTTCCTTTGTCGCAGTAGAAGCATCCAATATACCATTTATATTACCGCTATATATAACTGCTATTCTATCGCATAACTCCAACAGCATATCTAAATCTTCACCTATAAAAAGTATAGCCGAACCCTTTTGTTTTTGCTCATTTAATAGTTCGTATATTTTATAAGATGCTCCTATATCTAAGCCTCTTACAGGATAAGCAGTTATAAGCAACTTAGGATTTGAATCTATTTCTCTACCAAGCAAAACTTTTTGTATATTTCCTCCTGACATCTTTTTTACAGGCTCATTTAAACCTGATGTCAATATTTCCAATCGCTCTACAATTTCTTTTGCTTTCGCTACCATAGATTTTTTGTTTAAGAATATGCCTTTTTTATTATCATAATCCTTCAACATCATATTATCCACTATATCCATTGAACCTACTAATCCCATTCCAAGTCTGTCTTCCGGTATAAAACCCATTCTGACACCAAGATTTATTATTTGTCTGGGAGATTTGTCTGTTATTTTTTCACCCTTAAAAAATATATCACCTTCACTTGCTCTCATAAGACCTGCTATAACCTCACAAAGCTCTTTTTGACCGCTACCTGCAAGACCTGCTACTCCAAGTATTTCTCCACCATATACATCTAAATTTATATCTTTAAGTGAGTATCTGTTATATTCTGACATTATGCTCACTTTTTCTAATTTCAATACCGGCTCTTCAGATTTTTTTGTTATAGGCTTTTCTATTGAAAGTGATACCTGCTTCCCAACCATCATATCTACAAGTTCTTTTGAAGTTACATCTTTAGTATTTACAGTCTTAATGCTCTTACCTTTTCTAAGAACTGTAACTCTGTCACTTATCTCCATAACCTCATTCATCTTATGAGTGATTATTATTACACTACATCCGCTATTTTTCATATTTCTTATTATTTGAAAAAGTTTTTGTATTTCTTGTGGTGTAAGCACCGCTGTAGGCTCATCCATTATAAGTATCTTCGCCCCGCGATAAAGCACTTTTATTATCTCTAATGTCTGTTTTTCTCCAACCGACATATCATATACTTTTTTATCAGGTTTAATATCCAAATCATATTTATTTGATATTTCCAAAACTTCTTTTGTCAGTTTTTTCTCATCTATAAATTTACTGCCTTTTTGTCCCAATATTATATTTTCTTTTGCCGTCATAACATCTATCAATTTAAAGTGCTGATGAATCATACCTATTCCGATATTTATAGAATCCACAGGCGAGTTAAATGTCCTTTTTTCTCCATAAACAAAAATAGAACCGCTGTCAGGCATATATATACCTGACAACATGTTCATAAGAGTGGATTTTCCTGCACCATTTTCTCCAAGTAAAGCATGGATTTCTCCATTTTCTACGGTTAAATTTACATCCTGATTAGCTTTTATACTTCCAAAGCTCTTTGAGATGTCTTTCATTTCTATGGCTATTTGCATAAATCCTCCATTATTTTGTAGTTCCTATCACTCCATCTACAAGATAGTCTATTTTCCATATCTCTTCTCTATTCAAGCTTTTTCCTTCTTCTACCACTACTTCACCTGCTTGATTTTTAATAGGACCTGTGAATACTTTGAAATCTCCTGAAACCATTTTTGCTTTTATTTCATCTACCTTAGCTTTTGCTTCTTCAGGCGCATTTTCTGTAAGAGGTAACAAATCAACATATCCATCTGCTATATTTCCATAGTAGCTTTCCGGTTTCCAAGTTCCGTTTAATATTTCTTCAACAGTTTTTGTATAAAATACTCCATGATTCCATATAGGAGCTGTCATAAATGCTTTTGGAGCTGAGTCATAACTGTCAGAATTATATCCTATTGCAAACGCATTTTTTTCTTCTGCTGCTACTTGTGGACCTGTTGTATCACAATGTTGTGCCAAAACATCACAACCTGCTGCAAGCAAGGCATCAGCAGCTTCTTTTTCTTTTGCAGGATCATACCAAGAATTAGTCCATACAACTTGTACTGTCGCATCAGGGTTTACAGATTTAACGCCTAATGTGAATGAATTTATACTAATGAATAATTCAGGCAACGGAAATGCACCTACAAATCCTATTTTATTTGATTTTGTTTTCAAACCTGCAACTATTCCTGACAGATATCTCGGTTCTTCCATAGCTCCAAAATAATTTCCAAAATTTGTATCATTCATCTTATAGCCTGAAAAATGTATGAATTTTACATCCGGATATTCTTTTGATAATTCTTCTATTGCGTCCATAAAGCCGAAACTTGTAGCAAATATTACACTTGCTCCCTGATCTATCATTATTTTTGCCGAATTTTTAACATCTTGTGTATTTTCAGCAACTCCTTCTTGATATAATGTTTCAACTTTACCTTTTAAATTTTCTTCCAATGCCAATCTTCCCTTATCATGAGCTTGTGTAAATCCACCGTCATTTATATGTCCTATATACAAAAATCCTACTTTTATAGGCTCAGAGCCATCAGATGTTTTAGTATCTGAAGTCTTATCATTTGAAGCACTGCAACCAACCATTAAAAACAACGTACACATCATAACAGCAAAAATTGAAAAAATCTTTTTCATAAAAACACTCCTTGTCAAAAAAATATTAATCATAATACAAAATAAGTAATGATAATAATTTACAAATTTACAATATTAAGGCTGTTTATAAAGATATTGTAATATGCTAAAAATAATACAATAAAAAATATCTCGCATGATTATATCTTTTTATAACAGTTCTTATCATAATTTGTAAACTATTTGTTAAAATATGTATTGTAATGTTCTTAAATTTATGTATATTTTTTCATAAATATAAAAAATCATCACTTGTTTTATTCCAAAATTATATAGCACAATTTTAGTTTTGTAAATACTTTTTACTATTATTTTTTTAAATATTAAATATATAGTTTTATATTAATCGTATGAAAGTATTATAATTGTATTTAAAGTTTCATATTTTTTTTAATTACATTCTTTACTTATGTTGTTTGATATTATCCGAATAAATAGCTTGCATTATACTAAACACCAATTAAAAGTATATATAATAATATAATTAAAAAATTGTATTTTTTAAAAACTATAAATATATTCAATTTAAAATTCTCATAGTATTTAGTGTTAAAATATAATGACATTATTTTTTTATCATTGATTTTTAAACTTATATATTGTATCATTAAATATATAAACGTTTTTCCTTATATTTATACTTATATACTGTAAAAAATATATGTACCAATATTTAAAAAATGATTTTTTCTTTTAAATATTTTGTCGCCTATTATATTTACTTTCTGAATAGCAGTATAAAAATTATATGTTATTTCTGATATATTTTGGTATTATTTTCAAAAAACTATTAACAAGGAGGAAAAAAATGTTTAAAAAAAATAATTTATTTATATTGCTCATTTTTGCTTGCATGCTAACTTATTTGGGTGGCAATGTCTTTGCCGTTTCCAAAAATACAACGCCTAAGACCAATGTTACTACAAATAAAAAAACTGTCCAAAAACAACAAAAAATTTCTATTGAGAAAACTATAGCGAAATATCTTGAGAACGTACCGAGAATTTTTTACATAATACCTGAACTTGATAAAGCAAAAATTACAAAATTAAAAAATAACTACAATATCACTGATTTTACTTCTGAAGCTGATTATTTTTATTATGAATATGACAAAATAATGATAGATGAGCTTAATGAAAGAATTCCTGGCAACTATTCAGTTTATTCTGTCAACAATAAACTGTACTGTTATGTTGAAAACAATACAAACAAGATATATATAGAAAATGACGGTATATTTTCTCTTCCCGATTATAAAATTGTCGTACCTATTTTTAATAAAGCAAAAACTTTTTCTTTTAACAGAGATGATGATGTATACTATAATTTAATCGCTTCATTGGTTATAAGAGACAAAAAGCTATCAAAAGAATCTAAATTTTTATATGATACTCATAGAGACAGCAAAGATGATTACAAATTATATGTAAAAGTTACTATGGAAGACGGTATAGGCGACCACTATATAGGGACTTATATGATTGACACTGTTATGAGAACTGTTACTGATCAAAAGACAAAAAAAGTTTTATATGACGATTCGGCAGTTATGAAATATCCTGAAACTTTTATAACTGAGAAACAGGCAGGAGAAATGGCTGCGAAGATATTAAGAAAATTGAAGATATTGGGAGCTAATCAAAGATATTATGTCACTGATGTTAAAGAGACTACAGATGATAATAATTATTTAGTGGAAGGTAGAGAAGGATATTTCTTGACAATAATGATTGACAATCCTAAAAATCCAGAAATCAAAGAGCTTTTAGGACATTTCTTTATTAACAATACAAGTACAGTTATGATGAAATACTATGTTGTAGAAGATTTATATGAATATATTTATGGAAAATATACTCCATTTGGTTAAAATTAGTTTTTTAAAATCTTGTATTAATGCTAATAACCAATTAAACAGTGTAGATAATCTATATCTTATGAGTAACACTTTTTAAAATATATTTAGTTAATAAATTTATGGTGTCACATAATCTATCTACTACATTCTTCAATATTTATATTGGTTTTTAGTATAAAATCTTATAGAATAACGGAAAATCATAATAATTAATCTTTTCAATAAACTATGTATCAATGTTATATAATTATATAAGTTATCCATAATTTTATTAGAAAACAGTATAACTATAAATACAAAAGCACTGATAAATATATAGTATATTATGTATTTATCAATGCTTTTTTGCTTAATTTATATTATTTTTTCTTCCCAAAAAATTTCCACTCTGTCACCATTTCTAAGTTCGCTTGTAAGCTCTGCTGTATTACCGTTATGTTTCATAATTAGATTACCTTTCGGCTTAGAGCGATCAAAATCTATATTGTCAAATATATCTATAAACAATATCTTATCTCTTTTTGATTTAATTGTTATCATAGAACCGTTATATATGACCGTTATACTCTTTTTAACAGACTGTACATCATCTGAAGTTTCTTTTTCTTTCGGCATATCGGATATTTTTATTTTATCATTAGGTTCTACACTTAAATCATATTTTGAAAATTCTCCGTTTATAAAAATTTGCTTGTCATCCGCTATATTCATATTTTGTCTTATTTTATCTGTACTATCCAAAATGTCATAACTTATTTCATCTCCATTTTCAAGCATTGTAGAATAATCTTTACATTCTATTGAGTTTATCTTTATATTGCAAAAATAAGGAACTATATCATCATTTATATATATATACTTTTCACTTATCAAATCTTTTATTGAAACTTGTGCATTTTGACCTGAAGTAGCAGGCTCTATTGATATTGTATCTCCATCATGTATATTTGTGTCAATATTTGCTTTTTGATCATTTAAATTTATTTTAGCTTCTTCACCATAAGTTCCGTTAAATATTTTTTTATCTCCATTTATAGTTACAAGTATTGATTTTCCTTTTCTTGATATTAAATCTCTCGGATTAAAACCCGCCAATATCAGCGCATCACTTATTTTAAGATCTGCTGATCTAAATAGCTTGATCTTCTTATCATTCACTTTTATCTCCATAAAATCTTTTCTCTCATTTTTTATTGCACATGTCAATATACCTACAGGTGTTATAGATTGCGGTCCTTCTAAAATAGGTGTATCATATTCTATATTTTGAATGTTTTCGACAGATTTTACCACAACTCTTGATTCTTGTAATTGAAGATTGTCTGCTATAAGTTTGTTAAGAATTGGTAATTGAGAACCTCCTCCTATCAAAAAGACGGCACTTGGAGATTTTCCATTAGTTTTTAATATAGCATCTGATATATTTTTTGCAACCAAATCTATAGAATCTTGAATTTGCTCCAATATTTCATTTGTAGTCATATTTATTTGTGTACCGACTATATCTGTAAAAGATTGCTCTGAAGATTTACAAAGATTGCATTTTATAATCTCAGCCGTATCAAAATCTAACAGGAATTTTTGAGATAGAGCTTCTGTTATTTCATCGCCTGCTGTAGATGTCATTGAATATCCAATTATTGTTCCGTCTTTTGTAATCGCTATATCTGATGTGCCTGCACCTATATCGACCATTGCAATATTTAAAAGTCTAACATTTTCAGGTATGGCAACTTCTAATGCTACTATAGGCTCCAATGTCATATACGATATGTTCAAGTCAATTTTGTGCATTACCGAATCCAATGCCTCAACTACTATTTTAGGTAAGAAAGTAGCTATTATTTCAAGTGAAATTTTTTTACCTTTATGTCCATTAGGATTTTTAATCTCATAATCATCCAATTTATATGTCATCACTGTATGTCCGACATTATAATACGATACATTGTCATTCAAATTTTCTTTAAGTATGTTTGCTGCTTGCTGTAATACTTCTATTTCTATATTTTTCATTATTTGAGAATCAATTAACGTTTCTTCTTCAAATTCTTCAATAACATTTGTATGTATTGTTTTTAATGAACGTCCTGCCGCAGCAATCGCAACATCTGTAAGTTTTACTCCGCTTTCTTTTTCCAATCTGTTTTTTACTATCTGGGCTACATCAGCCACTGCTTGAATATCATGTACCTGTCCGTCATACATAGCTCTCTTTTTATGCAGTTCCATAGCTACATTTTTTATTTTTATTATATCTCCATCTTTTTCGCCTAAAATTCCCATAATACTTCTTGTACCTATGTCCAAGGCAAAGAAAGTTTCATTTTGATTAATGTCCATTTTATAAAGACCCCTCTTAAAAAATATTTACATAAAATTTAATTTTTTTATTTTAAATCATTAACTCTATATATGCTTAAACTCCAATATTTTCCGTCTTAATAACAAAAAATCTGTAAAAATCTTGACTTTATAATAAATCAAAAAAAACTTCTAATACATTTTTTCACTCTTCCAAGTATTCTTATGTTTTTAAAATATATTGCGTCATAATTTGAATTTTCCGGTTGGAGTCTTATTCTGTCTTGCTTTTCCATATAAAATCTTTTTACTGTTAAATTTCTATCGTTAATTAAAGCTACCGCTATTTCGCCATTTCTAAGTGTTTGAATTTTTTGTACTATAAGCAAGTCTGAATTATATATACCTGCATCTATCATTGAATCATCATTGGCTTTTGTTATAAAAAAATCTCCCTGACTTATCCAATTATTGGGTATAGGTATGTAATCCTGTATATTTTCTTTATCAAATACATCAAAATCCATATTTCTATATTCTATAAGAGGAAGCAAGGTTATATTATTCTTATAATCATATTCGTCAACTCCATCCACAAGCGTTATCGATCTGTTCTTATTAGACTGCCTATTAATATAATTTTTTTCTTCCAACGATTTCAATATCCTGTGTACAGTAGAAGTAGATTTCAAATCAAGAGATGTCTCTATGTCTGATATAGATGGGGAAAATCCATTTTCAGATAAATACCATTTTATATATTCATATGTTCGTGCTTCATTGGCATTAAGCTCTTTTTTCATATTCTAACACCTCCTCAAAATATTTTTTCTATTGTCCAACTGAAAACCCGATATTGTAAAACTTTATAAAATCAATAAATCTACAAAAATGCAATAACTTTAAAAATTTAATACTTGCTTTTTAAATTTTGTACAATATTAACAGTAAAACAATCCATATTTTTTATAAATTTTTCTTAATCGTTTTAGCTTCTTTAAATTTAAAAATTTTATTTATAACATAATAACATAAAAATATAATTTTATAAATTCTTTTTTGTAAATAACACTATAAATAGCTGATTCATTAATAATATTAACTTAAATTTTTCATATTTTAGTTTAAAGTTAATATAAAAAATAACTTATTTTTTATATTTTTCAAAAATTTTTTTATATAAAAAACTGTAATTTCAAACATTATATGGTATTAACAAAACTTTAAGTAAATTTAAACTATAATTTTAACTTGAGTTTAAGTAGAGAATTTATAATTAATTTATCAAAAACAAACAACAGTCATAAAAAGGGGTGATAATATATGAAAAACACAAATATATTCAAACGTGTAGAACAAAAATATTTAATAACAAAGCAGGAGCAAAAAATTTTATTAGATGCTATGAAAGAACATATGCAAGAAGATGAACACGGAAGAAGTACAGTAATCAGTATATATTTTGATACACAAAACAATCTGCTTATAAGACGTTCAATGCAAAAGCCTGCATACAAAGAAAAACTCAGAATTCGCTCATACGGTATTGCTACACATGACAGCAAAATATTTATAGAACTCAAGAAAAAATATAAATCAGTCGTATATAAAAGAAGAATATCAATGCCTGAAAAAGAAGCTATGGATTATCTTATAAACGGTAATAGGCCTGACAAAAACAGTCAAATATTAAACGAAATTGACTATTTTATAAAAATAAACGAAGGTATCACATCTAAAATGTATATATCTTGTGATAGAGAAGCATATTTTGATATGGAAGATGACAATTTCAGAATAACATTTGATACAAACATAATGTGGAGACAAGATAAGTTGTCCTTATGTGAGCGCCCTTACGGAACACAGATTCTAAAAGATGGTATGGTGCTTATGGAAATGAAATCAGTAAACGGTCTTCCTTTATGGATGACAGACATACTTACAAAAAATCATATATATAAAACATCTTTTTCAAAATATGGAAATGCCTACAAAATGGCAAAAGAAATAAAAGATATGAAAATATTGATATTAAAAGCATCTTAATTTTTTTATAAAATCATTTAATATTATATTTTATAATCATATTAAGCCAATATAAAACTAAAAAAGGCAATTAAATAATATTAATACTACTTAAAAACAAAAAAGAAAGAAGGAAAAAATATGAATATGGCTATTTTCACAGGAGTATTTGAAGATGCTTCGACAACTGCAACAACAGTTGGAATAACAGGTTTTATGACTTGTTTAATATCTGCACTCATAATAGGACTTATAATAGCACTGACATACAAATATAAAAATAAATATTCTAAAAATTTCGTCACAACATTAGCTCTTATGCCAGCTATGGTTTGTGTAGTAATAATGATGGTAAACGGAAATGTAGGTGCCGGTGTTGCAGTGGCAGGTGCATTTTCATTAGTAAGATTTAGAAGTGTTGCAGGAACTTCAACAGAAATAGGTGCAATATTTTTAGCAATGGGTAGCGGACTTATGACAGGTATGGGATATATAGGTTATGCAGCAGTATTTACAATAGTTATATGTATGATGCAAATAATATATAACCATATAGGAATAGGCTCAAAAAAATATGCAGCCTTGGACAAAACGTTAAGAATAGCAATACCTGAAGACCTTGAATACACAGGCTCATTGGATGACTTGTTCCAAGAATACACTACAAGTTGCCAAATGACAAATGTAAAAACTACAGATATGGGAAGCCTATTCAAATTAACTTACAATATAACTTTAAAAACAGAAAATATAGAAAAAGAATTTATAGATAAACTTCGTTGCAGAAACGGAAACTTGGAAATATCAATATCACAACAAGAAAATAATATAAATGAATTATAATTCATTTAAAATAAATATTAATTTATAAAATTTAATTTACATTTAAAAAATAAAATTTCAAATTCGGAGGAAACTAAAATGAAAAGAAAATTAGCAACACTAATATTAACAGCCGTATTGGCAATGAATACGATAGCTTGCTCAGCAACTGCAAAAGCATCTTCAACAACTGTTACAAATACAACAACTTCACAAACTACTTCTCAAACAACTTCCAACAATAGCACTGCAATAGACGCACTCGACTCTGCAAATCTATTTTCTAAAAAAGACAAGGAAATAGAATATGACGAAAAAACAAGCAAAAATATAAAATTAAATAATGAATCTGTAACCATCAGTGAAGAAGGCACATATATATTATCAGGAACAATAACAAACGGACAAGTTATAGTAGATGCACCAAAAGAAGCAAAGATAACATTAGTTCTTGACTCTGTATCTATAAACAATGACACATCAGCAGCTATTTATGTAAAACAAGCTGATAAAGTATTCATAACTCTGGCAAAAAACAGTATAAATACACTGTCAAATAAAAGCGAATTTGTAGCAATAGATGATAACAATATAGACGGTGTAATCTTCTCTAAAGACGACCTTACACTTAACGGTCAAGGCAAGCTAATAATAAATGCCAATTATGGAAATGGCATAGTATCTAAAGATGATTTGGTAATAAAAAACGGTGATTATGAAATAACAGCAGCTAATCACGGTTTACAAGGAAAAGACAACGTAAAAATATCAGATGGAAATATAACTATAAAAGCAACTAAAGATGCAATACATTCAGAAAACAGTGATGATACATCACTTGGATATGTATATATAGGCGGTGGAAATCTGAATCTCACATCAAGCAGTGATGCAATAGACTCATCAAGTATAGTACAAATAGACAATGGAACGATTAATATAACAGCCGATGATGATGGTATACATTCAGACGGAAGACTAATTATAAATGGTGGAAAAATAAATATATTACAAAGCAACGAAGGATTAGAAGGAGAAAAAGTTGATATTACAGGAGGAGAAATAAATGTAATATCTAAAGATGACGGATTAAATGCAACAAGTGGAAGCAGTACAACAAATACTCAAACTCAAAATAATTCACAGTCATCAGAAAGTACGCAAAAACAAAGCAAAAAAGACAGACTATCTCCACCACAATACGGTCAAATGCTAAATTCATCAAACAGACCTGAACCTCCACAAGATGGACAAATGCCTCCACATATGGGAGGAGGAATGGACGAAGTTCAAGAAAACGCATATATAAATATAACAGGTGGAACAATAACTATAAAAGCCGGAGGTGACGGTGTAGACTCTAACGGAAATATCACCATAAGTGGAGGAACAACATATGTTTATGGACCTACTAATGATGGAAACGGCTCATTAGATTATAATGGAGCAGCAACAATATCAAGTGGAACATTCGTAACAGCAGGTTCATCAGGTATGGCTCAAAATTTTGGAAATGATTCAACACAAGGTTCAATTTTATTAAATTTATCTTCAAGCAAAAATGAAGGAACAAAAGTTACAGTTACAAACTCATCAGGAAAAGCCATACTGACATTCACACCTCAAACAAAATACAACTCACTGCTAATAAGCTCACCTGATATAAAACAAGGAGAACAATATACAATAACAGCAGGAGATGAAACTCAAACCGTTGAAATGACAAGTAATATATAGTTCAAACGAAAGACGCAGATAATTCAAACTTCTATTTCGTTATACTGATTAATACTAAAATCTAATAGAACTATGGATATATTTCATAAAATATGATATACTAATATAGGGTGAAAAAAATGCATAAAATTAGTATAGAAGAAGCGAAAAAAATAAGCGAAATGAGAAATACAATTAAAGATAAAAAAGAAGATAAAAGACTACATGCTATACAATTAAGAGGACAAGGGAAAAGTAATAAAGAAATAGCTGAAAAACTTGATACCTCAATTAAAGTAGTAAATAACTGGATATGCAAATACGTAAAAGAAGGAATAGAAGGACTTTTAAGCAAGGGGCAAAAAGGAAATCATAGAAATCTAACATTTGAGCAAGAAGAAGAAATGTTAAAAAAATTTGAAGAAAAAGGCAAAAAAGGACAGATAATAACAGTCAAAGAAATAGAAGAAGAATATGTAAAAATAGTAGGACATAGTATAGGAACAGCACAAATATACTATGTTCTAAAAAGACATGGGTGGAGAAAAGTAATGCCAAGAAGTAGACATCCGAAGAAAGCAAATCAAGAGGTAATAGAAGCCTCAAAAAAATTAACAGTATGGCAGAAGAGTTATTAAACGTTTACCCTGATAAAATAGTAAGAATAATGTTTCAAGATGAAGCAGGTTTTGGAAGGATAAGCAAACCAAAGTATTGTTGGTGCACAAAGGATGTAAGAGCGGAGGTACCATGTCATCACATAAGAGAATATAAATACGCATATGGAGCAGTAGAACCACAAACAGGAGAAAACTTCTTTTTAGTAATGCCATACTGTGATACAAATAATATGAACGTATTTTTAGAAGAATTATCGAAAGAATATAAAGAAGATATAATATTATTAGTATGTGATGGGGCAATATGGCACAAATCAAAGACATTAAAAATACCTCAAAACATAAAGATAACACATATACCACCATATACACCAGAGATGAATCCCATAGAGCAAATATGGAAACAAATTCGTCAGATGGGATTCAAAAATGAAGTATTTAGAACACTAAATGAAGTAGTAGACAGATTATGTGACACAATAAATTTATTAACAAAAGATATGGTAAAAAGTATCACAAGAAGAGAGTGGATAAAATCCATAGCTTAAATAGAGTTTAGTATAAAAGGATATTAATATAAAAAGCAAAATAATCTATTAAAAACGATACAATATATAAACCTTTTATAAGGTAATTAGTATAAAAAAAGTGTACCAAGTAAAATGTGGTACACTTTTTTTATTAAAAGTATTTTATTCAAGAATATATAATACTATTTTATTTTTTCAATGCTTGCATTTACTTCTTCGAGCATTTTTTCAAATTTTTCTTTTTTTGCTTTCTCTTCATCTATCAATTTTTGAGGTGCTTTTGCAATAAATCCTTCGTTGGCAAGTTTTTTTACCACTCTGTCTATCTCGCTTATGAGTTTTTCTTTTTCTTTTTCCAATCTTTGAAGCTCTTTTTCAAAGTCTATTAACTCGCCTGTAGGTATATATAGATTTGCAAATTCTGTTATCACTTTTATAGTATCGCTTGGAAGTTTGCTTTCATCTTCAAATATAACCTCTGTTGTTCCTCCAACTGCAATAAAATATTCTATTCCTTTTTCAAACAATTCTTTTTTACTATCATCCTGCATAGAAATATATAGTTTTGCTTTTTTTGATGGAGGTATATTCATATTTGCTCTGGCGTTTCTCATCTTAGTTATAGAATTTATTATGTTGTCCATAACTTGTTCTTCTTGAGGATAATTTCTGCTTTCATCATAAACACACCAATCTGATACTATAATCATTGTATCAGGATTCAAATGCCCCCATATCTCCTCTGTGATAAACGGCATAAACGGATGAAGTAATTTTAATATATCTTCCAGAACGGATTTCAATGTGAAAAGTGCGGCTTGCTTTGAAATTTTATTTTCACTGTTATATAGTCTTGGTTTCACTATCTCTATATACCAATCACAAAACTCGTTCCATGCAAAATCATACACCTTGTTTACAGCTATGCCAAGCTCATATTTATCCAAATTCTGTGTCATTTCTCTTGCTACCGTATTTGCCCTTGACAATATCCATTTATCAGAAATTTCTAAGTTGTTTTCTATATCTTTATCTGACAATGCCACATCTTCATCTAAATTCATAAGGATAAATCTTGCACTGTTCCATATTTTATTGGCAAAGTTTCTTGAAGCTATAACTCTTTCTTCATAATATCTCATATCATTTCCGGGGCTATTTCCTGTTGCAAGTGTAAATCTTAGTGCATCAGCTCCGTATTCATCTATTACTTGAAGAGGATCTATACCATTTCCAAGAGATTTACTCATCTTTCTGCCCTGTGAATCTCTTACAAGTCCATGTATAAACACATCTTTAAACGGTACTTTGTCTGTTATAAAAAGAGATGAAAACACCATTCTTATAACCCAAAAGAATATTATATCATAGCCTGTAACAAGTGTATTTGTAGGGAAGAAATGATTAAACTCTTTGGAATTTTCAACCCAACCGAGTGTTGATAAAGGCCATAGAGCTGATGAAAACCAAGTATCAAGTACATCCTCGTCCTGTTTTATATTTTTTGAACCGCATTTTTCGCATTTTTCTACCTTAGTTTCCGATACTTGCATATGATTACATTCTTCACAGTAATATGCAGGTATTTGATGTCCCCACCAAAGTTGTCTTGATATGCACCAATCTCTTATATTTTCAAGCCAATTCAAATATATTTTATCAAATCTGTTCGGCACTAAATTAAGCTCACCATTTTTTAATGCTTCTATTGCCGGTTTGGCAAGCTCATCCATTTTTACGAACCATTGTTTCGATGTCATAGGTTCTACAACTGTATGACATCTGTAACAATGTCCTACATTGTGTGAATGATCTTCTATCTTAACTAATTGTCCTAAATCTTCAAGGTCTTTTAATATCTGTTTTCTACATTCATATCTGTCCATACCTTGATATTTTCCGGCATTTTCATTCATACTGCCGTCTTCATTCATTACGAGTATTTGTTCTAAATTATGTCTCAATCCTACCTCAAAATCGTTAGGATCATGGCAAGGCGTAATTTTCACTACACCTGTACCGAACTCCATATCAACATAATCATCAGCTATTACTGGTATAATTCTATTTAATATAGGCAGAATAACATTCTTGCCTACTATATCTTTGTATCTGTCATCATTTGGATTTACGGCAACAGCTGTATCACCAAGCATAGTTTCAGGTCTTGTTGTAGCTATCTCCACCACTCTATCAGAATTTTCTATCTTATAGTTTATATGATAAAAATGCCCTGATGACTCTTCATGATCCACTTCAGCATCTGAAAGTGAAGTTTTGCAATCCGGACACCAATTTATTATTCTATTGCCTTTATATATATAACCTTTTTCATATAATCTTACAAAAAATTCATTGACAGCTTTATTACAACCCTCGTCCATTGTAAATCTTTCTCTCGACCAGTCGCAAGAATCACCGAGCTTTTTCATCTGCTCAACTATTTTGCCGCCAAACTCTTCTTTCCAGTCCCATGCTCTTTTCAAAAACTCTTCTCTGCCTATTTCTTCTTTAGTTTTTCCTTCTTCTTTTTTTATTTTCTCAACCACTTTTACTTCTGTAGCTATAGATGCGTGGTCTGTACCGGGTTGCCACAATGTATCATAACCTTGCATTCTTTTAAATCTTATGAGTATATCTTGAAGTGTATGGTCAAGCGCATGGCCCATATGAAGCTGACCTGTGATATTAGGTGGAGGAAGCACTATCGAATAAACCTTATCTGTGTCTGTTACCTTACATTTAAAATAACCTCCGTCTTCCCATTTTTTATATATCTTTTCTTCAAAATCTTTCGGTGTATATTTTTTTTCTAAATTTTGCATAAAAATATCTCCTAATTTTATAATATTTAAGTTTAAAAAGTGTTTTTTATTATATCAGTTTTTTATAAAATTTTATATATAGTTTTTTTATTTGTTTTTATCTTTTATTTTAAATAATATTTAATACATATATTTTCTTTTAATAATCATCTCATAGCACCATATCAAAGCTACTATACCTATTGTCGATATCAATGTTAGAAGTATTATCCCTAATTCAAGTTTAAAGAATGAAATAAAGGCGGTTACAAAATATAATAAGCCATATGCCTTCCACATCTTAGCATTCGCATTATTATAGGCCTTTATATCTTTAACTTTATTTGGATCTATAACCTCTCCTGACCAAAACCACATAGGCTTTTCAAGTTTGCTTGCAAATACGCCTATACTGTAAAATACAGTGCTACAGATAAGTGATATTACCATCATTATTAAATCTTGACTTTCCATAACTTCCTCCCCATATGTGACAAAAAACTGAAACTAAGTAAAGTGTTTATTTATATAATCTCCTATAGTTCAACAACTGCATCAAAACATAATTTTAACGCTAAAGAAATACTGCCTGCTCCCCAATTTCTATCATTGTGATTGTCTATATTTGCCAATGTATCTGCTGTAAACAATATTTGACCGAATTCAGCTTTTCTAAATTCTGCACAAGCCATAAGAGCTGAACATTCCATTTCTACTACGCCAAACCCTTCTTGTTTTCTATATTCAACCATATCTTTAGTTTCTCTGTAAAATCCGTCTGTACTCCAAGTTTTACATTTTTGATATGATATTTTATTTTTCAAAAATGCTCTTTCAATCGCTGCTACTGCGTTCTTATTTGCACATATTGTCCTTTTTGGTGGTAAATAATGATATGACGTACCTTCATCTCTTAATGCTTCAACAGGAATCAAAAATACATTTTCTTCAATATCTGTTAACGTCCCACAAGAACCTGACGAAATTATTTTTTCAGCTCCATATCCTATTAAAAAATCCAGTATCTGTACTGACGCTGATGCTCCTACCGGTGCCTGACACAAACAAATATCTTTTTCTTTGTATTTGAATATATATATGGGATATATCTTTGTTATACTTATAAACTCTCCAATTTGCTCTAAACTCATTTTCTTTGCAAATTTTTCTATTTCATCTCCAAGAAATGCAAATACTGCATATTTAGGAAAACTGTATAAGCCTGCTCTATTTGGCATAATAACTGATTTTTCGTTATCATCATACTCCAATATAGGAATAGAATTTTTATAAATTGCCATGATATGCCCTTTCTTTTTATTATATCTTTTCCCAATATTTGCTATATGTTTTTCTAAAACTGATGGCTTCTGCTATGTGATTTTGTTTTATTTTTTCACTTTGCTCCATATCTGCTATAGTTCTTGCTACTTTTAAAAGTCTATGATAACTTCTTGCAGTAAGTTTCGATGATTTAAAAAACATCTGAATCAACTTTTCTGCATCACTTTCCAATTTGCAATAATATTCTATATGTTTGGAATTCATCTGAGAGTTATAATTTATGTTTAAGTCTTTAAATCTTTCTTTTTGAACTTGCACAGCAATATACACACCTTTTTTCAGTTCCTCGGATGACAGCTCTTCAGTACCATTGTTTGTCAAATCATCATAAGGTATAGGAGTAGTTTCTACAAATATATCCATTCTGTCAAGTATAGGCCCGGATGCTTTTTGTAAATAGTCATGTATCTTTTTTTCAGTACAAACACATTCTTTTAAAGGATTCATAAAATTACCACAGGGGCATGGATTGGTCGCCGCAACAAGCAAAAAATTGCTCGGATATGTCAACTTGTAGTTTACCCTTGATATTGTTACAAACTTATCTTCTATCGGTTGCCTCAATCCTTGTATCAATTTTTTATCAAAATTTAAAAACTCGTCCATAAACAGTATACCGCTGTGAGATAAAACCACTTCTCCTGGTATTGCCATTGCACCGCCACCAATAAGTGAAGTATATGTTATCGTATGATGAGGCGAGCGAAACGGTCTGTTCCTAAACACAATATCATCCGGTATTTCTCCTAAAAATGAATAAATCTTGCTCACTTCTATATACTCATCTTCATTTAACGGTGGCATTATTGTATTCATTCTTGATGCCACCATTGTTTTACCGCTCCCAGGACTTCCTATCATAAACAGGTTGTGAAAGCCTGCTGCTGATATTTGTGCAGCTCTTTTTATCGCAGACGAACCTTTTACATCAGAAAAATCTTTTGAGCTCGGTATATTTATGTATGAGCTGAAATCTCCCACTCTTTTAAGTTCTCTTACATCTTGAAGATATTCTATAACTTCATTTATATCTTCGGCGGTATATACATTTATATCCGGTATCATAGATGCTTCTTTTTCGTTGCTTTTAGGAATTATTACATTTTTTATATTTTCATCTTTTACAAGACCTAATATCATTGCCGTTGAGGCTTTTATTTTTCTTAATTTGCCATCTAACGATAATTCGCCTAAGAAAGCTGTATTTTTTATCTTCTCATTGTTCATAGCTACATTTTCGCTTAGTATGGCAAGTGCTATTGGTAAATCATAATGTGAGCCTTCTTTTTTTACATCTGCCGGAGACAGATTTATCACTATTTTCTTTGTTATCGGATAATTAAAAAGTGAGTTTGTTATAGCCGATTTTATCCTGTCTTTAGATTCTTTAACTGCAACAGCCGGAAGCCCTACAATAGTTATACCCGGCATACCTTTACTTATATCCGCCTCCACCGTTACCTTAAATCCGTCTATTCCATATGTACCTGCTGTTATTACTTGACTGAACAAAAAAAACACCTCTTTTGAGTTTGTCAATTTATACTAAATCCTATTTAAATTAAGATATCTTCAAATTATTTCGCTATCAAAATATATTTGATCATCATATTAAAAAATATCTATGTTTAATTTAGACAATAGTATTATTAAATTTTTATTCATAATAAGACAAGATTTTTGAGAATACAATTTTTATATAATTCCCAAAAATCTCAATAATACAACATTCTAAAATATATTTTTACTCTTCGTTTATAACTATATTGCCTTTTCTTATATTTTCCAGATAAAATTCCATTTCTTGCTTACCATATCTTTGAACACTATATCTCTCCGAGTCTATTATACTTCTTATAAGATTAAGTGCATCGTCCAACTTATCGTTGACTACAAAATAATCATAATCTTTCATAATAGTAACTTCTTCAAGCATTCTGTCCAAGCGCTTTTTTATCTGCTCATCACTGTCCTGATTCCTTGTTCTTATTCTATTTTCCAAAACTTCAAATGAAGGCGGAAGTATAAATATCAATACAGCATTTTTATATATTTTTCTGACATTCATAGCCCCTACTATGTCTATTTCCAATATTATATCCTGACCGTTGTCTATCTGTTCTTTTACCCATGCTTTAGATGTGCCGTAATAATTATCAAATACATTTACATATTCAAGCATTTCATCATTGGCTATCATTTTTTCGAAATTTTCTTTTGTAGTGAAATTATATTCTACTCCGTCTCTTTCTCCATCTCTCGGTTTTCTTGTTGTTGTCGAAACAGATAACTTCATATCGTCAAATTTTTTCATATAAGCCTTACATAAAGTACCTTTTCCAACTCCTGCCGGTCCTGATACTACTACTAAAAGACCTTTTTTGTCCATAATTATAATTTCTCCTCACTTACTCTATATTTTGTATTTGTTCTCTTATTTTCTCCAATTCTGCTTTTATATCCACAACCAGTGATATTATCTCTGTTTTTTGACTTTTAGAACCGATGGTATTTATTTCTCTGTTCATCTCTTGCAATAAAAAGTCTATTTTTTTGCCGATTTCTTTTTCCTTTTCTCCCAAAAAACTTAAAAGTTGACTTATATGCGTATTAAATCTCACTATTTCTTCTGTTACATTTAGTTTATCAGCATATATGGCACTTTCCTGAAGTATTCTGGCATCATCTGCCTCCACTCCGTTTTTTGCAAGCAACTCCGATATTCTTTTCTGCAATTTTTCAAATACGCTTTGCAACATATCTTGTGTATATAGTTCCAATTTATCTATAAGTACTTTTAACAGCTCGACCCTTTTTTGCAAATCTTTTATGATTTTTTGTCCTTCTGCATTTCTCATTACACATAGATTATCCATTGCCAATGATACTGCATTTTTAACCATATTCTCCAGCTCTTTATTCGGCTCACTGTTTTTTGTCATAACTTCAGGTAAATTCAGATATGAAGATATTTTCATATCATTTTCTATATCAAGCTCTCTTTGTATCTTTTCAAAAATAACTTTATAATCGTGTATCTTTTTTTCATCTATACTGTAATTGTCAAGAATACTGTTATTATCTACCTGTATATATATATCTAAGCGTCCTCTTGAAACTTTAGAGTTTACTATAGCTTTTATACTGTCTTCAAAATAGTTCAGTTGTCTTGGCATTTTGCTCACTATTTCGAGATATCTGCTGTTTACGCTTTTTATCTCAACCGTTACCTTTGAGCCGATATCATTTAAAACAGCTCTTCCAAATCCTGTCATACTATTTGCCATAATCTACCTCGTCAACATAAAAATACTACAAATTTTGCTCAAACCATTTCAATATCTGTTCAAGTCTTGATACCCTGCTTTTAATCTTACCTGTTCTTGATAAGTCGTGATTTTCACCTTTATATATTACTAATTTAGTTTTAATATTATTTAATTTAAGATGTGTAAACATCTGCACAGCTTGTTCAAGCGGACACCTATAATCTTCATCGCTGTGTATTATAAGTGTTGGAGTTTTTATATTCTTTACATTTTTAAGTGGAGAATACTCCCACAATTTTTGAACATCAAAATTACAACCGTTCTGATCTGTTGCAAAATAATAACCTATATCACTTGTGGAATAAAAACTTATCCAATTTGATATACATCTTTGTGTTACGGCTACCTTAAATCTGTCTGTCTTACCTATTATACAATTTGTCATATATCCGCCGTACGAACCACCCATTACTCCTAATCTTGAAGAATCTACTGCATTGTATTTTTGTAAAATTATATCTGTAAAATTCATCAAATCATCATAATCGACAGTTCCGTATTTACCTCTTATATCTGCAAATTCATTGTCTTTTCCGTCAGAACCGTGAGGATTGGTGAAAAATACAAAATATCCCTGTTTTGAAAGCAGATACATCTCATATATGAAATTACTTGAATATAAAGTTTTTGGCCCTCCATGTATACAAAGTATCGCCGGATATTTTTTATTCTCATCAAAATTTTGAGGATATAAGATATATCCTTTCATATTTGAATTGTTGGAATTATACTCTATTTCTTCTAATTTATATGAATTTATATGCTTTTCAAATTTTTGTGAAAACTCCGTTATGTTTTTAAGTGAATTATTTTTATAAGAATAAATTTCTCCGATATTCTGTCTGTTAAATCCATAAACTATAAGTTCGTCTTGTAAAAACTCATATTCGTCTACACTTGTAATATTGTCAAAAAATAATTCTATATTTCCATTTTCAAGCTTATATATACTGCATTTTTCATCTTTCGTAAGCTGAAAATACAATGCGTTTTTATGTTTTTTTATACTTCCTTTAGTTTTGTATCTTATATCAGAATTTATTGAATTACCTATGCCATATTTATTGTCAGCATACAAAGATAATGTATTGTCTTTCAATCTGTATAATTTAATATTTTCATTTACACCGTAATCTTTTTGATAGCTTGCCATAACTATCATCTCGCTATCAAGCGAATTTATATATGTAAACTCCACATCATCTTTATCATATAAACAAACATTATCGCCTAATCCTATATCATATGAATACACTTTATTAAATGGAGAATATATCTGCTTTATTCTATTTGCAATGTAATATATTTTCTTAGCTTTATAATCTACTGTTACATCCAATACATGATAATCGTCAGATATTTTGTTATATTTTTGTGTGCTTAAATTATATAGATATAATCTACCTACATCATTATAGGTATATCCCGCCCCATTTTCTACAAAGTTTATTCTCTCAATTTCTTGCTTAAAATCTTCTTTGTCTATATCTTCATCTATTTTTTCATTTGATAAAACCAATATCGTATACTTGTCTATTACAAAAAAATCCGATATATCAAAAGGGATATTAAAATCTTGATTACTTTTTTTTGCACTTATGTCTTGTATACTTATTATAGATTTGAATCTCTTACTTTGTTTTTCGCTCTTAGATACATATATTATGCTGTAATCATCATAAAACTTGGATATAATGGGCTTTTTTTGATTTCTTATTCGAAATGTTTCTCCATTTTTATAGCAAAACAATTTACTTTCATATACATTTTTATCATAATTCATCTTAATCTGCTTAAACATAAGCATATCTGAAGATGGATTTTTTTCAAATGAATTTACAAATCTGAACTTTTTAAAATCATTTATTATATGATCTTTATTTATCATTCTTAGCCTCTTTTTCTTTACATTCACTGCATATTCCAACAAGCTCAAATTGATGTCCTGTAACGTCAAAACCTTCCACTTTTCTATCAGCCAATATTATCGGACAAAAATCTAAAACTTTTTTCTTTCCGCATTCCTTGCAGGATATGTAGTGATTGTGTTTACCGTAATCTTCTTTTACCTTGTACCAACGTCTGTCATCTTTTTCTATTTTTTCTAAAAATCCAATCTCACAAAAAGACTCCAAATTTCTGTATATGGTAGACATATCAGGTTTGGTGCTGAGTTTATCTCTTAAATCATTGACATTTATAAATCCTTCAGTATTTAAAAATATATCTATCATTTCTCGCTTCGCTTTTGTCAATCTCTTCTCTTTTGTCTTTAAAAGCTCTATTATTTCTTGTGCATCCATATCACCACCACCCTAATATTTTATTATTTTTTAACAATTATACCACAATTTATTTTTATAGTCTATTAAAATACAAATATATGAATATTTTAGACCATATTTTAAGGCACAAAAAAACATATTCTAAAATATCATAGAATATGTTTTTTAAATAAATTCTTCATCCATAGTTTTCACTACTCTTTTTATTAAATTTTAGAAATTTATTAATTCTTGCTTGCAAAAAAACTTACGCTGTTACTTATTTAAAACATATAATAATATACCAATAATATTATTATAACATCATACAATAAAAGCAATTTTTGTAATACTAAATATAATTAAGTCTTTTTGGTTTAAAAATATTAATTCACAATATCAAAATCTATTTGTAATGTGCCAATGATATTCTTATTTTTCCTTTTTTTGAAAGTCCATTTGATGATATAAATACGAATCTTCCATAGCCTTTCACTGATATGAGTGAATTTTCTTCTATTTCTTTTGATTGTGAAAATACAGGTTCATAGTTTACCTTCACTCTTTCCGATTTTATAACCGATATTGCTGATGCTCTTGATAAGTTAAAAGCTTCAGCTATTATATTATCAAGCCTGAGCGATGATACACTATAATCTTTTTTTACAAGCTCTATTTCCGTTTCAGTAAGCTCCTCAATAGGAAGTATCTTCCCTTTTATAGAACAATGTCTGATTGATGTTATATTCGATATCATATAATTGCCGATAGCTTCGTCTATCACAACATCTATAAAATCTTTATGGACATATATGTCGCCTATTTTTTCCCTTGTTATCCCTACGGACATAAGAGCTCCCAGACAATCTCTATGGCTTATCTTTTCAAACTTGAAATTTCCATATAGTCTTAATAATTTTATAGGTAACTCCACTTCATATATATAATCAGGATATATGAGAAACATCTTTCTTTCACTGTTTTCGTTTCCGCCTACAGCTTGGTATGATATTTCATTTGAAAAAGCATTTAATACAGAGATGAATAATCTCTGTTCATATGGGTTCATAAAATCGGTTCTTCTTATATCAAAATTATCCAATACACCCTCTAATTTTGATATATTCTTTATTATAAAATCTCTTACATCTTCCTGTTTTATAAATAAAGTATATTTATTTTTATCTATCATCTTGCACCAATCAGAGCTTATTTTCAGCACAACAAATAAACTATTTAAAAATAATAGTTTTTTTTAGAAAACATTGCGATTAATATTATATTTATAAATATAATAAAATCCAATTAAATAATAAAAAACAAAAATTTTCCAATACCATAAAAATCAATGAATTTGAAATTAATTACAATATATTTTTATACAAAAATAAAACATATCAATATAAACTTAAAATATAACAAAACAAATTCTTATCAAAACATTAAATACAAGCCTCAATAGGAAAAATGCTATTATAGGGCTTATATCTATAGCCATAAGCAGACCGAATCTGTCCAATATATTTCTTATAGGCTCCAATATCAGATCTGTAAATTTTATTATAGTTCTGACAGGCTCTTTATATATATCAATACTTGGTATCCAAGATATTATAACTCTTGCCATTATAAGCAAAATGATAGCTTGATAAATCAAATTCAAAGCTTCTATAATTAGATAGACCATCTATGTCTTCCTTTTTTTTCAAATTCTTGATTTATATTTGAATCTATATCCACATTAGGAGGTGCTATTACAAATATTGTATCTGATATTTTTCTTATATCTCCATCTATTGCATATATAGCTCCATTTATAAAGTCAAAAATTTCTTTTTGACATTGTTGTGCATTTCTACCTTCTTCTTTGTTATCTTTCATATTGGCAAAATTAACAACAACGATTTTTTTGTTTTTTAAACTGTCCACTATATTAGCAGCTTCAGAATACTCTTTAGGCTCATATATTATAACCTTTGTCTCTTTAGCTGTATACGCGTTCTCCATTTTTTTAATGTTGTCGCTATTAATAGACATAAATCTCGGTTTCAATGAAGGAGATGATTTTTCTTCTTCCATTTCTACATCGAAATCATCAACATTCTCCAAATCATCAACATCATAATCATTATCTGTAGTAAATACGTTTTTTAGCTTATCAAAAAGTCCCATCTTAGGCTCCTCCTTAAATATTTTTATTATATATTCTCTCTCCAAATATAAGCGTACCAAGTCTTACCATAGTTGCGCCTTCCTCAATAGCTATCTGATAGTCATTACTCATTCCCATAGATAATTCATCAAGTATGACACCGTTTATATTTTTTGAGTTAATTAATGACATAAGTTCTTTCATTTTTTTAAAATATATTCTTGTATTCTCTTTTTCCACTTCGTAAGGAGCCATTCCCATAAGTCCTTTGATTATAATGTTTTTATAATTTTCACTGACTTGTTTTACAAACTCAACCACGCTATTTTCATCTAAGCCGTGTTTTGATTCCTCTTTGGATATGTTGATTTGTATTAGGCACTGTATTGTAATGTCCTTATCTTTTGCTCTTTTGTCAATTTCCTTGGCAAGATCGACGGAATCTAATGAATGTATCAATTTGACCTTGTCTATGATGTGTTTAACCTTATTTTTCTGCAATGTACCAATCTGATGCCAATTATAAGACGGAAAAACCTCCGCTTTTCTCAAAAGCTCCTGAGGCTTATTCTCTCCAAAATCCATAATTCCAAAATCAGCAGCCTCTGCCACTTTATCAACATCTACTGTTTTACTTACAGCTATCAGCTTAACATCTTGATTGTATTTTGATTTTGATTTTGCCTCATTTATCAGATATGATATTTTTTCAAGATTTTCCTTTACTGTTTTTTCCATTGTCATCTTACCTTCTGACCGTCTTTGATGTCTTTTGGTGATAGTATTATCTCGTCATATAACTGCATCTTTGACGGTTCTTCAAAATCATCATATGAAAAACGTACTATTGTATTCTTATCGTCAGATAAAAGTATGTCACCTATTTTTGAAAATTTTGCAACTCCTACTTCATCTACGACATAAACACCTTTTTTACCGTCTGATTCTATTATAGAATCATTTGGAATAATTATTCCCTTTGCATAACTATATATTATTTTAACATTGTCTTTTCTTTTTTTCAAAAAATCATAATCCTCTGATTCCACTTTGAAAAGTCCGACAAATTTGCCATTTGCGTCTTTATAAAAATCATAGAAATATGCATTAAAAGTAATATCTCCTGCTATAACGCTGAGTTTAACATCTCTTCTTATAGATTCTACATCACTTTTTTCTATTTCAGTAGCCAAATAGTAATACTGGTTGTCTACTACATAACCTAATAAATTTCCTTTTTTTACAGAATTTCCATCTATCTCTTTTATATTATTGCTTGCAGAATTTATATCATTAACTGTGATTTTTTTTATATTGTCAAAAGAAAATTTATCTTCAAAGCCATCATAATAATATGATATAACGCCTGACTGCGCAGCTCTCAAATATATATTATTTGATGCAAGCTTGGACTCCAATTCTTTTTTTTGATTTAAAAGCGTTTGAATATCTGCATTTTCATACGAAGCAGTATCTTCCATAACATTTTTCTTTCCGATAAGTGATGCAAGCTCTGCCTTTAATTTAGCAATAGATTTAAAATCGCCATTTTTTATCTTTTCCTGTATATCCATGTATAGAAAATTTATATCATTTTGAAGTTTTCTATTTTCTGTTTCAATGGAATAATTTCCATTGTTATTTTGTATATCATCAATTTGTATATTAAGTCTTGTAAGTATAGCTATATCATTTTCTCCTGAAGATGAGTCTTGAACCTTGCATATAACAGCATCTTTAGGAACTCTGTCTCCTTGATTGTAGAATTTGGTTAAAATACCTTCTCTACCACTGATTATCGGTACATTCTTTCTTATTATAACGACATCTTTGGTTATGGATTTTTGCATTTCTCCCAAGTCGGCTATCTTAGTTTGTATTATGCTCTTACTTATCTCAGATTGTATATATACTATACCGTATGCAATAAACGCTACTACTGTAAGAACACTTCCCAAAATATATAAATTTATTTTTTTCTTATTCTTCTTTTTTTTAATTGCCATAAAATTCTAAATTTCGCCTTTTATCTTTTTACAAAAAAATTCATCTTTAAAATAAATTATCAAAAATTATAATTTAAAATATGATTATAGACAAATTTAGTTAAATCAATAATTTAAACCATACAAAAACACTAAATATATTGTTTTATAAAGTATTAGAGTTCATTCTATCACATTTTAAAAAAATAATAAAGTATTTTTACAAATTTTTTAATACTTTTTTCATAACAAAAACCCATTTATAAACAAATATATCTATTTTGTCTATGATACAAATATTTCTTCACTTAAATTTTCTGATTTTTTATCTCTCTTCATCAAATCTTTTATTCCTTGATTTATATCACAATCGTTATAAATTACATCATATATTGTTTTTGTTATCGGCATGGAGACATTGTGTTTTACGGACAAAGTATATCCTGCCAACGTAGTGCTGATTCCTTCTACTATCATTCCTACTTTTTCTTGAACCTGCATTCTATTTAAACCTTGTGCTATATATAAACCTGCTCTTTTATTTCTCGAATGTTTAGAAGTGCAAGTCACTATCAAATCACCTATACCGCTAAGTCCTGAAAATGTTGTCGGATTTGCTCCCAACTTTATGCCCAATCTCGAAATTTCGTGTATTCCCCTTGTTATTATAGCAGCTTTCGTATTATCACCATAGCCTATGGCATCACATACTCCGCTTCCAAGGGCAATTATATTTTTTAATGCGCCTCCAAGCTCAACTCCTATTATATCAACATTAGTATAAACTCTAAAATAGTCATTGGAAAATATATGCTGAACTTTTTTTGCCATATTCAAATCTTTAGACGAAGATACTATAGTTGTAGGCATTTTTTTTGAAACTTCTTCTGCATGAGAAGGTCCTGACAATACCACAAAATTGTTTTTTCCTATAATTTCATCATATATCTGAGATATTCTCAAATTTGTCCCTGTTTCTATTCCTTTTGATACATTAACCACAATTTGTTCGGACTTTAGATATGGTTTTAATAATTCTATATACTGTCTTGTGGATTGCGCAGTAACTGATAATATTATTATATCAGCAAATTTTATTGCAAATTCCAAATCATTTGTATATTTTATTCCTTTTGGAAATACAATATCTTTCAAATATTTTGAATTTGTATTGTTATTTATAAATTCATCTAATTGCTCTTTTCTTCTCATATATAGGCACACGTCCTGATTGTTCTCTTTCAGCACCAAAGCCAATGAACTCCCCCAACTGCCTGCACCTATTACAGATACTTTCATCTCTACCTCCTAGGACTTTTTTTCACCCAATTTCCTCTCTGTATGATTAATAAGCCTTTTAATATTTTCATTATGTTTATATGCAACTATACAAAATATGAAGAACGTAAATGCCGCATAGTGCAAAGGATTATTAAAAAGTATTATCACTATATTTACTATAAATAATGTAACCAATGCTGCAAGTGAAACATATCTCTTTATATATAAAAGAGTAAGTCCTACAACAGCACATAAAAGAATCTCTTTTATAAAAAGACAAAACAATATTCCAAGAGTTGTGGCTACTCCCTTTCCGCCTCGAAAACCAAGCATCACAGGATATATATGCCCAAGTACAACAAAAACTGCTGAAACAAGTGCATAGTCCATTCCCCAAAAATATTTCACTACAAAAACTGTAAAAAATCCTTTGAAAAAATCTACTAAAAACACAAAAAGAGCAACTTTTTTACCCATAACTCTCAATGCATTTGTAGTTCCTGCATTACCTGATTCTACATTTCTTATATCTATATTTTTGTATTTTTTTGCAAATATATATGATGGCGATATATTACCAATCATATACGAAAATAATATTATAAGAACAATTTCCAAAACTTTCCTCCAAATTATAACCTATTGTGATTATTCTAAAACCGCTTTCATTTTATCACAGTTGTTTCAATATTTCAATCTTAAGCAAATAACTACGACTAAAAATTTAATAGATTTTAAAATTTTGTAAAATTATCCCTTTAATTATCGCATCTTGCATATATTCCACAAGGCAGTAACAAGTCTTGATTTTTTATAGGTAGTGCAATTTCACCTGAATATATATTTTCAAATTTTTCACTTATTTTTGAAGTTGTTATTGCATTTTTCAAAGAAATAGGTGACAAGCCTGTAGTATATGAATTTATTATCATAAATAAAGGTCTATCTACAAGTATTTCATTTACAAGCTCAAATAATCTTGCAAGCGAATCTTCCAACTTCCATATTTCTCCATTTGCACCTCTTCCATAAGATGGGGGATCCATTATTACGGCATCATATTTTCTGCCTCTTCTAATCTCTTTTTCTATAAACTTGAACACATCATCTACTATATATCTTATAAAATTATTTTCTATTCCTGAAAGCTTTGCATTTTCTTTTGCTATCAATGTCATACCTTTTGAAGCGTCAACATGAACAACTTCTTTTGCACCGGCTTTTGACGCATTGCAAGTGGCACATCCTGTATATGCAAATAAATTCAAAACTCTCACACCTCTATTTGCATTTTCAATCTTATCTTTAGCATAGTCCCAATTTACAGCTTGCTCAGGAAATATACCTGTATGTTTAAAGCCTGTGGGTTTGACATTAAATGTCAAGTTTTTATATTTCACAGTCCAACTTTGCGGTAATCTCGTTTTGAACTCCCAACTTCCGCCACCTTTATTGCTTCTGTGATAAATTGCGTCATATGTGTTAAATTCTCCATCATCTATATCGCTTTTCCAAAATATTTGAGGATCAGGGCGTCTTAATACATAATCTCCCCAACGCTCTAATTTTTCACCATCTCTCGTAGCTATTATCTCATAGTCTTTCCACTTATCAGAAATTAAAAGCATCCTATTTAATCTTCCTTCCCATTATCTTTATATAAATTTTTTAATATTCAAAAAACACATTATTTTAATCTATACTAAAAATCTTTTTACTGATTTTCCATTCAAATAATTACATTTACATCCTTGTGTCAAATTATTTTTAATCATATACTCCTCAATGTAGTCTTTTATTTTCCACCATGACACACCGTAGTTGCAAAATACTGTATCTTCTTTAGGTGCTCTGCCAACAAGCCTTTGCACTACAATATTTTTATCTAAATACGCTAAGAATTCTCCTGCTTTTTCAACATAATCCTGCAATGTCTTGACATCCAATTTGCCTGAGATATAATCTTTTTCCATATCTGTATTTTTAGCTATATATAGGCTGTGCATTTTTACAAAGTCAATTTTTAAAGCCGATAAAATTTTTGCACCTTCTATAACATCTGTTAAATCGTCATAAGGCAAGTTCAAAATCATATGCGTAGATATGTCAAAGCCGTATTTTTTTATCATAATGACTGCATCTATATATTCAGCTAATGTATGTCCTCTGTTTATCTTGATGAGCGTCTTGTAATTAACACTTTGAAGCCCCATCTCTATACATATATTTATATTATTCTCATATTTAATTTTTTTCAATATTTCAAGATATGACTCATTTATACAATCAGGTCTTGTAGATATTGCAATTTCTACCACATCATCTCTTACAACACTCATCATACATTTTTCAAATATATCTAACGGCATAAAAGTATTTGTAAAGTTTTGAAAATATGCCACAAATTTTTTGGCTTTGTATTTTGTGCCTATATATTCTATATTTTGTACAAGCTGACTTGTTATACTTATTTCATTTGACAACATTTCAAAGCCTACTGCAACATCTGAACAATATGTGCAGCCATTGCCACCATCTAATCTATTGGGGCAAGTTACCGGAAGATTTACAGGTATCTTATACACCTTTTCATTGTATTTTTCTTTCAGATATGATGAATATGAATTATAAAGCATATTATTTCCTTTTTAATATATACATAGATTTTTTATTTAGCAATAATCAAAAAATATATTGCCATAACTACTGACAAAACTACTCTATAAAGTCCAAATGCTATAAAATTATGTTCTTTCACATACTTCATAAATTTTCTTATCACAATTAAGGCAAATATGAATGACAATACTGTTCCAAGCAATATCAAAAAAACTTGCCACATACTCATAGGAGTTCCTCTTAATATAGCTTTTACTATTTTTAATGATGTTGCCCCAAACATTGTAGGTATTGCCAAAAAAAATGAAAATTCTGCCGAAACTGTTCTGCTACAGCCAAGCAACATGGCACCTATTATTGTAGCTGCAGAACGAGAAGTTCCCGGTACAAGTGCAATACATTGAGCCAATCCTATAAGCAAGGCCGTTTTATAGCTCATATCCGCTATTGATTTTATCTTAGCTTTTTTATGCCTTGCTTCAATAAATATTATTACTATTCCCCAAACAAACAACGTAGTCATAACTACATACGGATTCATCAATTTTTCATCTATGAAATCATCAAATTTGAGGCCAAGCACAGCAGCAGGCAAAACACCTATTATTACTCTTTTCCATATTTCTATTGTTTCTCTTTTCTTGCTTGCACTTTTTTTGTAAGAAAAAGGATTCAATTTGTTAAAGTAGATTAAAATAACTGATAATATTGCTCCAAGCTGTATTATTATTGAAAACATATTTGCAAAACTCTCAGGTTTGAGCTTTATAAATTCATTTACAAGTATTAAATGCCCTGTAGAGCTGACAGGAATAAATTCCGTAATGCCTTCCACTAATGATAATATTACAACTTTAATTATATCAAGCATATTGCCTCCAAATATTATATGTATATATGTTTTTATTTTAAACAATATCAAATCTTTCAAGTATTTTATAAAGATATTTTTCTGCTCTTTCAAATTCTATAAAATATGGGCTTGTGCATATTGTAACTATATCCGCTCTTTCATAACACTTGGCTATGGCATCAATCTTAAGCTCATCATCTATATAATCCATATCTTTACTGAAAAAATCCAAATCTATATCTAAAACTATACTGTTATAGTTATATAATTCTTTGCTGATATTGTCAATACTATATAAAGAATCAACAATTGCCACGTCCTTTATAAAACCTCCGTTTATTAAAGGCACAATAAAATTTCCGACATTTAAGTGATAATTTGTATATAAAAATGCTATTTTATCATAGTATGAAAAAATGTCATCAATTATATTTTTAAAAAAAGTATAATCATTTTTTGAAATATCATAATTTTCATTTAAACTAATATTTTCTACAAAATTTGATATGTTTTTAAAATCCCTTTCAATCTCAAACCTATACTTTTCAAGACAATCATATTCATTTGACAAAAAAGTGTTTAAAAATTCCTGCAAACTGTATTTAGGCACCCTCATGTCTTTATGTTGGTCAAAATGTATCATCATATTTTTTAAATTATATTGAGCGATTTTTTCAGTTAAATATGTGATTTTTTCATTTTTATTTATGTAAGAATTTATAAATTCTATATAATTTTCTTCATCAAGCATCTTTTTTAGTTTTTCAAAAATTGTATAAGCAACAAAATAAAAACAATGATTGTGATTATCAAAAATATATATATGTTTACCATTTTTCTCAATATGCAAAAAATTTTTCAAGCCGAATACATTCATTTCTTCTTTATTTTCGTCAATTTCGCTGAATGCTACTTTATCAGATAGTTTCAGCTCATTCAATACATTGTTTTTGTTGGCATACACATCTATTAAAGGTGGTACATATATACTTTTGTTTTTTCTCATATTATATGAAAATTCATTGTTTCCAAGCATTTCATTTATATAAAAACCTTTATATATCATTTATATCTCCAACAAATAATTTTAATTTATATACTAAAACCTATTCAAAATAACAAGTACTACTATAAAATACATTTGAATGTGTTTGATTAAAGAGATTGCTGACGATGTCTTAGATAAAAATTATCCTAATAAAACAATTCAATTTAAGATTTTTATTATATGCCTATTTAATTAGATATTAGACTTTATTACAGAAAAAAAGAGCTATTTAAAACAAAACTAAGCTCTTTTTTAATTTATTTTTAAAAATATTTTCACTAATCTACCAATTTACTTCCACCTATAAATTCTCTTAATATAGATGTATTCGGTATATCAGATTCATCATCTATGCTCAAAAAATACTGTGTAAACTTCAATATTCTCTTAGCCT
Organism: Peptoanaerobacter stomatis; assembly: GCF_000238095.2. NCBI lineage: Bacteria > Bacillati > Bacillota > Clostridia > Peptostreptococcales > Filifactoraceae > Peptoanaerobacter > Peptoanaerobacter stomatis. Next base: position 123,163 of record NZ_JH815226.1, read on the forward strand.
CTTTATAATATGGTGAATCAGGACTGATTTCTTCTAAAAGCGGTTCGATATATTTTTTCATAGCTGAAAGTTCATATATGAGTGCTGAATTGAACATTATATCAGCATTTTCCTGAAATACGAATATATTTTTTCTTTCTCCTTCATTTACTGAATCCCACATATCCATAGTAGCTTCAGCCGAATATCCTCTGTGTGAATTGTCTCTTATTATTCGTCTAATCAATCTAACATCTGTTGTAGATATGCTATTGTACTCGTCCAAACTTAATTGTGTAAGTTCAGAAACATATATTTTATACTTATATGCTGATGATATCGCCTCCGTAAGTGCAGGGTTAAGTCCATGTATCCCTTCTATGATTATAGGTTGGTCTTCACCTATTTTTGTAGGTATTGTATCTGTATCATCTTTTCTTTTTCCTGTTATAAAATCATACACAGGCAGTTTAACTTCATATCCTGATATGAGCATATCCAAGTCTTCATTGAATTTTTCTACATCAAGAGCTTTTAAAGATTCAAAATCTCTTTTTCCATTTTTATCAGGTATATTTTTATCTCTATCTATAAAATAATTATCCATAGATATTGATATAGGTCTTTTTTTGCTTGCAATAAGCTGTATTTTCAATCTTTGAGAAAAGCTCGTTTTTCCCGAAGATGAAGGACCTGCTATAAGTATGATTTTTTTGTTATCTCTACATATAACATCTGAAATTTCACAGATTTTCTTTTCGTGATACGCTTCCGCATACCTGATTATATCGTGATAACTTCCATTTTTTACAGCATTGTTCAACTCGAGCGCTGTAGGTATATTTATAGTTTTCGCCCAATCTTTAGCCTCTGAATATATAGAGAACAGTCTCGGTTCGTGTTTGAATTCTGTCAATTTATCAGGGTTATTTACATCAGGTCCTAATAAAACCACTCCACCATTACATAAACGTATATTATATATTTTAAGATAATCTGTAGATGGTACCATATATCCGTAAAAATAATTCTTATATCCGTCTAAATCATATATGTTCACCTTTTCGTCTTTTCTATAATCTAAAAGTCCAAGCTTATGAATATCATTTTTATAAAATTCTTTTGCATCTTCAACATCAAGTTCACTTCTTGTTATAGGTAAACCTGAATCCGTTATTTTTTTCATTTCTTCATATATATTACTCACATAATTCCTATTTATTGGATTTGATTTTTCTTCTATATCACAGAAAAAACCGTTGCTTAGTGAATGTTCAATTCTACATATAGCTGTATCACTGATCCTTTTCAATGCAACTAAAAATACAAATGAAAGGCTTCTCATATACACGTTTCTTGCATCTTTTGAAGATATATCAAGTAATTCTATATTTGCATCTTCATATAAATCAGTTGTCAACTCTTTGAGATTATTATCCACAATAGCAATTGTTATAATATATTTATATTCTTTTTGGATGTCATACTTTTTAATGAATTTCTCAATAGTAGAACCTTCTTCTAAAGCATAATTCTTGCCCTTATATTTTATATTCATCAAACACCTCTTTAATATAAATAATTTTACTGTAAAGTTAAAAATTTCTAAACAAAAAACTGCAAAGCCTTATGTCAAATATTTCATAAATATTGTAGCAAGTCCTAAAAAGCATCCAAAACCCGCCATATCAGTCATAGTAGTTACAAATACTGATGATGCCACAGCAGGATCTATATTAAATTTTTTAAGAGTTATCGGTACAAAAAATCCTCCAATTGCTGATACTAATATGTTAAACAGTAAAGCACATGATATTATTACACCAAACGCTATATTTCTCACTCTTATATATGTTATAACACCTATCAAAACACCTATTATAAGTCCGTCCATTATTGCAACACATAATTCTTTTTTCAGTACGTCTTTTTCATTTTCGTAATTAAGCTCTCCCATTGCTATACCTCTTATCATTATAGTCAATGTCTGTGTTGCCGCATTGCCTCCCATACCTGCAACTATTGGCATAAAAGTTGCAAGAGCTACTATTTGAGATATTGTGCCTTCAAAAAAGCCAACTACACTTGATGCGAGCATTGCTGTAAAAAGATTTATTGTAAGCCACATAGATCTGCTTTTTACAGATGTAAGTATATCTCCGGTAAGTTCTTCTTCTGTATCAAGTCCGGCCATGTGATACATATCTTCCGTATGTTCTTCCGTTATTACGTTCATAATATCGTCAAACGTTATTATACCTAAGATTTCATTGTTTTTTTCATCAACTACCGGCATGGATGCAAAACCATATTTTTCGAACAAAACGGCAACTTCCTCCTGGTCCGTATTTACATCTACACTTATTACGGAAGTTATCATCTCGTCTTTTATCTTAGTATCACTATTGCAGGTAAGTATCTGTCTTAATTGTACAACTCCCTTTAAAATATTATCATCATCTACCACATATACATAGTATGGCGTTTGATAATCAGGAGCCATTTTTCTCAGATATGCAATGGTTTCATCCATGGTCATATCTTCTTTTACTGTCAAAAACTCGGTTGCCATTATACCGCCGGCTGTATCTGACGGATACTCCAGCAATTCTTTTATTTCATCTTTATCTTCTTCGTCAAGATACTCAAATATATCTTGCTTTTGTTCTTCGTCCGCTTCTTCCAACATATCTACCAATTCATCAGAAGATATATCGGGGATTACATTATTTTTTCTGTCTTCAGATATCTTATTAATTATATCTAATTTATCTTCTATTTCTGCTTCGTTGATAAGTTCTACTATATAATCATCAGGAAGTTTTTCTATTATATTATAAAATTCTTCTTCATAGTTTTCAAGAAACTCCAAAAAGTCTACAGGATGTATCTCTTCAACTATTTCTCGTATCTTTTCTTTATCTGTTTCTTTAAGCAGAGAGAATATTATTTCTTCAATATTTTTGTTATATATACTTATCAACCCTTTTCACTATAATTTTTTCACAAAATTTGTTATTTAAAAATAACTCCTTTTTCCAACTTATTGCCTCTTAAAAAATCTTCTATCATCATTTTCTTTTTTCCTGCCATCTGCACTTGTAAAAGAGATATGTCTTTTGTAGCCGTTGTCACAACAAGTTCATTTTCATCACATTTTACTATCATGCCTACTTTATCTGATGACTTGTCTTCTAATTTTTTTGCTTTGAATATTTTAAAATTTGTATCATTATATATGCTGAAAGAATTTAAACCTCTTATAGTGTTTATTATTTCATCTGCCGATTTTGAATAATCTATATGCCCCATTTCTTTTGTTATAAGTGTACAATATGTTGCATTTTGATGATTTTGTTGTAATCTTGGCAAATCCATACTCATATTTAACATATTTATAATATTCCCAAGTGTTTTTTCGCTTAATTTGGCGAGTTTTTCTGTTAAACTTACATAATCGTCATCTAATGATATTTCAAGTTCATCTTTCAGTATTATATCTCCACTGTCGAGTTCTTCATTCATATACATGGTTGTAATGCCTGTAATATTGTCTCCGTTTAAAAGACAAGTATTTATAGGAGATGCACCTCTATATTTCGGAAGTAATGAGGCGTGTACATTTATACAACCATATTTAGGCATATTCAGTATCTCTGTTGGCAATATTTTCCCATAAGCAGTTACTATTATAATATCAGGATTAATTTGCCTTATTTTATCTATAGCTTCCTGACTTTTTATGTCTTCCGGTTGATATACCCCTAATCCAAGCTCTAACGCTCTTTTTTTAACCGGTGGCATTTCTATTTTCATATTTCTGCCTTGTTTTTTATCTGTTCTGGTTATTACTAAACCTACATCCACACCTTTTGATATAAGTGTATCTAATGAGTTCACCGCAAATTGCGGCGTACCCATAAAAATAGCTTTCATAGTTTTATCATTCCTTTATTATTCTTGTGTGTTTTCAAGTTTATCTATATATAATATACCATTTAAGTGGTCAATTTCATGACATATTGCTCTTGCAAAAAAATTTCTCGCTTCAAACTCTACATCTTCAAAATTCTCATTTTTAGCTTTTACTATTATATGTGAAGGTCTTTTTACTTCTCCGCTTCTCTCCGGAACACTTAAGCATCCCTCCAACCCAACTTGCTCTCCGTCTTGTTTTATAATTTCCGGATTTATGAGTACTATTGCTCCATCAGGAATATCTTCACCTTTTCCAAGCTGTTCATCATCTTCATCCACATCTCCAACATCCACTACAACCACTCTTTTAAGTACACCTACTTGTGGGGCGGCAAGACCTACTCCTTCATTAAGATACATTGTTTCTTTCATATCTTCTATGAGATTTATTATGTTTTCATTTAATTCTTCCACCACTCTTGATGTCTTTCTGAGTATCGGATCGCCTTCTATTCTCAAATTTCTTATCGCCATTGTATTTCCTTTCTATTAACTTATAGTAATTTAACCTCATTATATAAATAAAAACCTATTTGCAAATCAGTGTTTTCAAATCTTATTCATCAAAAATAAGATTATTGAATTAAATTTTTTAATGTTTTGCTAAAATAATCTTCAAATTTTACAAAACTTTTATATTTATTAATTTTATCATAAATTTTGTATATATTCAAATTTTATAATCAGTTTTTTTGAATATACTCAATACTTATTTTATTTTTGTTAAATTATATCTTTTGTGATATAATTACTTATATTTATTTCAAAGATATTCACATTTATACAAAATTTGAAAGGGTTATCATGGAAATTGAATTTTTAATAGGATTTTTTGTTTTCCTGTTCGGAGCCACATTCGGAAGTTTTTACAACGTTGTAATATATAGAATTCCTCTTGATATGTCTATTGCCAAAGGGCGTTCCATGTGCTTTTCCTGCAAACATAATTTAAATGCATTGGATTTATTCCCGCTGTTCAGCTACATATTTCTTAGAGGTAAATGCAGATATTGCGGAGAAAAAATATCTATCAGATACTTTTTGGTAGAATTGCTTACCGGCATATTATTCTTAGTTGCTTATATCAAATTTTCCATATCATATGAGTTTGTCCTTATGATAACTTTTTGGTCTATGCTTGTTATTGTCGGATTTATAGACTTTGATACCATGGCTATATACGATATAGTACTTGTTGTATTTTCTTCGATAATCCTTATTATTTTATTTTTATATAAAGGTATTGAAATAAAACATAATATATTTGCAGCATTTATCGGCTTTGCAATATATTATACAATATATTTTGTAGCTAAAATAATATATAAACAAGAAGTGTTCGGATTTGGCGATGTACTTCTAAATACATCTATAGGTCTCGTACTGGGATATCCGAAAATTATAATTGCATCATTTCTATCGTTTTTTATAGGCTTGTTTTTTATAATAATCCTTGCTTTAATTGGAAAAAAAATACAGCTTAAACAAGAAATTCCTTTTGGTCCGTATATGTGCATATCCGCTTTTTTAATGAGTCTGTACGGTCAAAATATTATAGATTTTTATATGAGCACTTTTATAAATTTTTAATTTGTATTTTACTATTTAAAATGACATATAGTAATAAATGTGATTGATTACAAACAGCACTGTTTTACATTTTTATTTGAAATAGGCAATTACAAAATTTAGGAGAATAAATTTGATAGTTTTTAATGATGTTTCTAAAATTTATGATAAAAAAAAGAGTTATGCTCTAAAAAATATTAATATTACCATAGATGACAGTGAATTTGTATTTTTGATAGGTTCATCAGGTGCAGGTAAATCAACACTTATAAAATTATTACAAAGTGAAATTACGCCAACGTCGGGAAACTTAACTGTAAACGGAATAAATACGTCCACTTTATCAGGCAGAACTTTACCAAAATATCGCAGAAAAATAGGTATGATATTTCAAGATTTTAGGCTGTTAAACAACAAGACAGTATATGAAAATATAGCTTTTGCAATGGAGATATTGGGCAGTCCTTCTAAAGTTATAAAAAAAGATGTTAAACAAGTTTTAGAATTGGTTGGCTTGGAAAATAAAGAAAAGTCCTATCCTAACGAACTGTCAGGCGGAGAACAGCAAAGAATAAGCATTGCAAGAGCCATAATAAACAGACCGTCTCTGCTTATAGCGGACGAACCGACAGGCAATTTGGACGCAAAAAACTCCATGCAAATAATAAATCTGCTTGATGCCATAAATTCTCATGGTACTACTGTAATTGTAGCTACCCACGACAAAGAAATAGTAAATAAAATGAAAAAAAGAGTAATAAAAATAGAAAACGGAGAAATATTAAGTGATATACAAAAGGGGCAATATATATGAATAAATTGTTTTTTTATATAAAAGAGGCATTTAAGAGTATATTTCGCAGCAAAAACACATCATTTGCAACTGTATTTTCTATGACAATCACTCTTTTTATCTTAGGTATAGTATTGTTTATCGTCTTAAATATAAACCATTTTGTAATTACAACAAGGCAGGATTTCAGTGGCATACAGATTTTTTTAAAAAACGATGTGGATAAAGATGGAATAGAAGAATTTAGAGATTTTTTAGAGCATAACAGAAATTTTTCAGACATACAGTTTGTATCTAAAGAAGAAACAATGAAAAAATTCATACAAAACATGGAAAATGACTCTAATTTATTTGATGATATAAATAATCCTTGTGAGAATTCGTTCATAGTTCATATAAACGATACACAAATTTTTTCAAAATTAGTTGAAGAGCTAAAAACAAACTCACAAGTATCAAGTATTTCATACTATGCAGATACGCTAAACATACTCATAAAAATATCCAAAATAATAAGTATAGTAAGTATAGCAATAATTTTTATACTATTTATGCTTTCACTTCTAATAATTGAAAATATGATAAAAGTTACTATATTTTCAAGAATGCGAGAAATAAATATAATGAAAACTATAGGAGCTACAAACTGGTTTATAAGGTGGCCGTTTATAATTGAAGGTGCAATACTCGGTTTTATAGGTTCATTAGTCTCTTTCAGTCTGCTTAACTTTATATATGTTGAATTATATATGAATTTATCAAATTCAAATATATTTTTACAATATATGATTGATAAAGATATCATGTCACATCTTATATTTTCACTATTTTTGTGCGCAGGAATCGGAATTGGTATATTAGGCTCCATAACTTCACTTAGAAAATATTTAAAGGTTTAAAATTATGAATAAAAAAATTATAATTACTCTGTTTTTTATATTTACAATATTCAGCTTAGTGGTATATGCTGATAAAACTCAAGAATTAAATAATATAAACCGTCAAATAGATGATATAAGAGTTCAAATAGGAGATAAAAAAGAAAAACTCAGTACTCTAAACGAAGAAATATTGAAAATAGACGCTCAAATAACTGTTCTGGAAAGTAAAATACAGAATTTAGAAAAACAAATAAATGAAGTACAAAGCAAAATAAATGTAAATATAGAAAAAATTGCCCAAAAGGAAAAAGAAATTAATTCTCTTACAACAGCACTTGAAAACAGAATAAGAGTGATGAGCAAAATAAATAATCTTGATTATATACAGATAATATTTTCTTCAAAAAACTTGGGAGATGCACTGTCCAATTATACAATAATAAAAAAAATAATTCAGCAGGATAAAGATAATTTAAAAAAATTGGAAACTGCAAAACTCGAACTGAACAATATAAATAAAGAACTAACAAATATGAAGTTATCACTGACAAATTTACAAAATTCCTATAATAAAGAAAATGACCAATTAAAACTTGCAAAAGCTAATCAAGAATCCAATATGGCAAAACTGCAAAGCGATATAACATCATTAGCACAAATTGCACAACTAAAAATGCAAGAGGCACAACAGATAACTCAAGAATTAAAACAACTTACAGCATCAAATCAAAACAGCTATAAAGGAACATATTCAGGAGGAAAATTTGCTTTTCCTGTATCAGGAGGTGTGCTTACATCTTACTTTGGATACAGAAATCACCCTATATTAAATAGAAAAATATTGCACACAGGTATAGATATAGGAGGTAGCATGGGTACACCTATAATATCGGCTGACAACGGTAAAGTTATATATGCAGGTCCAAAATCCACATACGGCAATACTGTAATGATAGATCATGGTTCAGGAGTAGTAACACTATATGCACACTGCTCATCAATAGACGTATCTGTAGGTCAAACTGTATCAAAAGGACAAGTTATAGCAAAAGTCGGAACAAGCGGTCGTTCAACAGGTCCTCATTTGCATTTTGAAGTTAGAATAAACGGAGAATTTACAGATCCTCTGCCATATGTAAGATAATTATCACCCTTTTATACTATTTTCTAATAAAATTATGGATAACTTATATAATTATATATAGATGTTTTTTAAAATATAATGCTCAAATATATTTTGCTTGAAATGCTTTTTATAAATATCTTCAAAACAGATATTTATAAAAACTTTAGCAATTCTACTCGCAAAACAATTTGAGCATATTTTAATTTAAATAAGATTTAGTATTATTTTTCAATTAATTAAACATAGATTTGTAGTTATATATAAGATTTCCATTTATATCCTCATACATCTGAAGATATTTTACATTTTTAAGGTCATTGTAGTTTTGATTTTTCAAATCTACAATTGAAATATAGCTCACATTTCCTCTTTTATAAGCATCATTTGTATTTGATTTATATATAACATAAATATTTTTTTGTTTTGCAACGCTCTCAACTAATTTATCAAACATATTTTGTTCAAAAGAATTGAAAAGCTTGCTTTGACCTTGCATAGCTATTATTATATTTTTATATTCTGAATTTAATGCTGTTTTTAAATTATTCAGTTGACTTTCATTTTTATAAAGTCCTACAGTATTGTTAAGGAATACCACCTGTGTATTTTCAAATATCTTATTTGGAACAGAGGAATTTATATTTTGTGAATTCCCTCTTAAATTACTTGTAAAATACACATCATTATTACCTATAACCAAATTGTTTACGGCATCTTCAGAATTTATTAACATTTTTGATTTTATAACTTGTGATATTAAATCATTTCCGTCATCCATATTTGAATATACATTGAATTTTTTTATTTCAGAAGTATTTTGCTTATATTTATCATCATTAGAGTGTGAATCTAAAACCTCCACTTCAGATATTCCTGTAACTCCTTGCACTGTAGCATTTATAGTACCTTTTCCGGAAGTTGTAGGAGTTATGGCTCTATCTTTTATTTGGCTGTTGAATCCGCTTGTAGTAAGAGTAAAAGATGGTGTATTATACTTTGTAATTTTTGAGCCGTTATTGTCCTGTGCAGATGCTATTACTTCTACATTATCTCCTGTATAAATTATTTCTTTTAAAGGTACTATATTCACTTTTGCAACATTTCCTGTCTGTTTTTCATTTTTTATTGCAATTGCATTTATTACCTTTCTTTCGCTATAAAGATAATTTTGTGCTTTTCCATCCGCATATAACTCGGTAGAACCTCCACCGTCAAATATCATAGCATCTACTATGCCTATTGAATAAAAATAATTTTGAACATCTTTTTCGTCCAAGCCTAGAGTAGATTGTGTTCTTCCATCATTTGTAAAAACTATGAGTTTATTATTTTTTGTTATACCTATGGCTGTTCTTTGCGCTTTCCCGGGAATTGATGATGTTATGGGTGTCTTTTGTCCATTTTTTATAAGTACACTTCCTCCACCTATGATTGTCTTTATATCAGGTCTGTTTTGCAATATATCCAAAGTTAATTCCAGTTGGTCTCCTACATGATAATTATTTTTCAGCTCGCTTCCGTCAACATTGAATGACATTATAGCGAAGCCTCCATATGGAATTTGAACAGCATCTTTACCTTCCCTGATTTCCTTTACAATATTATCACTTCCGACTATAACCTCAACTCTGTTAGGGTTTGAAGTGTTTTTTCCAAATGTTGTATAAGCATAGTCTGATGTACGTACTGTTATTCCTCTATAAGAATTACTTATAACTTTATTCATTGTAGGTGCTGTATAATCTTTGTTAGTAGTTATATTTTTTATAATAATATTCGGATTCAGATATTCAAATGTAACTTTATTGTTGTCTGTTATAACCATACTTGCATATTTCCCACTGCTTTCAGCAGGAGAAGATAAAACTTTGTGATTTTTTACCATAGCTCCTATTGATGAAGTAGGTGTCTGCAGCAGGAAAAAATCCGTATTTGCTGCAGCTACAATATTAGGTGTACTGTCTACAACTTGTTTTATGCTTATTGTTTTAAACAGACCTTGAGTGTTGAACAATATATCCATACTGTTGTTAGGATCGTTTAAGTCAGCCTCTATAATATTAAACTCATTTGTTCCATACCCATAATTTTCTACAACCTTTTTAAGATTTATAGATGACGATAACGGTATTGTGTACACTGTCTGATCCATGATTTGAGCATTTGATATACTTGCCCCGCCAATTAATGATAATGTAAGGCTGAGCAATATTAATTTCTTTTTCATTTAATCTATCTCCATTTTTTATTTTTTACAACTATAAAATTAAATTCACCTCTTATATCATATATAATTGAATATAAATATTTTTTTAATACATTTGAGGATATCTTAGTTAAAATGGTCTTTGGTGTTAATAAAAATTTTTATAAAATCTCTATTTTATATTAAAGTTAATCATATAATTGCAAAAAATATTTTTAATTTATATTTTTTATAATAATTGTATAATAACGAAAAACATTATATTTAATACCAAAAATATATATGTATAATCATTTTTAAAGCATGTGAATATTATACAGCTTTAAAATAAATTTTATTTTAAATTTTATTTAATTTTTTGTGACAAAAAAATCTCTTTAATATAAATAATATCAAAGAGATTTTTCGATTTATCATATTTTATAGATTTTGTTTTAATTGCTCTACTTTATTTGTTTGTTCCCAAGTAAATTCTTTGTCTTCTCTTCCGAAATGTCCATATGCTGCTGTCTTTCTATATATAGGGCGTCTTAAATCAAGTTCTTTTATTATTGCTCCAGGTCTCAAATCAAATGTTTTTGATATCGCTTCACTGATTTTTTCTTCAGGCACTGTTGCTGTTCCAAAAGTATCTACCAATATTGACACTGGTTCTGCAACACCTATAGCATAAGCCAACTGTATTTCACATTTTTCTGCAAGTTTTGCGGCTACTACATTTTTTGCTATCCATCTTGCCGCATACGCTGCTGAACGGTCTACCTTTGTAGGATCTTTTCCTGAAAATGCTCCACCGCCATGTCTTGAATATCCGCCATAAGTGTCTACTATTATCTTTCTTCCTGTAAGTCCTGAATCTCCATGAGGTCCTCCTATTACAAATCTGCCTGTAGGATTTATAAGATATTTTGTGTTGTCATCTATTAATTTTGCATCTACAATAGGTTTTACAACGTGCTCAATTAAATCTTTTTGTATTTGTTCTCTTGTTACATTTTCATCGTGTTGTGTGGATATAACTATTGTATCAACTCTTGCCGGATTTCCATTTTCATCATATTCAACAGTTACTTGAGTTTTTCCGTCAGGTCTTAGGTAATTAAGCACTTTTTGTTTTCTAATCTCTGACAATCTTATTGCCAACTTATGTGCAAGTGATATAGGTAACGGCATAAGCTCTTTTGTTTCATTACAAGCATAACCGAACATTATACCTTGATCACCTGCTCCAAGTTTTTCTTCATCGTCTTTGGCTCTACCTCTACCTTCTTTGTCTTCAAGTGAATCATTTACACCCATAGCTATATCTGCTGACTGCTCATCTATTGCATTTATTACCGCACAAGTGTCACAATCAAATCCGTATTTTGCTCTGTCATATCCTATTTCTCTAACTGTCTGTCTAACTATTTTTTGTATGTCAACATATGCTTTTGTAGTTATTTCACCAACAACTGCTATTAGTCCTGTAGTTGTAAGTGTTTCACAAGCTACTCTCGAATACTTGTCTTGTCTTAACATTTCGTCAAGTATGGCATCTGAAATTTGGTCGCACATCTTATCCGGATGCCCTTCAGTCACTGATTCAGAAGTAAATAATCTTCTCATAAATCTCTCCTTTGTTATTTTATATATTAAAAAAATTTTGCCAAATAAAAAACCTCGCAATATACGAGGTTATAAGATACAAAAAATTCTTATTTCCCTCATCTGTCAAGTAATGCAACTTGCAGGAATTGGCACCTTCGCTTTTCAGCCGGTTGCCGGGTTTCACAGGGCCTTTCCCTCCACCTCTCTTGATAAGGTTTTTTATTTAGAATACATTATATATATTTTTTTAAATTTGTCAATATAGTTTTTATAAATTGCTTTGTGTTTTATGTAAAAAAGTCAAACATTTTTGACACAAAGCCTATAATATAATTTTGATTATTGTATATCATATTTTTTTAACAATATATGCGGGTAACCCCATATATTGTTAAAAATTTTCTAAATCACACTCTCGCTTTTTCTATATAATCTTCTAACATTTCATTTGCAGTTTTGAATTTCAAAACTTTCTTCGCTATATTGTTTTACCTTTTTGCATATCTTTCAAAACTCTTATACATCTCTTCTTCGCTCTTGAATCTTCTATTTGCATAAAATTTCTCACTATCTTCTCTATGACTTCTTTCTACATACCCATTTTGCCACGGACTGTATGCGGCTGTTAGTTTATGCTCTATACCTAATTCTTCTAATGTTTTTTGAAATCTACTTTTTTTATTTGTTCTGTCTTGCTCATTTGTAAATTCTAATCCATTATCTGTTTGTATTTGCTCTATTTTAAATCCCATTTCTTTTTCTAATGTATTTAAGTAATTACTTGTTTCGTATGTGCTTTTTTCTTTTACAAGCTTCAATATTCTTTTTCTTGTATATACATCTATACCTGTTATTTGATAATATCTGTCTACTTCACTTTTAAATCCTATGCATTCTAACGGTACATATTTTATATCTACTTGTACTTGCTCTCCTGGTCTTGTTACTTTGCTTACTTTCTTTTCTTTCTTCTTTTTTCTAATTTCTTTTTTTTCTTGTATAGTTTTTAATTTTAATTTTTTTATCTGTCTTGTCATTGAATCATAGCATCTTGTATATCCTTTTTCTTGTAACTTTCTGTATACTTGTGCTAACCCTTCATGCTTATGATATCTATAGCAATGTTTTATCTTTTCTTGTTCTTCTGCTGTGTGCTCTTTTGGATGGCTTTTTGGTTTTGTTGACTCTTTTCTTAATGATTCTATTGTTCCATCATATCTTTTCATCCAATAATGTACATACTGTCTTGTTACATGGTATTTTCTTGCTGCTTTTGCATTATTTTTTTCTTTTATTGCATATTCTATTATTTGCTTGCGTCTTTTCATTCCTTCTGTTATACTTTTATTCATAAGAAAGCCTCTTTACTGATTTTTATTTTTTCCAAATCTTATTATATCAGTTGGCTTTCTTTTTTTATACTTTTTTGTCACAAATCTATTGTAGCATAACAGTTTTTATAAATTGCTTTGTGTTTTATACATATCGAAATATTTTCCTTTTTTGTCTAATAATTCACTATGTGTTCCCTGCTCTATTATTCTTCCTTTTTCAAGAAGATATATTTTATCAGCATTTTTTATTGTAGATAATCTGTGCGCTATTATAAACGTTGTTCGTCCTTTCATCAACACATCCATAGCGGATTGTATTATCTTCTCCGTTTCAGAATCTACTGAGCTTGTTGCTTCATCAAGTATAAGTATTGTAGGATTTTGCGCTAAAGCTCTTGCAAATGAAATAAGCTGCCTTTGACCGGAAGATAGGGTTGCGCCTCTTTCTACAACTTTTTCATCTATACCGTCTTTCAAATTTCCTAAAACTAAATCTCCACCAACCATTTCAAGTGCTTTTTGAGCATCTTGTCTGCTTATATTCTCTTTATTAAGTGTTATATTGCTCAAGATTGTACCTGTAAATAAATATGGCTCTTGCAATACTATACCCATATGATCTCTTATGGTTTGATCTTGCAAAGTCTGTAGATCCATACCGTCAATCAATATTTTCCCTTGTTGTGGCTGATAAAATTTCAGCAGTAAATTCATAATAGAGCTTTTTCCTGAACCCGTATGTCCTACCAGTGCAATAGTTTGTCCTTTTTCTGCACTTATATTTATATTTTTCAAAACATATTCATCTTTTTTATAATAAAAACTTACATCTTTAAATTCTACTGTACCGCTAATTTTCTCAATTTTTTCGTCGCTGATGTCTTTTCCCTCTTTATCTATCATTTCAAAAACATGGGATGATGCAACTGTTGATTTTGACATTTCGTTCATTTGCTGTACTATCTGATGTATATGGTGAAACAATATACTTATATAATCTACATACACATATAATAGTCCTACAGATGTTACAGCATTATATTTTATAACTTTATTTCCGAAATAATAAATCATAACTACAAATACAATATTTCTAAGTGTACTTATTATATTATATGAGGTTGCCGAATTTAACACCAGAAGTTTTGTACGCTGATTAACTCTTTCTTCATTCGTCTTGTCAAAATCCTTTTGTATCTGTTCTTGATTATTAAATGCTTGTATCACACTTATTCCTTGTACAGTTTCGTTTATTGCTCCGTTTAATTCACTGACCTTTGACCTTATTACATTGTTGTAAACTCTTGCCTTTTTGTTGTAAATATAGATTATAAAAGCTACCAATGGCAATAGAAACGTTGCAAGAAGTGCAAATTGAGTCTGTATTGTAAACAATATTATATATATGCTTATAACATAAACTGTACTTTTAAATATTTCTCCTAATACTTTTACATATAGTCCTTGCACTGCTAATGTATCGTTTGTAACTTTAGACACTATGCTTCCTGCCGGCATATTATCAAAAAATGATATCCCTATTCTCTGAATATTACTATATATTTGCACACGCATTTTTTGTACTATTCTCATAGCCATTATCTTTAATTGTATGTCGCTCATATACTGAAATATCATAGCTGTTATATTTACAAACAAATATAACCCTATCCAATAGAGTATTGAATTTTTATCTATAACTGCTTTTTTAAGCTCTTCATCAAATATTTTTCTTACTGCAAAAGGTGCTAATAATTCAAAAACTACTGCCAAAAGTAAAAATAAAAGTCCTTTTAAAAAATTAGATTTGAATAAAAGCGTATAACTTGCCAATCTCTTTATATCTTCTTTTTCAGCATCAGGATTTTGATTTATATTGTTATTCATCTTCTCCCTCCTCCATTTGCTGAATATGATACTGTCTATTATACCAGCCGTCTTTTGAAATTAATTCCTCATGTGTTCCACGTTCAATAATCATACCGTCATCAAGCACGATTATTTCATCTGCATGTGATACTGCTGATAATCTGTGTGTTACTATTATAGTTGTTTTATTCTTACGATTTTTTCTGATGTTTTCTATTATTTTAGCCTCTGTTCTGGAATCTACTGCCGACAAAGAATCATCCATTATCAACAGGTAAGGGTCTTTTATAACAGCTCTGGCTATAGATATCCTTTGTTTTTGCCCTCCAGATATAGCTACACCTCTTTCTCCTACCAATGTATCCATTTTATTTGCAAATAAATCTATATCTCTCAGCAAATCTGATATTCTTATAACTTCAAATAATTCCTCTTCGCTTGCACTCTTTTTTCCCATCAAAATATTTTCTCTTATAGTTTTAGAAAATAGTATATTGTCCTGAGATACATAGCCTATTTCATTCATCAAACTGCTTTTTTGAACTTCACTTATACTCAAATCATCTATAGATATATTTCCATCACCTACAGGATACTCTTTTAATAATTGTTTTATTAATGTAGACTTTCCGCTTCCCGTTCTTCCTACTATTCCGATTGTTTTACCTCTTGTTATTTCAAGATCTATGCCTCGCAAATTTACATTTTTTGAGTTAGGATATCTAAATGTATAATCACTGAATTTTATATTGTCAAACCCATCTATATTTCTTGTAATTTTTTTATTTTCTACGTCATCATCTTCTTCAAGCACTTCATAAATTCTTTCTATTGATGTCGTACCTCTTTGTGCTGTATTTATAAAATCACCTATGGCATACATAGGCCATATTAAATATCCTAAATATACATTAAACGAAATAAGTGCACCTATTGTAATTTCACCTGCCAATATTAGATTAACCCCATAACCTATTGCTATCGCATAACTTATTGATGTAAATATTTTGGTAGCAGGCCAAAAAGTAGATGCAACAAGCTCTGTCTTTAATGATTTATTAAATACATCTTCTGTTGTATTTTCAAAATTTTCAATACTCTGCTTTTCAAGTACATATGAGCGTATTACACGAATACCGTTAACATTTTCCAACACCTCATCGCTCATTTTACTAAAAGCTTCCTGCTGAGCCATATATAATTTATGTATATATTCTCCTACATAGCTTGTAAGCATTGTGAGTATCGGTAGAGGCAATATGCTTACTATAGTCAATTTCCATGAAACCGTAAAACCCATCGCAAGTATAATAGCGAGCAGATATCCTATCCCATCACTGATTGCAAGAACCCCATAGCCGAGCATTTCACTTATTGTATCTATATCACTTGTAGCTCTTGACATCAAATCTCCTGATGAAAACTTTTCAAAAAATGTTCTCGGCATCATCAATATTTTTTTCATCATCATAGCACGAAGTCTAAGATCAATTATAATTGCATTTAAAAAGATTTCATATGCCCATATATAACCAAATATATATTCTGCTGTCAAAATAGCTGCAAGATATGAAATATCCGTAAAAAGCTCTGTTCCTGTGATACTCCCGTCAGATATGCTGTCTACAGCCCTACCTATTATTATAGGAGGAAGTATAACTATAAGGTTTGTAAGTTGCAAAACCAAAATACCTATTATATAATGTCGTGCTCTTTCTTTTAAAAACCACTTCAATTTTTTTAATTGCTTAAACATATATTCCCTTTCCATTTATTTATATAAATTAATACTAAAATCTATATAAAATAATATGTGATACTAAAATATAAAAAACTCCTACATAACTAATCAAATACATTCCATTCAGCATTTTTATTATATGCTTATTTAATTTTAATAATAGTATTATATAATTTTTCTATATTTTATAATATTTAAAGGAGATGAAAAAGTAATTAAAAATTTATCTGCTTTTTCATCTCCTGAATAATTCTTAATAAATTCAATATACACTATGATATACATTAGTATTTTAACATTTAGAATTTAAAAAGTCAATCTGCATAAAGAATTTAAGCATTATAATCGTGCTACATAATGTATATTTTTTATTATCAATTATCAAACTTTCAAATTTTCAGTATTCATTCTAATGACCTCTTACACTAAAAAATTAATGGAATATATGGATATTTTCGTTTTTAAGAATTAATCTGCTAACTAAAATTATGTATATCTATTAAAGGAAAAATTTTATATGCCTTTAATCGGTTAATTAAACGAATATTAGTATTAAAACAACAACTTTGCATATATTATAAACTTTTATATAATCAGCTAAAAAACTTTTTTTAATTTATTTACTTGTTTTACAATTTGCTTGAAACATTCGATTTTCTGTGATAAACTTAGCCTATATTTATACCGATATTATAATAACGGATTTATGCGATTGAAACGGTATAAGCCATAATTAATACTAAACACTAATTGAAAGTATAATATAATCATATTTTTAAAATGTTATACTTTTTCAAAATAATTAATTGCACATTTTATATTTTTTAATAGTATTTAGTATTAATTTCAAAAGAAAGCGTTATTTATTAAGGAGGAGTTAAGTGGATTTTTCTAAACTTGTAGAGGAACTTTGGAAAAAATTTTTTTCTAAAGTAGATGAAAAAACAAAAGGAGATATAATTAAATGGTTCTCCCCTAAGTGTGTTATTATAGGCACAGGAGCTCATGAGTTTTATACAGGATTAGATAATTTTTTGTGCGCTTTTGCTAATGAAATGACCGAGAGAAATGATATAGAGTTTAATTTAAAAAATATTTGGTGTGAGCAAATGCAATTTGACTCTAAAACCTGTCTGGTATATGGAAAAATATATGTTTTGGGAGAAAGTAAAGACAAGTCTGTACTCATTAACATGGATGGTCGCTTTACTTTAATATTTCACATGGTTGAAGGACATTGGGAAATTATTCATATCCATTATTCCATTCCTAATCAAGAACAAGGCGATGGAGAGTATTATCCTAAAACTCTTTTAAAAAAGGTTCAAGAATTACAAAGTATTAATGATGAAATGAGAGCGTTGGCACAAAAAGATGGCTTGACAGGTCTTGATAATTTTCGAACATTCAGTAATCAATGGGAGCATAGAAGTAAATATGGTTGGTTTTTTGTGTTGGATTTAGATCATTTTAAACAAATTAATGATACTTACGGACACTTAGTAGGTAATGAAGTTCTATTATATATGGGTAAGGTATTTCGATCTGTAATACGTGAAAATGATTTGCTTTGCAGAATGGGCGGAGATGAATTTTTAATTTTTTGTAGTGAAATGAAAAATAAATCAGATGCGACAGAATTTGCTCAAAGACTTATAAACGAAGTTAGAAAAGCAGGAGAATCAAATTTGTATTGGACAACAGTGTCAGTCGGTGCGGCAGAGGTAACATCCGGTATGTCTATTGATGAAGCCTTAGAAAATGCCGATAAATCTCTTTATGTTGTTAAAAAAACAAAACGAGGCGGTTTCTTTGCTATATAATACTAATATTTGTTTAATTAGCTGATAAAATATATGTATATTTTTTGCTATAATCATATATATTTTTCTTAGCAATGAATTTTTAAAAACAAAAATGTTCATTATTTTATCATACTAATCATCATTTATAATACCAAGTATTTCATACTTTATGAGATTATATATTTATAGATTATAAGTAGTTTTGTTGCAACACAATTATGTAGATATTTAATTGATTTTTAGTATCAGGTATTAGTATCAATTAATGTTCAGTATTAGAATATTAAAAAACTTTATTAAAAAAGAGATTGTTTGCAAAATAATAAGCATATTTCAAACAATCTCTTTTTTATTATAAAAATTTATATTCAAATTTCCTGTTTATACATTTTTTATGTTGTTCAATATCAATAAGATAAATGATTTTTAATTATATCTATATTAAAATAATATTTTTTCCTTTTTAATCTATCTATCATTTTTTCTATATCGTCTTAATATTATAAGTCCGAATAGTGATAAAATAGAAGTCATAATTAATGTTCCTTGAGGAAATTCATTCCCTGTTTTGACTAATTTCGAATCTCCAAGCGGTACTCCGTCTTCATCTACATATTCTATACTGCCGTCAGGATTTTCTCTCTTAGTATATGTTCCAAGCGGTACTCCGTCTTCATCTGATACTACTATATTATCAGGCGAATTAGGATCGTTAGGATTCGGTGTATCATCTATCGGATAACTCGGTATTGACGGTGTAGGTAAATTCGGTTTTTCAGGTCTGTCCGGTTTATCCGGTTTTTCAGGTCTATCCGGTCTGTCAGGCGGTGTATTTGGAGTAGGATCTGTAGGTTTAGGCGGTGTAGGATCATCAGGAGTATTAGGTCCAGGAGGTGTTACAATTCGAGTATTTACAAATTTTACAATGTCTCCTTCTTCTGTTACAACAGTTCCTTTTTCTTCTCTACCGTCTTTTCCGTTAACAGTTGTAGTATAATTATTATCAACATCTTCACTTACTTCATAAGTTGTATTGAATTTTATACCTTTAATTATTATATATTCTCCATCTGAAAGATCTATGGTGTCTTTTGCTTTTATATATCCTTTAATTATTTCTCCGTCAGAACCTTTATATTCATAGGTATAATTCTTATCAGGATCATTTCCTATATTGAATCTGAATTTAAATTTTTTTGATTTGTCGTCGACAGAACCGGACACTTCTTTTTCTATTTTCAGCTGTCCATGTGTAGTAGTTCTATTGACAAACTCAACTCTTTGCAACTGAGGTTTTGTAGTTATTGTTCCTGATTTGACCTTTTCATAAGGTATATAATCCTTGTAATCAGTTTCTGTCAATATATAATTAATTTCTGTAGGTATTTCCTTTATTGTTATATTATCGCCGTCTTTTAACTCAAATTCACCATTATTACCTATCTTGCCTGTTATTCCGTTCAAATAATAATCGAACATACCGTCAAAAGGTGTACCGTCTTTATATTTAAACTCAACTTTAAATTTAAAAATGTCATTTTTATCAGCCCACTTACCTTCAACTCGCTTATTTACAAAAAGTGTTGCCGATGTAGTAGACGGTACTATCTGTCTGTTTATTACGGTTATTTTATTTTTATCTTTTCTTATATTGGTATTTCCGTCCGTTTCTATATCTATTTCATAATTGTCCTTTAATTTTATAATAGTGACATTATACTCTTTTGTATCCGGAATATAACCGTCTAATGTTTTAATTTCTTTCAGCTTATATTTACCGAATTTTAAACGTTCAAAAATAATTTCTCCATTTTCATCCGTAGTTTTAGAAGCCACATAGAGCCCGTCTACAGATTTTAATTCAAATTCTACGCCTTTTAACGGTTTATCATTTCCGTCAACCTTTTTTATATTCAACTCGGCAACTATAGATTTATTTATATCTATAGCTCTGTTAGGAATCACATATCTCTTATCTACAGAGTCAACGTCTCCTTCTCCCTGAATGAATGCTTTATTATTAACCGCATCTCCCGTTTCTCCATAGACATCCGTAATATACATAAACTGATACGCTTTATTTTTATCAGGTATGGTGAAACTTAGTTGTCTACTGTTTCTGTCATATTTTATATATTTCTCCAAATATTCTTTTTCTGTATGAAGTGCTGTTTGTTCAAAAGCTTTAACAGGTTTTCCAGATTCAGTTTTATTTACAATTTTGCCTTCTACAATTTTATAATTTTTACCGTCAAATTGTAAATCATTTGTATAAGGCTCTCTTCTTATTTCCAGTCCGCTTCCGAGTTTATCGGCTATAACAATCTCATCTTTCGTCAAATAATTATTCGGGTCATATTGAATCGTCCATTCCAAATAACCATTTTCAATATTACTCTCATCACTTATAAATTTATCATAAAATTTAGGGTTGGTAGTATCTATAACTTGATCATCACTTAAAAAACTTTTTCTAATATTAACTGTCGCAATATTTCTTATCTCTTTATAAAATTTATTTGCATCCTTAGGTTTAGCCTCTAACAAAATAACATACGGTTTTGTTATTTTCTTGAAAGTAAATTTAGGTTTGTTAACATCCGAAAAATCAGTGATAAGTTTATCTTGAAAATCACTGCTGTCTACATCTGTATATTTTACAGCCTTTACCGTTGCATCTTTGTTGTCTTCATTGGTATAAGAAACAAATCTCTCTCCCTCATATAACAAATAATTTTTACCTGCAACTATTTCAGTAAGTTCCCAACCTTCAGGCAACATATCTTCCACCACTATATCTCCGATTACATTATTGCCGGCTGTATTATCTATACCAGCCGCATTTATGCTGAGTCTGAATATAGCAGAATTTGTTTTTGTATTAAATGAGTTTTTTCTATTATCTATAGGTGTATTTGTATTATTGTCGAATATATTGTCATTAATTTTATCAATATCGTTATAATTTGATTTTATTACATCTGAATTTATTGCAGGTAGAGCTTGCTTTTCAAGCATCCTCGCTTTATATAACGGCCAATCTTCTGCACTTTTAACAAATTTTTTATCTGTGAACATATATGATATATTGAAATTTTTGTTAAATTTCAGTCCGCTTGTTCCCTGTTGAAGAGCATTTAATAATATTCTATGATCCGTTATTACAGTTGTAAATGTAAATTCATTCATACTGTCTTGATTTAAATTGGATACTTCCAACAAATCTCCTGCATATACATGATAATTTTCTTCATTATCTGCATTATCTACATAAATCTTATATGTTTTATGTTCTATGTTTTGTCCTACCGGAGATTTAACTTCAAATTTATCCGTATATTTCTGGAATTTTATCCAGTTCATTTGTATATTTCCTTGAGCATCTTTTGGAAGAAGACTTTGTTTTCCTTCAGTTGTACCAATATTCACTCCGTTCAAAGAAATTACAGGTGTTTCATCATTTTTACGTATTTGGTAATTTCCTTTTCGGATATTCTCCAAATTTGCATCAGGATCAAAAATCATCATATCATAGACATATGTTTTATCCGTTATTCTTATATTTTTATCTCCTTCAACTTTTATATTCCACGTGATTTCTTGCCCTGTATAATTTCCGTCTTTTTTTACCGCTCTTTTTTTAATTAAAGGATTACCTATTGTAACCGCTTTTTGATCATTCAACTTCAGTTGCCCTTCGTAACCCCAAGTTATAACACCTATATTCGAAAATCTTTTTGACGGACCTGTTTCCAAATTATCCGTATAATTTAAAATCTTGGATTTTATAGTAAGTTTTATCTTGCCGTCTATATTTCCTACATTATAAATAGAATTATTATTTTCCGGTGTTATATTTTTACTTTCTTTTTCATATTTTCCGTCTTTTAATACTTCTTTTTCCAATATAGCACTTACAAATTCAAGTTTTGTACCGCTATTATAATAATCTTGAGGTAATTTATCTTCTATTTTTACATTCTTTAATGATTTTCTCTCACTGTTGAACTCTATTACCCAATCTATATAATAATCGTTATTTTCCTTATAATATTCGGCTGTGCTTCCTTTTGCAGACTTTTTCATCCACATTCTGTCAATCGTTACTGCCGAATTATCTTGAGCATATTCTTTATCATTTTTAAGAATTTTAGCTGTATTTTCTTTTGTAAGTGTTAACTTTTGGTTGTTTTTGACAGCTGTTTGATACTCAGCCGGAGTGGAGTAAAACTCTGCACCTATTTGAGTCTTGAACTTGATTGTAAGTGGTGTTTTATCTGTGTCCTTAAACTTATATTTTAATTCTTTAGATATGTCATTCCATTCAATGGAATCTTCCGGCACAGCATTTTCACCAACTTTAAAACTGCCTTTTACATAATCTCCGACAGTTTTTAAATCATCGTAAAATAAAAAATCTTTTAATTCAGCCTCATCTTTATATGAATTTTTCTTTATATTTACTGTCCATTCTACAGTTGCATCGTTATAGTCTGCTTTTCCTGTTTTTTCTATTGATATATACCCTTCTCCCGGAACAGTTTTATATTTTTTGCCCAATATATACACTTCCGTATATGCAGGTATTACCTGCTTATCTATCATAAATGTATCACTGATTGAAAACTGCAATTTATTGGCATTTTCAAAAAAATCTTTACTTCCGTCAAAAGATATATTTAAGAAAAGAGTATCTCCATCTTTTGTATATTTTGCCGTTCCTATTTTTATCTTTTCTCTATCATCTTTTAATTCAAAAGAATTATTTATATCCTTTATATCTATACCTTTCCCTATTTTTATCTTAGCTTTATCTCCATGTTTGACATATTTAAGGGGCGCAGGATCCGATTTTTTAACAGGTACATTTATACTTACTTTTAACTGGAAGTTTTTGTCCATAACTATACTTCCACCCTCAGGAACTATATTTCCGTCCTGCATTAAAATAACATCTTTTTCTAATATACCACTCACATCGTCGGATTCATCCGCATATAAATTTTTTGGAACCGATATACTTCCTATCAGTAAAATAAAAGTTAATATAAAGCTCAATAATCTGATCGGTTTACTTTTTTGTTTCATTCTTCTCTCCTTTCTTTTAACCAGTTTTCGATTTAAAAATATTAAAAAATATCATATAATTCACATTATATTTTTATAATAACTTTCAATATTTTACTTAAAACACGGTTTTAGTATCAATTGTTAATAAAATTTTATCAGATTTTTGCTGTACTGAAATACGTTAAAGTCTGCTGAAACATATTTAACAAAAAAAATGGTTTAAATAAACACTTTATATTACAACAATACCATTTCATTTCTAAAAATAGTCCCTTTTACTTATTTAAAGTGTACCATATTATTTTTATTTTATCAACATATATTTTAAAAAAAGATATTTTCAAATCATATTTTTATAAACTTGTAAAAAAATAAAATTTTCTATTATTTTATAATTTAATACTAAAACACTATTACAAAATATAAAATTTCTAATTTTTATATATTTTTCAATTTAAAAAAATATGATTTTTTAGATAATATAATTATAATACAGTTTTAATTAGTACTTAGTATTGAATATTTCAAAATTTATAGCAAAAAATAAAAAACTTATAATAAATTATAAGTTTTTTATTTTATATTCTATTTATCAAATATGTTTTTTCAAACTCTTGTGCATTAACCGGTCTGCCGTAATAATATCCCTGTATCTGATCACATCCAAGCTCCAATAATATATCTTTTTGTTCTTTTTCTTCAACACCTTCTGCTATTGTTTCCAATTTCAGACCTTTCGACATCATTATTATGGCATTTACTATCATATATTCATTTTTATCAGTAACTATATTATCTACAAGTTCTTTAGATATTTTTATCTTATCTATATTGAAATTTTTGATATAACTTAGTGATGAATATCCTGTACCGAAATCATCTATACTTATATTTATTCCCATGTTGTGAAGTTTATCAAAAAGATTACATATAGACTCTCCTGCTTGCATTACGCTCATTTCTGTCATTTCAAAATCCAGCCAAACAGGATTTATATGTTTTACATCTACAAAATACTTTACTTCACTTAAAAAATCATAATTTTTAAGATATTTAGGCGATATGTTTATGGATATTCTGTAATTCTTATTATATTTTAAATTCCATTCTTTTATCTGTTCCGATGATTTCTTTATAGTCCATTGAACTATTTTTAATATCGCATTGCTCTCTTCCGCTATGGCTATAAATTCTCCCGGTGAAACATTGCCTAAAACAGGACTGTTCCATCTAAGTAATGATTCCATACCTATCAATTCACTTCCATCTATGCTGAATTGAGGCTGAAAAAACATCGCAAACTCATCATCATAGTTTATAGTTCTCAAAAGCCCTTCTATAGTAATCTTCCTGTTTATCTTATCAGCCATTTCCTGATCATAAAATCTATAGTTGTTGAATGACTTATAATCAATCTTAGCTTCTTTTGAAGCATATTCGGCATTTTTTAATAATTCCGAATAATTTGCCATATTTCTTTCATACTTGCAACAACCTATTGCTACATCGATATTTATGAAATCCGTATCTATATATATTAGATTTGTCAATTCCAATGTAATGTTTTGTGCTATATCTTCTAACTGAGACATATTTTTATTATCTTGTATTAATACTGCAAACTCATTAGAATCCGTTCGAAATACTTTTTCCCCTTTGAATATATTCTTCAACCTTCGTGATACTTCCTTTAAAACCATATCTCCTGTTTTATGTCCTGAAGTATTGTTAATAATTTTAAAATTTAATATATCTATGATAAAAATTATTACATTCTCTATAGGATATTCATCATATGAATCTAATATATCCATAAGATATTTTCTTGAGCCAAGCATAGTTAAGGAATCCGTATTTATTATTTTTAAAAATTCCTTATTTTTTTCTTCTAATTCTTTAGTTCTTTCATATACTCTTTTTTCAAGCTCATAATTTATCTGTAATTGAGATTCCAACAAGATCTTGTTTTCTTTAAGGCTCGTATAATATAGTGCTATAAGCAAATATACTATCATTGCAAAAAATGCTACCAAAATTTGTGAATTTGAAAGTGCTTTCAGCCTGTATAAAACCACATCAGTTACCATAATAACGAACAATATCAAAGTAACTATATATCCGCTTGATCTATTTAGTGTATATTTTATACTTTCATCTTTATCATTTGAAACAATACTGCTATTTTCTTTTCTATGATATAAATATACAGCTATTGCTATAATATTTATAGGTATTACATACAATACGTCTAATAATACGGTAGAACTGTAAGATATAGTAGAAGCTTGATATACAAATACCGAACCAACCACAGAAAATATAATCAAAGAAACTGTAACTCCTGTCATAAAATTTGAAAATATTATCTTTTGTGAATTAGATGATAGCAGTATTATAAGAGTAAGTAATAACATTGATAATGTTATAGATGTAAAAATTATGTTTAAATCTCCAAGCGACAGCAATATTCTCGGAAACATAATATTTATTATGCCTCTAAGCATATAGTATGAACATATAAAAAGCAATATAAAGTTCATAAAAGATTGCTTCTTATCGACACAGGACCACTCTGATTTTATTATAAAAAAACACACGGTTGCAATAACAAAAGGTATTATCAAGTATATCATATCAATTAGACTTTTCACAAAAACATATGGAAGAAACTTGAATCTAAGCATAACATATCCCATATCTGTGACAAAGGCAAGAAATACAAATACTCCTATTAAAAAATATATTAAATTATTTTTTTCTTTGCCATTTTTTAAATTAAAAAAAATAAATATACTTATCGCTAAGCTATTTATAGATTTACTTATATCGATAGCATAATTAATCTTGCGAAATGCTGCTATTTGATATAAAACAAAACTTATGGCAATTATAAAAAGAATAACTTTTTTTATTTTATAACCCATAATATCCCTTTCATTATTAATGTATTACAATCTATTTAACCTATTGTTTACAAATCTTTCAACCAATGTATATATAACCGACATTGTCGGTACTGCAACTATCATTCCTAAAAATCCTGCAAATCCTCCTATAACTGTTATTGCAAAAAGCACCCATATACCCGGCAAGCCTACGGATTTTCCTACAACTCTCGGATATATCAAATTCCCTTCCAATTGTTGTAATATTAAAAACAATATTAAAAACCACAATGCTTTTATAGGTTCTACTATCACTATGGATAATACTCCATACACACAAGCTATTGCAACACCAAACAATGGAACTAAAGAAAAAACTCCTATTATTGCAGATATTGGAATAGCTTTTGGTATACCAAGCAAACTCATAGATATTAGAAATAAAAAGCCAAGTATCACAGATTCAGTGCCTTGTCCTGCAATGAATCCTGAAAATGAAGTATTTACAACTTTAAAAAATTCAACTATATGTTCTGAACGTTCATTTCCGAATATAGCCAGTATTAATCTTTTTGCTTGCTCAATCAAGTTTTCTTTTTGTGCAAGTATGTATATAGAAAAAACTATCCCAATGAATAAACTTATCAATCCGCTAAAAAAAGTTGCAGTTAAAGAAAGTATGGATTGAATCGTAGTAGATGCATAAAGAACCGAAGATTTTTTTATAAAATTAACTGCACTGTCAATCATAGATGATATGTCTATGCCGATATTGTCAAATATTTTTAAATT
Source organism: Peptoanaerobacter stomatis (assembly GCF_000238095.2). Lineage (NCBI taxonomy): Bacteria > Bacillati > Bacillota > Clostridia > Peptostreptococcales > Filifactoraceae > Peptoanaerobacter > Peptoanaerobacter stomatis. Next base: position 150,781 of record NZ_JH815226.1, read on the forward strand.
ACCATGTAGCTTTAAAAAAGACTCCACCGAATCCACACTATTCAATTTCGTACTAATTTCATTTATACTGTTTGCAATCTCCGGAATTATCATAGATGTTATAAAATATATTGAAAATATAAATACAATTATCGTTATAAATATAGCCTGAAACCTATATGTACCTTGTCCTCTAATTATTCTCCCAATCAATTTTTCAAAAAACATCATAGGGATATTAAGGATAAATGCTATACATATCCCAACTATAACCGGAATGAACAAATTTAGTATATTTCCTACAATATTATATATATTTGTCAAATTAGCCAATGAAAAAAATAATAAATTTGCAATTATTATAAGTTTTAATATCTTCTTATAGCTACAATTATCCATAAAAAAACAGCCTCAACTTTTATAATAAAAATAAAATATATATATCAAAATTACCTAATTATGTATATAAGCTTTCCATAAATTACTTTACAATCACTATTATATTAGTTTTCACAAATTTTGCAATAGAATTATTTATTTTCTCTAAACAAAAAAAGTATAATAGAATTATTTTTATAGGCATATTTTCATATAAATAATATAAACAAATATTTTTCTCAGTGTTTATTTGTATACATTCTAAAAAACACCTATTATTTTTTGAATACTTATACTCATTATTATAATTGATAACCAACAGCAACTACCCAATATCATGGGTTTTATGCCTGATTTTATAAGTTTTACTATATCAGTATTAAGCCCTATAGCAGACATTGCCATAACTATAAAAAATTTGCTCAATTTTTTAGCAATGTGGAAAAACTCATGAACATATACTGCCATATTCTGATTTATTACATTATTTCCTATCAAAACCTCTGCTAAAGTTGTAACAAACGAACAAATAACAAAATATAATATGAACATAGGAAATATCTTCTTTATATCTATAGATGCGTTTTTATCTGCTGTTTTTTTTGCTCTATATATTGCAAGTGTCAATGTTATAGGTATTATAGCCAAAGTCCTCGTAAGTTTAACTATGGTCGCTTTATCCAATACTAATGAACCTGTATTATGTATACTGTCCCAAGCTGATGCAGTAGCAGTTACAGAAGATGTATCATTTACAGCAGTTCCTGCAAAAAGTGCAAAACCGTCATTAGAAAATCCCAATATCATTCCTATTGTAGGAAAGATAAGTGCCGCTATCAAATTAAATAAAAATATAACTGATATTGCCTGAGCAATGTCACTATCATCAGCATCTATCACCGGAGCAGTAGCCGCTATTGCAGAACCTCCACATATAGATGAACCTACACCTATTAGTGTGGCTATCTTAGTATCTATTTTAAACAATTTAGACATAAAATAAGCAACTATAAGCGATGTAAGTATAGTAGATAATATTATAGGCAATGAGGTAGCTCCAACAGATAAAACCGTCTTTAAGTTGAGTCCGAATCCTAACAATATAACGGCATATTGTAATACTTTTTTAGATGTAAATGCAATGCCACTCAAAAAATCGCCCTTATCCTTAAAAAATATACCTATTATCATACCGAACAGTATGGCAAATACAGGAGCACCTATTACAGGCTTAATATTTCCGAGTATCCATGCAGGAACAGCTATCAGTATGCACATTAAAACACCTTTAATATTTTTACTCATCTTATTCACTCCTTTTAAAGCTAAATTTTTCAATAAATCTTATTTTCAATAAAATATATATTTATAAAAAATGAAATCCATAATATTGCATAACAAATAGTAGATATCGTAAAATAACTATAAAATAAATGTATTATTAAACTTATTATTTTTTAATATAAAACAATAGCAAAAATTTAAAAATATACAACTTTATAACCTAATATATTAGTATTTTAGTTTAATATTGATATAATCTTTCATTAAAAACAAAATTCTAAAATTGCAATTTAAATTATACTACCTCATAATTATTTTTTCAATAAAAAATCAGTGCTCAAATAATAAAGCACTGATTTCTTAATTAACTGCAATATATAATTTATAATGTATTTAAGTAAAAATTTTACCAAAATTTTACTTTTTCTTTTTATTTGTATAGAATGTGTCTTCCATAGGTAGTTTTGGTCTTAACTTATGATCTCTCGCATAATATGCTCCTTGAACTGCCGGTGCAGTAGGTATTGTGGCTATTTCTCCTATTCCCTTTGAACCATATGCAACTCCGAGCAATTCGTCTTTTTCTACATATATAGCATTTATTTTCGGTATATCTATTGATTTCATAAGACCTAATGTACCAAATTTTGATTTAGGAACACAATCTTGAAGTTTAAAATCTTCCGTAAGTGCATATCCAAGCGACATAAGCACTCCACCTTCAATTTGTCCTTGTATAGATATAGGATTTACAACTTTCCCTGAATCATGTGCAGCATAAACTTCTTTTACCTTGCCATCATCGTCCAATATAACAACATGAGTCGCATAACCGTAAGCAACGTGTGATTTCGGATTAGGTACATCTGCACCTAATTTATCTGTAGGCTCAAAATACTCATCATAATATTCTTTTCCATCGAGTTTGCTTAAATCTCCGTCTACCTTATCGAGATCATTTTTAAGTAATGATGATACACGTCTTACAGCTTCTCCACTTATAAGTGTTTGTCTTGAACCTGATGTAGTTCCTGAATCAGGTGCAATCTCAGAATTACAACCCATATTTTTAAATTTTGACTTAGGCATATTTAAAGTTTCTGCAGCCATTTGTATAAAAATCGTAGCACAACCTTGCCCTATCTCAGAACCTCCGCAATAAATTTCAATAATTCCGTCATTTACTATTAATTTTGCACGTCCTGTGTCAGGAAGTCCAACTCCAACACCTGCATTTTTCATAGCACAAGCTATACCTGCATTCGGATAATTCTTTTCATACACATCTTTTACCGCATCAAGTGTTTCTTTAAGTGCTGTTGAACAATCTGCTATCTGTCCGTTAGGAAGTACTTTTCCAGGCTCTATAGCATTTCTATATCTTATCTCCCATGGAGATATTCCTACCATTTCTGCGAGTATATTTATATTTGACTCCAATGCAAACTCACTTTGGCATACACCAAAACCTCTAAAAGCTCCGGCAGGGGGATTATTTGTATAATAACCGTATCCTCTTATATCCGTATTTTGATAACAATATGGACCTACTGAATGCGTGCAGGCACGTTCCAATACAGGCCCACATAATGAAGCATATGCACCTGTATCAAAATATATATCACAATCAAGGCCTGTAAATATACCGTTTTCGTCACAAGCAAGGGTAAATGTTCCATGCATTGCATGACGTTTCGGATGAAATGCCAATGATTCATCTCTCGTAAACTTGGCTTTTACAGTTCTTTGTAATTTCACTGCACAAAGAGCAGCTATATGCTGAACTGACATATCTTCTTTTCCGCCAAATCCACCACCTACAAGTTTATTTTCTACAACTATTCTTTCTTTATCCCAACCTAACATTATAGATACTTCTTTTCTCGTATCAAAAACACTTTGATCTGAGCTGTATATCTTTACACCATCTTTGTAAGGAAAAGCTATAGCACATTCCGGTTCTAAAAACGCATGTTCCGTAAAAGGTGTATCATAAGTACGAGTAACTACATATTTAGAGTTTGCAATAGCTTCTTTAGCGTTACCTCTAGTAACGTGTCTGCTTTGACACAAATTGCCGTTAGGATGTAACTTAGGTGCATCTTCCTTCATAGCTTCATCTATATTTCTTACAGGTTCTAAAACTTCATATTCAATTTTTACAAGAGGTTTTGCTTTTTTAAGTATTTCTTCACTTTCTGCAACAACCAAACATATGGCATCTCCCATGCATCTCGTAATATCACCTTTTGCAATCATTACATCCCAATCTTGCTGTATATGTCCAACTTTATTATTCGGTACATCTTCTGCTGTTAATACTGCTACTACTCCATCTAATTTGAGTGCCTCAGAAAAATCTATATCTATAATCTTAGCTCTCGGATATTTTGTTCTTACGGCTGAAACGTGTAACATATCATCTATTTCAACATCATCTACATATTCTCCATATCCAAGAACTTTTTCACGCACATCAATTCTGAAAGCATTATCTCCTACACCATATTTATGGCCTTTTTCAAGTTCTTCATCTATACTGCTTTCCCCTCTTAGGATTTTTGCAACTAATTGTATTCCTTCGATTATCTTTTTATAACCTGTACATCTGCATATATTATTTTTTAACGCCTCTTTTATTTCATCTTCATTAGGATCCGGATTGGTATCAATCAAGGCTTTTCCTGATATAACCATTCCAGGTATACAAAATCCGCATTGTACAGCTCCCTTTGCACCAAAAGCATATACAAACGCTTCTTTTTCTCTGTCACTAAGACCTTCAACTGTTATAATATTTTTTCCTACCGCTCGTTTAGTTGTCAATATACAGGCTCTTGTAGCTTTGCCATCTACTATTATTGTACAAGTTCCGCAAGCACCTTGACTACATCCGTCTTTTACTGATTTAAGCTTCATATCATCTCTAAGAAACCTTAAAAGCGACTTGTCTTTATCAGTCTCAATCACATTACCATTGACCGTAAAACTATAAGTTTCAGGCATAATTATCTCCCCTTTTATTATCTCCCAATAATATTATTATTTTTATACAATCACATAATAATATATAAATCTTTCATGTAAATACAAAAATTTAGTTGCTTAAAAAACAATACAATAATTTATCCAACGAATTTAAAATATACACTGATAAAACTCTCGTTTAATCAGTTGTGCAAAAAAATAATATTCTAAATTCATTTGCACTCATAAAGACAAATAGTATAGTTTTTTAATTTAAATTTTTGTGTACACAAATTTTTTATATGATATAAATAAATTTGCAATTGTTTAATATATATTAACATAAAATATAAAAAAAATAAATAATGATTTTTTGTTTTCAAACCCTTATATCAAGGTGTTATAAATATTTTATCCATTTTTTATCATTACGATAATTATAAAAATAAACATACTATATTTATAAAATTGCTCGCTTAAAATTTTAAATAAAAAGTTTTAAATAATATATCAAAAATTTTTTTTAATAACAAAATAGATAATTGCAATGTATCTACAAATTTTTAAAAAAGTCAATAATTGATTTTAAAAAAATTTGTAGTAAAATATTATAGCACACAATATATAGTATTCTAATATTAAAATTTAACAAAATATTGTGTATTAGAAAGTGCGTTATACTATTACATAAAAATTATTACGACATATTGCACTTTGATTTACTTTTAAAGAAAAGGTTTTAAAATATTTTTTACTTTTTATAAAATTGATATATTTTATAAAACTCTTGTAATTTTCTGTAAATAATTTCTAAGCATAAATTAATTTCATAATTTACTTAATAATACGGCATATTTAATACATTATCAATACTGACACAACGTCTATGAAATTAGTTTAGAGAATTGTGATTTAAAGAATATATTTGATGTTTTTATTATTTTTAAATATAGATTTGCTTCGATAAAAAACGGATAGGGGATTAAAATGCAAATTAAAGTTATAAAAAGAAATGGGAAAGAAGTAGATTTCGATAAACAAAGAATAGTCAGAGCTATTGAAAAAGCTATGAAATATGGTAGCGGTATCTACTCATATCAAATTGCTGTAGATGTCGCAAAAGAAATATATAGTGAATGTGTAAACGAGAATATAACGAAAATTTCTATATTTACAATAGAAGACAAAGTTTTCAACAAACTTATAGCTCACGGTCAAAATACAACAGCACAGGTATATGAAGCTTATAAGGCTGTAAGAAAATATCAAAGAGAAAATAATACTACAGATGAAAATATAATGACTCTTATAGATAGAACAAATGAGCAAGTAATAAATGAAAATTCCAATAAAGATGCTATCCTCAACTCTACTCAAAGGGATTTGTTGGCAGGTGAGATATCAAAAGATATTGCAATGAGAAAATTAATCCCTGCTCATCTTGTACAAGCTCATAAAAACGCAAGCATTCATATACATGACATGGATTATATCCTTCAGCCAATGACAAATTGTTGCCTTATAAACATAGGTGATATGTTTGAAAACGGAACTGTTATAAATAAAAAACAAATCAAAAAGCCACGCTCTTTTCAGGTAGCTTGTACAGTTTTGACACAGATAATCGCACAGGTTGCAAGTAATCAGTATGGTGGTCAATCAGTAGATTTAAAGCATTTAGCCCAATTTTTACCTATTTCATACAAAAAATACTACAACAGCATAATAGATGATGTAAAAGATGAAGAAACTGCAAAAAAAATAGCTTCCAAACTCACAAAAAAAGAACTTCAATCAGGAATCCAAACTATACAATATCAGGTAAATACACTACTTACTACAAACGGTCAAGCCCCTTTTGTAACCATGTTTATGGATATAAAGGAAGGTATGCCGTATGAAGACGAAATGGCAATGATAATAGAAGAAGTTTTGAATCAAAGGATAGAAGGAATCGAAAATGCAGTCGGAGTAAAAATAACTCCATCTTTTCCAAAGCTTGTATACGTTCTGAATGAAAGCACAACAAAAGGCGGAAAATACTATTATCTTACTAAATTAGCTGCAAAATGTACAGCTAAAAGAATGTATCCTGACTATATAAGCGAGAAAAAAATGTCGGAGATATATGAAGGCAATACATTTTCTCCTATGGGTTGTAGAAGTTTTTTACCTGCTTACAAAGATGAAAATGGCGAATATAAATTTGAAGGTAGGTTGAACATAGGAGTGCAGACACTTAACTTACCACAAGTAGCTATACTTGCAAACAAAGATAAAAACCTATTTTACAACATACTCGAAGAAAGACTTAATTTAATAAAAGAAATGGGACTTCTAAGATATAATCTGCTTAAAAATCAACCGTCAGATGTATCACCTATACATTGGCAATATGGTGCAATAGCAAGATTAGAGCAAGGCGAAAAAATAGGAAAATTATTTTTAGACGGTTATGCTACAATATCTGTCGGATATATAGGTTTACATGAAGCTGTATATGCTATGTTAGACGATTCTATAACAACAGATGAAGGACATCAATTTGCACTTGATATACTTAATTTTATGAAGAGTAGAGCAGATAAATGGAAATTGGAAACAAGATTGGCATTTACATTATATGGTACACCAAGCGAATCAACTGCCGGTAGACTTTGTGAAATAGATGCAGAAAACTTCGGAATAATAGAAGGCGTTACAGATAAAGGTTATTACACTAATTCATATCACGTAACACCATCAGAAGAGATAGATGCATTTAATAAGCTAAAACTTGAATCCGATTTTCAAAAAATATCAACAGGTGGCTGCATATCATATATAGAAATACCTAATATGACAAACAATATAGAAGCTATAGAATCTGTAATAGATTTTATGTACAACAATATAACTTATGCAGAATTTAACACGAAGTCTGACTACTGTCAAGTATGCGGCTATGATGGTGAAATTATAGTAAATGATGATTTAGAATGGGAATGCCCACAGTGTCACAATAAAGATATGCAAAAAATGAATGTAGTAAGACGTACTTGCGGATACTTGGGAGAAAATTACTGGTCAAAAGGAAGAACAAAAGATATAAAAGACAGAGTAATGCATTTATAATTGTTTACACCCAATTTGCTTCACTACAGCTACTATAATAAATATCTTTAAATATTTGTAAACAGCTTATTTATCTCAAATTTAGTATTAAATTAAAAGGGGTACAAAATTAAACGTACTCCTTTAATTTTTTATAAATATCTTAAAAACAGATATTTATAAAAAATTGCCTAAAGCAAAATATATCTGAGTATTATATTAAAAGTATCTACGTTTCATTGGATAATAGTATAATCATATCTTATACTAAACACTAATTAAAAATACATTACAATTATATGTTTAAAAATTTATATTTTTTCGAAACAACAAATTATCTAAATTTTATAATTTGTAATAGAGTTTAGTATAAAATAAAAATTTTTCAGTATCTAATTAGGTTTTTGTATAAATTTATAAAAAGTAGGAATTGTTATGAAATATGCACAAATAAGACATTATGATATATCAAACGGTCTGGGAATAAGAACAAGCGTATTTTTTACCGGCTGCACACATAACTGCTATAACTGTTTTAACAAAGAATACCAAGATTTTTCGTACGGAAAAGAGTTTACACAAAAAGAGATTGATTTAATAATAAAATATATAAAAGAAGATGAAGTCTCCGGTCTCACCCTGCTCGGAGGAGAACCTCTTCAACAAAATGTAGACGAGATGTGTAACTTTTTATCTCAAGTAAGGAAAGCATCTGATGATGTGAACAAAAAAATATGGATATATTCAGGTTATACATATGAAGAAATTTTAGAAGATTCAGAAAAAACAAAAATTATATCATATTGTGACATACTTGTAGACGGAAGATATGTAGAAATATTGAAAAATCTAAGATTGAAATTTAGAGGAAGCACTAATCAAAGAATTATAGATATTCAACAATCATTAAAAATGGGTAAAATCATAGATATATCAGACTATATATAATTTAAAAAAATACAAATATCATTAATAAAATTCCTAAATCTTTAAATAATTATATTTTCAAACTTCAAATATATGAGATAAATCTATAAAATTTTTAAACAAAATTAATATAAAACAATATTTTTAAAATATAGTCAAAAATACTTGTTGTAATTTATATAAAAGTGTATAATAAGTTGTTATTTTCATATACTTTTTATAATTTTATAATAAAGGTTAATAGAATAACAGATATTTTCTGTTTTTAAGAATTTATTAGCTAAGCGAAGTTAAGTATACTTAAAATAAATTATATAAATATATCCATTAATTAAACAGGTATTAATATCAGCTTTTATTTAAGTATAAAAAATAACAAAACTGCTAAAAACAATTTAAATAAAATAGATTTTTTAATTGGGAGATTTTTTTATGCAAAACAAAAAAATGGATTTAAAACAGACTCAAATAGCTATAAAAACTGTTAAAGACTATTTTCAAAACAATTTATCTAAAGCTCTTAACTTAACAAGAGTTTCTGCTCCTCTTTTTGTAAGACCTGAAACAGGTCTTAATGATAATCTTAGCGGAATTGAAAAACCTGTATCTTTTGATTTAGGAGATTCCAATATACATTTGGAAATAGTGCAATCTCTTGCAAAATGGAAAAGATTTGCTCTTCTTAGATACGGTTTTAAACTTAATGAAGGATTATACACAGATATGAATGCCATAAGAGCTGATGAAAAATTGGATGAAGTTCATTCAATATATGTAGATCAATGGGATTGGGAAAAAATCATAAGCGTAGAAAATCGCAATGAAGAATATTTATATTCTATAGTAAATAAAATATATGATGTATTTAAAAATACAGAAAAAATGATTAATGAAAAATATGAAGGTTATTTTTCTCAAAAATTACCGGATGAAATATATTTTATAAAGTCACAAGAACTTCTTGATATGTACCCTGATTTAAATTCAAAGGAAAGAGAAAAGGCAATCTGTAAAGAAAAAAAAGCTGTATTTATACAAGGTATAGGAGGCAAACTTTCAAACGGTGCTTCTCACGACGACAGAAGTCCGGATTATGATGATTGGTCATTAAACGGAGATATACTGTTTTGGAATCCTGTAATGAATGATGCCATCGAACTTTCAAGTATGGGTATAAGAGTAGATAAAAATTCATTGTTAAATCAATTAAAAATTTCCGGTAAGGAAGACAGACTTGAACAAAGTTACCATAAAGATCTTATAGGCGAAAAACTTCCCCTCACAATCGGAGGTGGTATCGGTCAGTCAAGAATATGTATGTATATGCTTGAAAAACGACATATAGGAGAAGTTCAGTCATCTGTTTGGGATGAAAAAAATATTAAAAAATGTGAAGAATTAGGAATAGAATTATTATAATATAAAAAAGGATATATTTTAACTTTTTAAAGTTGTATATCCTTTTTTCAATACCTTTTGTAGTATTTTTCAATCATTTCTATATGTTGTGTCATAACTTTTCTCGCCATCTTCTCATTGTTTTCTTGTATGGCTGATATTATATCCTCGTGATGTTTTGTTATCATAGGTCTATTTTCACCGGCAATTATATTTTCTCTGGTAATCAAGATAAATGATGTCATTATATGGTTTACTCCTCTTAAAAGATTTGTAAAAAATATATTTTTAGATATTTTCGCAATTTCATAATGAAATTGTCTATCATACTCTGCACTTTCTGTTGGATTTTTCCCATTTTCAATTTTGTCAAAAAGTTTTTTTAATCTTAAAATATCAGATTTATCCGCATTTTTAGCCGCCAATGATACCGTCTCTATTTCTATAGCTCGTCTTAATTGCACTACCTGCTCATAGCTGTGTCCGCTTAGGGAAAATAAAAGTTCTATTGATTCCGACAAATTATCTTCTATGTTGTCATTTACATAACTGCCATCTCCCCATATGGTTTTAATTACCCCTATCATCTCCAGAGATCTTAACGCTTCTCTTACGGACGCCCTTGAGGCTCCTGTTTTTTCTGCTATTTCTCTTTCTGAAGGCAATCTGTCTCCCGGTCTTAATTCTTTATTCATTATATTTGTCTTTATCTGTTCCATTATCTTGTTAGGAATATTTATATTTTTTATAGGTTTCATTATCATGATATGCACCCTCATTTTAAGTTTATAGTATATAACTCTTCATCATAATGTATTTGATTAATTTACATAGTTATTAATAAAAATATAATTATAATTCATTTTTAATCAGTTTTTTATTAATAGCTTAAAGGCTATTAAAAAGGCTTATTTTAATTATCGCTGAAAAAAAAATTAGATTTCAACCACATAGTTCAAATACTACAAGAATAAATTTTTTCAACAGTTGAAAAACAGTCTGCCTTTTAAATAGCCTTTAATTTAATATTCTTTACAATTTTTATTTTGCAGATTTTGGATTTACGATCACAGATATTCCTTCAGGAATAACCGCTATTTTTGCATTTTTACCCTTTTTCTCAAGAGCTATTTCTAATGCTTCCTTGATAGTAGGTACATATTGCATATGCATATCTTCCAATATTTGTTTTGCTGATTCATCTGCTACATACAATACTTCATGTCTTGCCAATATTCTTGCCAATATTTGACTTTCCCATTGATCAGCTATTGTATCTTCCATCTTCACTTTAAGTATTGTATCTTCGACTTCTTGTGCAGATTTTGCATTTTTAAATGTTTGGTAGAAGGATTCTCCCCCATGACCATCGTTGCATTTAGATGCTTCGATTATTATTCCGTCAGGTTTTGCACACGCTTCAGCAGCAGTCATACTCTTAACTGACTGATATATATTTTGATCTAACGGATATCCTCCATTTGTAGTAATAACAATATCTGCATCAGTACCTTCTACAACTGAAAGACCTTTTACAAATGCACAGCCTTCTTCGTGTGCCTTAAACGGATCTCCTGCAAATGCTGCAATAACTTTTTTATCTGCATCTATCGCAACATTCAATATAAATGCAAGTTTAGCCTCTTTAGCTGCAAATTCCATATCTTTGTGGATTGGATTTCCATCAAGATTTCCTGTTCTTGATTTATCAGATGCTATAAACTTCGCACAGTGATTTCCAAAAACAGTCTTTTGTGATGCTATTCCGGGAAGTATTGATTTTCTTCCACCTGAAAATCCTGCAAAGAAGTGAGGCTCAATAAAACCTTCCGATACCAATAAGTCTGCCTCTACAGCTAACTTATTTATAAGCAAATCTCCTCCTGAAGGTAATTTTCCAAGATATACCATATCTTCATCATTTTGCGATTTATGGATTACAAATTTCTCACTTTTTACTATATCTTCTCCATATTTGTCTATCATTTCTTCTTTTGTTGTTTCTCTATGGAATCCTGTAGCAATAAGTATAGTTATATCACAAGTCGGATTATTTTTTCTAATCTCCTTTAAATATAAAGGCAAAGTAACTTTACTTGGTACAGGTCTTGTATGGTCAGAAGTTATAATAACTATATTTTTCTTTCCTACAGCCAATTCTGACACTCTCTTACTACCTATAGGATTTTCTAAAGCTTCTTGTACAAGCTCTTCTTGTGATTTGGTAGGTACATATTCTGTAGCTTTTGATTCCAATACGTCAGTAGAATCAGGCAACTCTACCTCAATTTTTTCTTTTCCAAAAGGAAATTTTATTAACATACTGTATCTCTCCTTTAAACTAAGGATATTTACTAAAAAGTTATCTCAATTATTAATAATTTAATTAATACTGAAAAATTATTTTACTTTTTTTATTTCTTCCATAAAAAGCGGTATTACTGCCATAGCATCGCCTACTATACCTACATCTGCAACTTCAAATATAGGTGCATCTTCATCTTTATTAATTGCTACTATATAGTCTGAACCTAATATTCCTGATAAGTGTTGCACTGCTCCTGATACACCGCAACCTATATAAAGTTTAGGTGCAACTATTTTTCCTGATTGTCCAACTTGTTGTGTTCTTGCAACTAATCCGCTTTCAGTTACAGGTCTTGTAGCTCCTATTGCTCCGCCTAATTGTTTTGCTAAGTCTTCTACTAATTTATATCCTTCAGGTGTACCCATACCTCTACCACAAGCCACAATTATCTCAGCTTCTTCAAGATTTACACTCTCAGATATTTCAGTTACGCTTTCTTTTATGATTGTCAATAAATCTTTTATTTGTTCACTACAATCCTCTTTTATAATTTCCACATTATCAACCGGCGATAATACTTTTTTAAACGCCCCGCTACTAAGAAGGGCAAATTTTGTAGTATCTGAATTTATAGAAGCATCTCTTAAAACCGCTCCACCATATAAAGCTATAGTAAATTCAAAATCATCTTGCATTTTTATATCAGATACATTGGATAAACTTACCATATCCAGCTTTGAAGATGCATATGCAGTTACATCTTTTGCAACCGGTGTAGTTCCTGCTAAAAACAATTTTGGAGAATATTCTTTAACCAATTTAACTACAATTTCTCCATATGATTTTATATTGTATTGCTCAACATCCGCTTCTATTATTTTATTTGCACCATAATCTTTACATATCTTTTCAGTATTTTCATCAAATTTTCCTATCAAAACTGCTATGACATCAAGATTATTTTCTTTTCCAAGCTCTACTCCTTTTGATAATGCTTCTAATGACGCATTTATAGGAGTATTTTCATCACATTGTATATATACCATCAAATTATTTGTATTAGACATATAAACCTCCTATAATACCTTTGCATCACTCATCAAAGAAATAGCTTGAGCTACTGCTTCTTCAGGTGTTTTACCTACAATTTTCACTCCGGCTTGTCTTTTAGGGCGTGAGTATGTTTTTTTAACAACTATCTTACTGTCATCAAGTGATATGTCTGATATTTCATCTATTACTTTTTTTCTGGCTGCCATTTTATTTTTTACAGTAGCATACCTTGGATCGTAAGGAGGTTTGCTAACTGTAACAACACATGGAGAAACGCCTTCTATCATATCATATCCCATTTCTGTTTCGTGTTTTCCTACAACTTTTCCATCTACATAGTCTATATCGACAAGGTCTGTTATAACTCCCATATTCATAGCATTGGCAAGCATAACTCCAACTTGACCTGCTGTATAGTCTGTAGTTTCTTTACCGCAAAATATTATGTCAAATTTATTGCCTATTTTTTCTTCTATTTTCTTTATTCCTTGTGCAAGTGCATTTGCTATTGAATATGAATCTGAATCTTGATATTTATCATTTAAAATTACAGTAGCCTCATCTCCACCTACAGCCAAACCGTTTTTCAACGCATTTTTAGAAGCATCTGTACCTATAGATAAAAGCGTAATATGTGTGTCACCTATTTTTTCTTTAAGTCTTGTAGCCATTTCAAGTGCATAAGTATCAAACGCATTTTCTACTTTTTCCACATTTTCAGGCAAGAATTTATTAGATGTCTCATCATACCCAATCTCTACAGAATCATCAAATACCTGTTTTATACAAACTAATATATTCATCTGTTCATTGTATGATACTTTGAAATACCATACTCTCCTTTCTTTTAAGTAATTATTTTAGATTGATCGTAATTAAAAAAACTGTTCTAATCATTATAATAAAACAATATTTTATTTTTTTCAACATAAATAAACTATATATTTTTTGAGAGTGCGGATAAAAATATCTACACTCTCAAATTGTATATGCCTTAAAATCTCCATATGAATTATCTTCACTTTATAAAAAATACGTAAATAAATCATCTACAAGGGCTATTATTTTTTAAGCAAAAATCATCCATACGTCTGTCTTAAAACATAATCAAACAAAACCAATTTGATTAAATAATATTTGAATTATATTTTAATTTTTTTAAATCTCTATGCTATTATATTGTTACCTACTACTATTCTTAATATTTCATTTGTTCCTTCAAATATTTGGAATATTTTTGCATCTCTTAAAAGTTTTTCTACAGGATATTCCCTTGAATAACCGTATCCGCCAAATGATTGTATAGCTTCACTTGCTACTTGCATTGCTATATCTGACGCATAGCATTTTGCTATTGCTGATTCCATGCTGAACGGCAATCCCATATCCATTTTTGTAAGCGCATGCGCTACCATTTGACGAGCTGTTTCAATTTTTATTTCCATGTCTGCAATTTTGAAATGTATAGCTTGATTTTTGATTATAGGTTTTCCAAATTGTTTTCTTTCTTTTGTGTAAGCTATTGCTTCCTCCATAGCTCTTTGAGCTATACCTGTAGCTACACAACCCATCCAAGTTCTTGCTTGATCCAATGTTTGCATTGCAATTTTAAATCCTTTGCCTTCTTGTCCTATTAAGTTTGATGCAGGTATTTTACAATCTTCAAATACTACATCACAAGTATTTGAACCTCTTATACCCATTTTATCTTCATGGTGACCTGTGCTTAATCCGGGTGTTCCTTTTTCTACCAAGAACATTGATATTCCTTTTAAGCCGGCTTCTTTGTCTGTCATAGCTGTAACACAATAAAAATCAGCCATTTCCCCATTCGTTATGAAGCATTTTCTACCGTTTAATACATAATAATCTCCGTCTTTTACTGCTGTTGTTTTTCCTGAACCTGCATCAGAACCTGCTCCCGGTTCGGTAAGTGCAAACGCAGCAAATCCGCCGTTTAATATTATATCACAAACTTTTTTCTTTTGCTCTTCGTTTCCTGCAATAAGCACAGGTTTCATTCCCAATCCGCTTGCTGATATAGTTGTTGCAAAACCTGCGTCAGCTTTTGCCATTTCTTCCATAAGTGCCGCAATATCTACTCTTGATAAACCTATTCCACCATATTCTTCCGGTACTTCAAGCGCTGTATATCCTTGTTCTATAGCCTTGTCATATATTTCTTTTGGCCATTCGCCTGTTTTATCATATTCTTTCGCTTGTTCTCTTACCTCGTTATCACAGAATTTTTTAATATCTTTCAATAAATCTTTCGCTTCATCAGAAATAATATATGCCATGATCATAACCTCCTAATTTTTAACTTTGTAAAATTTATATTAAAACAATTATTCAATTAGTTTATAAACCACACTCAACTTTTTAATTAACTTTGTAGCAAACTTTTCCTGGATTAAGTATCATCTTAGGATCAAATGTTTCTTTTATTCCCTTCATCAATCTCATTTGCACTTCACCTGAGAAGCTTGCCAAATAATCACGTTTACCAAATCCTATACCATGCTCTCCTGATATAAGTCCGCCCATTTCAGCAGCCTTATTATAAGCATAATCGAAAAACTCAGCTACTTGTTTCTTAAATTCATCAAGTTGCATATCATTTGAACAAGTATAAATGTGTAGGTTTCCATCTCCTGCATGGCCGAAGCTTTTAACTGTAAAATCGTATTTTTCACCGATTTCATATACATATTTTAAATAGTTAGCTATTTGATTAACAGGAACTACGACATCACACTCATCAAGTAATTCAGTTTCAGCTTCTATTGCTTCAAGGAATGTACTTCTTGCTGCCCAAGCATCTTTTTTCTTAGTTGGTGTATCAGCCACCAAAACATCTACTGCTCCGGCTTCCAATACGACTTCAGCTGCTCTTTCTGTAACTTCTTCTAATTGAGCCATATCTTCACCGTCAAAAGTAAGTAGAAGATATGCACCTATATCTACTCCTTCAACCTCTTTCGGATATACCGCTCTTCCTATATATCTCTCAGATGCAAGCACTATTTCTTTTTCCATAAATTCTACAGCTTGAGGATTCAAGTGATTCAAGAATATTTGTGGAACAGTTGCTATACAGTCATCCAAATTTTCAAACGGAACTATAAGACTTATAGTTTCTTTTGGTGCAGGGATCAATTTAAGAGTCAACTCTGTTATTATTCCAAGAGTTCCTTCTGAACCTACCATAAGATTTATAAGACTGTAACCTGTACTTGTCTTTGAAACTGTAGCACCTAATTTTATGATTTCACCTGTAGGCAATACAACTGTCATAGCTCTAACATAATCTCTTGTAGTACCGTATTTTACAGCTCTCATTCCACCTGCATTTGTAGCCACGTTTCCACCTAAAGTTGCAAATTTTTCACCCGGATCAGGCGGATATAAAAGTCCTTGCTTTAAAGCATCCTCTGCCAAATCATTTAAAAGAACTCCCGGTTCAACTTTCACAACAAAATTCTCTTTATCATATTCAAGAATTTTATTCATCTTAGTCATATCGAGCATAACACCGCCATACATAGCAACAGCTGCTCCTGTTAAACCCGTGCCGGCTCCTCTTGGTATAATAACTATATTGTTGTCATAACATATTTTAACTATCTTAGCTATATCTTCTGTATTAGTTGCTTCTATAAGTACGTCAGGATATCCATTACCATAAATAGGCATTTCATCGTGTGAATAATCTTCATTTATATCATCCGCTGTATGTACCTTACCGGGTACGATTTTTTTAAACTCCTCTATAATTTCCGGAGTCACCTTATTGTATTTAGTTTCGCTCATTTTACCCTCCTACATTTTTTATTTTTTTAATAACAATACTATATTATATTGCAACAAAATATTTAAAAAATATTGTGCAAAAATTATAGACAATGATTTAAATTTAAAGCTCTGATTATTTATGTCGAAATCAAGTTTTTCTTATATAAACAAGTTTGCTCCAAAAAAGACAACCAATCCATATATAACAGCAAATATCACAAAATATTTAACTACTCCGTTTAATATTTTACTTTCTTCACCTACTATATTGGCAGCTGCAGTTGCTACTGCTATACTTTGAGGAGAAACTATCTTTCCTGCTGTAGAACCTAATGTATTTGCAGCAACTAACCATGTCGGATTCATACCGAGCGTCTGAGCTGTTGAATACTGCAATTTTGAAAACAACACACTGCTTGATGTTGAACTTCCTGTAACAAAAGTACCTATTGCACCTATAAGCGGAGCAATAAGCGGATAGAAATTACCTGTTGTTGCAACCATAAAGTTTGCAATATCTTGTGTCATTCCTGAATATCCCATTATTTTAGCTGTTGAAATTACTGCAACTATAGTTATTATAGTCTTTTCCATCTGTTTTACTGAAGAAAACAATATACCGAATATTTCTCCTAAAGAACATTTTTGAATCAAACCGCCTAATATCCCTGCTAATATTATAAGTACTCCCGGAGTAATAAGCCAAGAAAATTCATATGGTTTCGCTCCTTCTCCTGAATAAATTTGAACTGCAGTTTTTACAACTGCAAGAGGTCCTCTTATTGCAGGGAATAATGAAGATGTTATAACCAAGAATAATAAAACGAATATAAATGGACTGCAAGCCACAAGTCCTTTATTTAAATCTATGCTCTCATTAGATTTCTCTGAAGGTAAATCAAAATCACTTTGTTTATCTCCTATAAATATCTTGGCACAACCGATTGTAACCCCCATACAAAAAACAGAACCTATTATAGATGGAAGCTCCGGTCCAATAAATCTGGCTGTAAAATATTGTGGAACAAAGAAACTGAAGCCTGATATAAGTGTTGTAAGAAAGACTCCTTTGAATGATTCTCCAATACCTTTTCCATTTTGTTTTCCAATCATAGCGACTAAAAAAAACGGAACCAGTATACTCATAATACCTGATTGTAACACTATACTTGTACCTGTCATTATAGGATCAAGTTCAGTTACTTTTATTGCAGTAACTGTCGGAATACCTATTGAGCCGAATGCGACGGGTGTAGTATTTGCAACCAAACATATTATAGCGGCAAATAAAGGTTCAAACCCGACAGCCACAAGTATACCCGCCGGAATTGCAACAGCTGTTCCGAAACCTGCCATGCCCTCCATAAATCCGCCAAAGCCCCATGCTATTATAAGGGCAAGAATACGTTTGTCTTTAGATACGGAAACAAGCATTTGCTTGATTACTTCCATATACTTAGTATGTACAACAAGATTGTAGACAAATATGGCTGCAATAATTACAAGACATATAGGCCACAACGCCATAGCAGCTCCTTCAAGAAAACCTGTAAATACATCTTTTGCAGGTTGTTTCCATATGAAAAGTGCCTCTAAAGCTGCAATTATCAAGGCAATCGGACAGGCCTTAAAACCAGGCATTTTAAAATAGCTCAGCACAATTATCAAAAATATTATTGGTAATAATGCCAAAATAAAATTTAACACAAAATCACCTCCATTAATAATTGGTTACAGGTCAGACCAGATACTTATATTTAAAACTTTATTTTTATTTTTGTCAACTATAGATATTTTTTTCACAACACTTTATATTAAAAATACTTTTTCTCATCTTATTCTTTTATTTATTTATAATATATTTAGTCAATAAATAATTTTTATATTTTTTATTTTTTATAGATAAACGATATTTATTGTTAAAAATATAACTTTTAAAAATAAAAAAAAAGAGCATCAAAAATTAAATGCTCTTTGTTATAAAAATTATTTATTTTAATCTATGTTCATTCGTCAAACAAATTTTAGTATTACATTAAATTTCAAAATATGGTGGTAGATTTCTCTTATGTTCTGATTTTTGATGTAAAAGCAATATTGTTTTTTCATCTTTTTCAGATATTTTTTCTCCTCGCATATATTTTTCTATACTGTCATAGCTTACTCCCATTTCCGCTTCATCTGTTTGATTTTCCCACAAATCTGCTGATGGTGCTTTGGATAGTATGCTTTGAGGAACTCCTAATATTTTCCCCATTTCATATACATCCGATTTGAAGATTTTTTTCAACGGCAAAATGTCCACTCCACCATCTCCATATTTGGTAAAATATCCGGTGTATGTTTCATCTGCATTGTCCGTACCTACTACCATATATCCTAAATTATTTGCTATTGCATATAGAGTTGACATTCTAAGTCTTGCCCTCAAATTTGCATCTGTCATCCTTGAATACTCATCTTTATAAAGCCCTATATTCTTTAATTTTTCCATAGATTTTTCAAACAGTTTTGAATGTTCTTCACTTATATCAACAGTTAGGCTGCTTATTTTACATTGTTTTACAAGTAAATTTGCATCTTCCACACTATTTTCACTTGAATTTATAGGCAATATTACTCCAAGCGAATTATCAGGACACGCTAATTTTATTAGATTCGCAACCACAGCAGAATCAATTCCTCCTGATATTCCTACCAACAGCCCCTTTGAATTGGATGATTTTACTTGCATTTTCAACCAATTTACTATTTCATCTATCAGTATTTTATTATCCATAATTTCAAAAGCTCCATTTATAAATTTTACACCATTACCTATTTTAAATGCCTTATAGTTTTGCTATATTTATTGATTTATCTCAATTATATATATTTTTTTAAAAGGTCTTTAGTATTAGATAAGGATTTGTTTTATTCACCTGTTAATATAGCATATACGCAATCATCATCTACATAGTTTATATCAGCTTTTTTTACTTTTTCTATGACTTCTTCATTAAATGTATGTGGCTGAAACCACAGATTTTTAACTCCTTTTTTTATAGCTTCATCTACTACAAGCATTGATATATTAGGATTTACTATCACATCTATACATTCCACTTCTTCTGTTACTTCTTCTAATGAACCGTACACTTTTATACCTAATATGTCTTGACCTTTATACTTCTTGTTTATTCCGATTACGTTGTATCCTTTCTCTTTCATCACTTCCGGTATTTTATAACCGAATTTTTCTGCATCTGCTGTTATACCGTATATAGCCCAATTTTTTTTACTTAACATTTCTTTTTTTATACTCATAGCTATCCTCCAAAGTTAATGATTAAAATAAATTTACTACAATTGCTCATATTTATACTTTTTACAATTCAAGATAACACTAATTCTAAATAATACTTATCACTAATAGAATAATTTTATACCATTTTTATATTACTGTAAATCTTAATTTACAAATTTTAAAAATAAAAATAGAGCCACACATTTGTATATGGCTCTCAAGTAAAGCATATTATTTTTTTTCTTTTATGATTTTTACAGCTGTGTCAAAAACAGTACGGTCTCCACTGCCATGTGGTAATGTCAAAATTCTTGCATCTAATTTTTGCAATATTTCTTCTGCCTCTTTTTTGCTTTTTGTACTTTCAATTTTTTTAATGACATTATTGATTTTATTTTTAACTATCTCAGCATCACTTAGCATATCAGGATATTTAGTGCTTAGAAAATCTTCTTGCGCCTTTGCAATTTCTTCCCCTCTTGCTATTCTTGCAGCTATTGCAGCAGCTTTTATCCTTTCCAGAGACTCTAAGTATGCGTTTGTACCTTGATCTTCTCTGTTTGTTCCTACAGATGACTTATTTTCATTTCTTTCAATCTTGGAATTTTTCTTTTCCTTAATCTCTTTCATAAGCTCATTATGACGCTGCATTATAATCGTCTTATCATCTTCCCTGCCACTTTCAAATACATCCTGTATTTTCATTCTCACACCTCCTTGTGAATCTTTACTACCATATAGTAGTTATCGTAAAAATTTTTTTAAAGTTTAGGGATTAATTTATATAATTATTTTTATAAATCATATTCTTCTAATTCTTTTATATTTTTGTCTATCCTTGAGTTTATCTTCTCAATGTTGGAATTCAATTTTGTAAGCATTTCTATCGCATAGTTTCTTGCGCCTTCTTTTATCTGTTGAGATGTCATAATTGCTTCTTCTTGTATAGCTCTTGCATTTTCTTGTGCCAGCTTTGTTATTTCGCTGTCTTGTATCTTCTCATCTACATATTTTTGAGCCTCTTCTATTTTTGAATCAGCTTGTTTTTTGGCATCGTCAATTATCTTTTCTTTCTCTTTGTTTACCCATTCAGCTTGTTTAAATTGATTAGGCAGGCTTATTTTTATATCTTTTACTATCTCTAACAGCAATTCTTTGTCTACTGCAACTTTCCTGCTGAAAGGTATGTTTGAAGCCTCATCCAACATTTCTTCTATTTCTTCAAGTCGCTTTATTATATCTCCATCTATAACAGCCATACGATTTTCTCCTTAATATTAATATTTTATCTTACTTAAAAACAATGATACTATTTTTTTATCTTTTTTTCAATCAAATTTAGATTAAATTTTAATTTCATAAAAACTTTTTTGTAAGCTCATCACATACAGGCTTTGGCACTAAATCACAACATCTTCCTCTAAACATAGCTATTTCCTTAACTGTACTTGAGCTTATATAAGAATGTTTTGTACTTGTAACTAAAAATACCGTATCAACTTTTCCTTTGCTCAAAAAATCATTCATATGCGCCATTTGAAGTTCTAAATCAAAATCTGATAATGCTCTCAACCCTCTTATAGCTATATGTATTTCTTTCTGAGTACAATAATCTACAAATAATCCAGAAAAACTGTCAACTTCAACGTTTGGTATATCTACTGTACTTTTTTTTATAAGTTCTACCCTTTCTTCAACCGTAAAAAGCGATTTTTTTTGTTTATTCACAAGCACTGCAACTACCAACTTATCATACATTTTTGACGCTCTCGTAATTATATCCATATGTCCGTTAGTTATAGGGTCAAAACTTCCGGGATATACTGCTATTTTCTCCATTATTTTCACATTACCTTTCCAAATTATTAATCTTCATCACTGTTAATTTACTTATGGAATATATTTTCTCTTTTTCTATAATAAAATCGGAGCATCCCTCTAATGTAAAATCTTTTTCAGTTTCTATTATCAATATTCCCTTATCACTTAAAAGTTTATTATCTGACACTGTTTTTATAATTTCATTTATTTTAGAATAATCATATGGAGGATCTGCAAATATTATATCATATTTTTCTCTTGATGTTTTCAGAAAATCTATGACATCTCTATTTACAAGCTCTATGTTATCCTTATTGACATTTATGGATTTTAAATTTGCGTTTATCAATTTTAATGAATCTTTGGCATTTTCTACCATAGTTATATGTTTTGCATCTCTTGAAAATGCCTCTATACCTATAGCACCGCTTCCGGAAAACAAGTCTAAAAACTTACTGCCATATATATAGTTTTGTATCATATTAAACATAGATTCCTTCACTCTGTCAGTAGTAGGCCTTATGTAGTCATCTTTTGGTGATAATAACTTTTTGCCTCTATATTTACCACTTATTACTCTCATATATTCCCTTTTTTATATTTAAAATTAATTAAAAAGATGAACAATAAATATTTTAATCAATATCAATACTAAAACCTGTTTTAATTAAGATATATACATAAAATGGTAATTGATTTTTTAATGATTATAAGTTAAATCTACCTATTATTTTATCAGGTATTAGTATAAAACTTATTTTAAAAAACATATGTTCCATCAGATAACAGTATAAGCTTATTATTTTATTCATTTACTTTTATGCAAAGCAAACTCCCTTTTTCTATGCTTACAAAAACTTTTTCACTTTTTGCCACATTAGATGTGAGTATACTGCTATCATGACTTAAGTTATAGTTTTGCAATTCATATTCAAAGCCTTTTAAACTTATACCGCAAACATCACCTGATATGCTTACAAATGATATCGTCTGTCCTACATAGGTATCAATAAAATTTTCTTTTTTATTTAATAAAATTATTTCATTGTTTTCATCTAAAATGGACATATCTATATTCAATTTATCTGCATAATAAAGCAGATTTATATTTGTAAGCAAGTGGTCTATTCTATTACCGATTGCACCTATCATAACAATCTCATTCATGCCGAGGCTTTTTATAATATCTATTGATATTTCTGAGTCTGTCTTATTTTTTTTAACCGGATACTTATGTACAACCACATTTTGTGAATTGTAATAAGACAGCGTATCCTCACTTATAGAGTCTAAATCTCCTATAATAAAATCCGTATGAATTTTATATTTATATAGCAGATTTGCCCCGCCATCAGCACAAACAACAACCTCAGCGTTTGACAATATATCTTTATAATAAGTAATATCATCTATATTTCCATTTACTACAAGAACTGCATAACCCATAAATATGTCACCTTGAATAATTAATTTATCTGCACATTTTTTCTAAATTTTCTACATTTTCTTTTATGCCTTTTTCGTTGAATACTGCTGAACCTGCCACTAACAACTCTGCACCTGCATTTACTGCTTTTTTTATTGTTTTTTCGTTTATTCCTCCGTCAACTTCTATTATATAGTCATAACCATACTCTTTTTTCCATTTTGACAACATTTCTATTTTATATAAGCTGTTTTCAATGAAACTTTGTCCGCCAAATCCTGGATTTACACTCATCACAAGCACTAAATCCACTAAGTCAAGCACCGGTTTTAACATCTCTATAGGAGTTGAAGGATTAAGTGTTACTCCGGCTTTCATTCCAAGAGATTTTATATGTTCAAGTGCTCTATGCAAGTGAACACAAGATTCAAAATGTATTGTGAGTATATCTGCCCCACACTTTTTAAAATCTTCTATATATCTTTCAGGTTTTTCAACCATCAAATGCACATCAAATTTCATAGAAGTTATTTTTCTTATAGACTTTATAAAAGGTTGACCTATCGATATATTAGGCACAAAATTTCCATCCATAACATCTATGTGAAGATACTCACAATTTGTATCATTTTCAACCGTTTTTATATCTTTCTCAATATTGGCAAAATTAGCTGACAATATTGACGGAGCTATTTTAATCATTAATACTTTCTCCTTTTTTCAAAATTTTTTATATCATTAAGAATTTTTAAATATGAATCATATCTTGATTTTTGAATTTCTCCATTTTGAACTGCATTTTTTATACCACAACAAGGTTCGTACTCATGTAGACACTTGCTTGCAAATTTACAATCATCTTCAAATTTTTTGAACTCCAAAAAATAATCTTTAAGCTCATATTTATCTATATCTGTAATTTTAAGCGATGTAAATCCAGGTGTATCCGCTATATATGAGTTTTTGGCAAACTCAAGCAAAGTTGCATATGTCGTAGTATTTTTTCCTTTTTGAAGTTTCATACTTATATCTGAAGTTGTTTGTGAAAATCTGTCTGAAATACAGTTTATAAGACTACTTTTTCCTGCACCTGAAGGTCCTGCTATAACTGTAATATTTCCACTTATTTTGAGCTTTATATCCTCAATACCTATATTATCATTAGATGATATTTCTACTGTTTGATAACCTATATTTTGGTATACCTTTACTATATCTTTATAATTTTTGTCTTCATCCAAATCAATTTTTGAAAAACAAATCACTACGTCTATCTGCTCTTTTTCTGCTATCACAAGAAAATTATCTATTAAAAATGTATTTAATTTCGGATTTTTGACAGAAAATACCAATATCATTTTTGTTATGTTTGCAATAGACGGACGAATCAGCATATTTTTTCTATTATACACTTTTTCCACAACCGCTTTTTTATTCTCTTCATCTAAGATAGATATATCTACATAATCTCCGACTATTATGTTTTGTTTATCTTTTTTAAAACTTCCTCTAGGTTTTGATTCATAAACCTCTGTTTCAGTTTCAACATAGAAAAAATCTGCTATTTTTTTTATTACAAGACCTTTGATAATTTCCCTCCATCTTTCATAATTCTTCACTAATTAAACAACTTGTATAACAAAACTATTATAAATAAGAATATGCAAGTAAAACAATATCTTTATATTCAGTTTTTGAACAGGATTTATACCATCATTTAAAATACATGTATTTTTTAATATATTTGAACACATTCTAATTTAAATAGTAGTTAGTATTATTACAAGTATAATTATAAAAATTTAAAATTAAATTTTTAATTGAACACAATTTCTCCTGTAGTAGAATAATATTCTCCGTTTATATATATATCATAGACTTTTGTCTGACCTAAATAAGCTGATAATGTTATATCTACATTTTGGTTGACAGCCGTTGAAATTGTTGTAGTATAAACTACCGCATTATCCAATTTATCAAGTACTGACAACAATAAATTGTCTTTTTGAGGTAAAACCAAGGTTATAGTCTTAGATACGGGTATTTGCAAATCAGATACGTTGCTTGTATTGTTTTCGTTGTTGGTCTTCGACAATTTATTTATGACAAAGTCAATCTCTGTACCAACATCATGAGTGGTATTTGCTTTTGGATTTTGGTGTAGTACTATACCCTCTTTTTTTGATGTATCTTCTTCATAACTCACATTGCCTACTTTAAAATTACCTATATTAGACTCTACATAATCCAAACTCATACCTATAAATGAAGGTATTTTTTCCTGTTTTACTTCTTTTCCTTTACTGACTTTCAATTTTACTACATCATCTATCTTCGCCTTTACATCTGAACTCGGGTCTTGGGATATGACATGATTCTTTTCCACATTATCATTAAATTCATAATCTACACTTGGTTTTAAATTTGCTTGTTCCAAAATAGATTTTGCTTCTTTTTCTTCTTTATCCAATACACTTGGTACTATCACAATATTTTGAGGCTCTTTTGCAACTACAACTGACACTTCTTCGCCCTTTCTCATTTTTACACCTGATTCAGGGTTTTGCTCCAATATAGTGCCTTCTTTTTGAGTATCGTCTTCCTTTTCAGACATTATTTTCAATTTCAAGTCACTTTTTTCCAAGTCTTTTTGTGCCTCTATTATAGTTTTTCCTTTTATATCCGGTATTATAGTTGTGTTTGTATTGTGTATGGCATCAAATATATTGCCTCCATTTATAAGTAATATTGCAAACATAACTACAAGTATTACGGTTATACCTAATATTGTTACAGGCAATTTTTTTATTCTGCGTTTTTTTACTTTTGATTTATTTTTATTTATACCTTCATTCACTTCTTCTTTAGGAAGTTTTATTATTCTTGTATTAAAGTCATCATCTCTGTCAAAATAATTTATATTTGAATTGCCATCTTGAATTTTATCTATATCTGATATTATTTGGTCAACTGATGTATATCGCTTATCCATATTTTTTTGTGTCATTTTAAGCAACATATTTTGAATAGAAGGCGATATTTTATCTTTATATTCTTCAGGTATTGTTATATTCTCATGTAAATGTTTTAAAGCTACATTTATAGGGCTATCTCCGTCATATGGTATCTTTCCTGTCAAGAGTTCATAAAACACAACACCTAATGAATATATATCTGAACGCTCATCCATATATCCTCCTCTTGCCTGTTCAGGAGAAAAATAATGAACAGAGCCTATAACTCCTCCTACTGTTGTGATTGTCGCAGATGTAGTTGCTTTTGCAATCCCAAAATCTCCTACCTTTACTATATTATCTTTATTTATCATAATATTATGCGGTTTTATATCTCTGTGCACAATCTTATTTTTATGAGCATCTCTCAAAGCTAAACATATCTGTCTTAATATATCAAGTGCTTCTTTTTCACTGAATTTTCCTTTTTTGCTTATCAGTTGCTTTAAATTTATCCCATCAACATATTCCATAACTATATAAGCAATGTCATCTTCCTGACATACATCATATATATTTATTATATTCGCATGATTAAGAGACGCAGCCGCCTTTGCTTCATTATTAAATTTTATTAAAAATTCTTCATCTTTAGAAAATTCAGATTTTAATATCTTTACTGCAACTATCCTGTTAAGCGTATGACAATAAGCTTTATATACAGTAGACATTCCTCCATCTGCTATTTTTTCAAGGAGTTCATATCTATTTCCTAATATTATTTTGTCCATAAGTATTCTCCATATACGTTGAATTTATATAATAATACTGATTACGGTTATATTATCTCTTCCACCATTATCATTTGCTAATCTTACAAGCTCTTCACAGATATCTTTCGGCTTGGAATTTTTCAACATATTTTTTATAACTTCATCTTCAACCATTGTTGTAAGACCGTCAGAACATAAAAGAATTTTATCATCTTTTTGAACTTCTCTTACATAAAAATCTACTTCTACTTGTTCTTCAAAGCCCACCGCTCTTGTTATTTTATTTCTGTCTTTATGAGTTCTTGCCTCTTTTTCATCAATAAAGCCTTCATCCAATAAATGTTGAACATATGAATTATCCTTAGTTATTTGTACAAGATTATTTTCACTCATCATATATGCTCTTGAATCACCTACATTCGCCACATACAATTTTTCATTTATTATAAGAGCACAAACCAAAGTAGTCCCCATAAGGATTTTATTTGAATTTTCAAATATTACATCATTTGCTATTTTTATAGAATTACATATTACGGATTTTACATAATCATCTTCTAAGTTTCCAAAATTCATATTGTACATGTGTTCATCAATTATATCTTTTACCACTTCAACACATTTTGCACTTGCATATTCTCCATAATTGTAGCCTCCCAAGCCGTCAGCTATTATAAACAGCCCCACAGGCACATTATTATATTCTTTGATATTTGCAAAAAAACTGTCTTCATTTTTTTCATGCCTTTGACCAATATCCGTTAATGAAAAATAAATCATAAGTTCTCCTTTGAAATAGTTGATATTCTCAGTTGTCCGCAAGCACCGTTTATATCACTGCCCATTTCTCTTCTTACAGTTGCATTTATATGGTTATCAGATAAAATCTTCAAAAATTTCTTTATTTTTTGCTCATTCGGTTTTTCATAATCATTATGAGATGCACTATTTACAGGTATTATATTTACATGGCATAATTGATGACCTATAAGTTTGGATAAAGCCAAAGCATCTTTTTCAGAATCGTTTACATTTTTTATTATCGCATACTCATAAGTTATACGCCTATTTGTCTTTTTTATATAATAGTCTGTTGATTTTATAAGTTCTTCCAAAGAAAATTTTCTTGAAATAGGCATTATATTCTCTCTTTTTTCTTGATATGGAGAATGTAAGGATATAGCGAGGTTTATTTGCATTTTTCTATCTGCAAAATCTCTTATCTTATCTGCAATTCCACAAGTAGAAACCGTTATATGTCTTTGACCTATATTAAGTCCGTTTTCATCACCTATCAACTCTAAAAACTTGATAAAATTGTTGTAATTATCAAACGGCTCTCCGCTTCCCATTATAACTATATTTGAAATTCTCTGCGACGCATCTTTTGACATAGATACTATCTGACCTATCATTTCTCCTGCTGTCAAATCTCTTATCTTTGAATTTACCGTTGATGCACAAAATGTACATCCCATAAGACAGCCTACCTGAGAAGATATACAAGCCGATAATCCGAACTTATATTTCATAAGTACGGACTCTATTATATTATCGTCATCTAATTTCATAAGATATTTTTTAGTATAATCCTTTTGCGATTGTAATTTTTTATATATAGACACAGGATTTACGCAAAAATTCTCATTCAAAAATTCCTTTAATTTTTTGGGTATGTTGTTTATTTCATCAAATGACGATATTTTATCAAAAACTAAAGGATATATCTGTTTTGCTCTATATTTTTCAAAAGAATTGGATATCAATATATCTTCAAACTCTTTCATATTTAAATCTAATATATTTTTTTTCATATCTTCCATAATTTAATTTTTTCTCTAAATTTTTAATAAATTGGTAATTCTTTCAGTTTAATATTATTCATCTATAGATAAATTATTAAGAAAAGCACTATTTAATTTATAACATTTCTAATATTGCTTTTTTTAATAATTATTGGCATATTAGCGTTTATAAACTGATTTAATTACTAAAATTTTTAACAATCTTCATTCTTTCTCATCTTACATACAAAAAAACCGTCTGTTGAATCTATGTGTGGATAATATTCTTTTTGAAAAATCAGTTCAAAATTAATATTTTTACTCAAAAATTCACTTATAATATCACTATTTTCTTCTTTTCCAAGAGTACAAGTGCTGTACACTAATATTCCGTCTTTTTTTAGATATAAAGATGCGTTTTTCAATATTTGTTTTTGAACATCTATAATGTTTTGTATATCCTCAAATTTTTTATATCTTATCTCTGGTTTGCGCCTTAATATGCCTATACCACTACAAGGCACATCACACAAAACCTTATCAAATTTATTTTTATATTCGCTTTTATATATAGTCGCATCGTTTACATATGTTTTTATTATATTTATTCCCAGTCTTTTTGCCTGTTCTTCTAAAAGTTTGAGTTTTTTTGATGATATATCAAGGCTTGTTATACTACCCTTATTTCCCATAAGTTCTGCCATAAACACAGACTTTCCTCCAGGAGCCGCACATATATCGAGCACATTTTCAAACGGTTCAGGAGATAATGCAAGTACAGCTTTCATACTGGCATAATCTTGAACGCTAAAAAATCCGTTTCTGTACATATCATTTTTACTTATATCCTTAAAATTTTTAAGCGATACTATCATATTTTCTTCATCTATAATTTCAAACTTATTACCTAATTTTTGTAAATTTCTTTTTAAATCATCTATATCTGTTTTTAATCTGTTTCCTCTTATAAATATATTAGGTGTATCTGACATTGACATAAGAAGTTCTTCTGTAAATTTATTTTTGTAATTGTCAAGCAATCTTTGCGCTATATAATCACTTACACTATATCTTGTCGATATATACTTTATGTCTTCTTTTATATCCGAAAACTCATAATTCTTAGCATTTTTTATATTGTTTTCATCTGATGTAAACTTTCTAAGAACTGCGTTCACAAAACTCTTAGCCCTATTATCGTATTTTTTCACAAGTTTTACATTCTCATTTACACTCGCATAGTTTACAGATGAATTCATAAAAATTATTTCAAAAAATGCCATTTCAAGAATCAGTTTAGCTTTTTTGGATATTTTTGAAAATGCTATATCGCTGTATTTTTTTATAAAATAGTCCAAATAATTTATATTGCTCAAAACGCCATAGACAATATACGTTATGAAACCTCGCATTTCATAATCTAAATCAACGTTTTTAAATGTTTCATTTATCGTTATATTGGAATATTTTTTATCATATTTCACGTCATATAATATTTTATATATAACCTGCCTTGTATTAACCATATACTCCTCTAAAAAATTTTTATTCTATTAAAACTCTTTTTAAAACATTGATATTTTATCATATTTTGATAAATAATACAAGAATTGCCAAATATTTGAATATAAGCCTTTTATAACTACCTATTTTTCAGCTTGCTTTATAATAACTTTGACATTTTTACACAAAAAAATTGCATTTTTTTAAAATTTCTATTGACAAATAAAAAAAAAGTATTATAATACATCTTTAAATAATTAAAAATTGGCATAAAAAAGAATAGTATTCAGGTAAGTTTTTCAGAGAGTAATCGGTTGGTGCGAGATTATATATGAACTGAAGAATCCACTTTTTGCCACATCAGGAAAGGTATAATAATTTTTAAAAAAACTGAGCATAAGAATATTCATTAACTGATGCGTATATTCTGCGTTAAGGAATTTGAGATTGAAGTAAAGCTATTTATTTAATTCATTTATCAAAAATTTTACTTCAATGAACTTGGGTGGCACCACGAATATTTCGTCCCTCGGCATTTAGCCGAGGGATTTTTTTATATACAAAATAGCCCAAAGAATATTCCTTGCAGGGCTAAGCAAGGTTTATTCTGCAAGTATGTTAAGATTATATCCCAAGTAAATATTTTAGTTATACTTGTATTTTCCGTCGACGGTTATATTTTTCATATTTTATAATTATTATTTAAAGGAGATATAACCATGAAACTTTTTATTCCGGGTCCAGTTACAGTAAGACAAGATGTTTTAAACGAGATGGCTAAACAAATGATAGGGCATAGAACAAAAGATGCCTCTAAACTACAAAAAGACATAACTGAAAAAATGCAAAAAATATTCGGCACTAAAAATCAAGTATTGCTGTCTACTTCTTCAGGCAGTGGTCTAATGGAAGGTGCAATAAGATCTTGCACATTAAAAAGAGCCGCTTGTTTTGCAATAGGTGATTTTGGCGAAAAATGGTATAAAATGGCAATAAACAACAATACTCCTGCTGATTTGTTCAAATCAGAATTAGGTGATATAAATACTCCTGAGCAAGTAGATGAAGTGCTTAAAACAGGAAAGTACGATCTTATAACAGTAACAGGAAATGAAACTACAACAGGAATTGCCAACCCTATAAAAGAAATAGGCGAAATAGTAAAAAAATATGATGATGTAATATTTTGTGTAGATTATGTAAGCTCTGCCGGTGGCGTAAAAATTGATGCAGATGACTTTGGCGTTGATATAGCAATAACTTCTTCACAAAAATCATTAGGTCTTCCTCCGGGACTTGCATTTTGCACTTTTTCTCCAAAAGCTGAAGACAGAGCTAAAAAAGTTGAAAATAGAGGAAGCTATTTCGATCTTTTAAACCTTAAAAGCTTCATTGACAAAAAGGACAACCAATACCCTACTACACCTGCTCTATCTTTAATGTATGCTGCAAACTTCCAGTTAGATTATATATTAAACGAGCAAACTCTTGAAAAAAGAATACAAAACCATAAAAATATGGCTGATTTGGTAAGAGCTTGGGCAAAAAAACATTTTGATTTGTTTGCAAAAGAAGAAAAATATGCATCAAATACGGTAACTTGCATAAAAAATACAAAAAATATAGATGTTGCCAATCTTATAAAGGAATTAAAAAAACAAGACATACTTCTTGGAAACGGATATGGAGATTTAAAAGATAAAACCTTCAGGATTGCACATATGGCGGATTTTAACATAGATGATATGCAAGATTTATTAAACAAAATTGATAATATTTTAGGATTTTAATTTATATTTTCATAATGGTTTTAATCTTTTATACTAATACCTGTTTGACTAATTGATATCACAAGGAATAATAATTAATTTTTTGATGATTATAAACTGAAAATATCTGTTATTTTATTATATTTTAGTACCAATACATTGAAATCATATTTTTAAAACCACTAAAATTAATATTAATTCTATTTATTATAAAACAAATTGGAGAATTAAAATGAAAATA
This sequence comes from Peptoanaerobacter stomatis, assembly GCF_000238095.2. Classification (NCBI taxonomy): domain Bacteria; kingdom Bacillati; phylum Bacillota; class Clostridia; order Peptostreptococcales; family Filifactoraceae; genus Peptoanaerobacter; species Peptoanaerobacter stomatis. The sequence continues at coordinate 183,520 of NZ_JH815226.1, forward strand.
CTTGCAAATGACGGACTTGACAATATAGCCGTAGAAGAATTAAAAAAACTTGATATAGAAATAGATTTGAATCATTATGATGACGAACTGCTGATAAACAAACTCAAAGAAGTCGATATTGTCATAATACGTTCTGCTACAAAATTGACTTCCAAAATACTCGAAAAGACAAAAAATACGAAGCTTAAACTTCTCATAAGAGCAGGAGTCGGACTTGACAATATCGATGTTGAATACGCCAAAAACAACGGATACATTGTAAGAAACACACCCAATTCAAGTGCCAATTCAGTGGCAGAATTCGTTATAGGCGCTATAGTTTCACTTGCAAGATTCATACCTATAGCAAATTTTACCTGCAAAAATAAAAAGTGGAACAAAAAACAATATCAAGGTATAGAAATACAAGGCAAAACACTCGGCATAATAGGTATGGGTAATATCGGCAAACTTCTTGCAAAAAAAGCCGATGCACTCGGTATGAAAGTAGTATTTTATGATAAATTTGTGAATAAATGCGAAAATTATGCCTATCTTTCACTTGAAGATTTACTTAGAACATCAGATTTTATAAGCATACACACACCGTTTGTAAGAGATAATTTCATATCTACAAATGAGTTCAATATTATGAAAGATGGTTGTTATATAGTAAACACATCCAGAGGTGATAACTTGGACGAAGATGCACTTATAACAGCCATAGAAAACGGAAAAGTTGCAGGCTGCTTTATGGACGTATTAAAAAAAGAACCTATAGAAAACGAAAAATTAATACAAAATGACAAGATATATTTATCCCCTCACTTAGGCGGTGCAACCGATGAAGCACAGCAAAAAATAGGTATGGAAATAGTTGACATTGTAAAAGAATTTATGAATATATAATTTAGAAATAATCAAATTTTTCATTTAAAAATTGGAGAATATTATGGATATACGAGGATTCAAAGCATTAAGACCGAAAGCAGATTTCGTAAAAGATTTTTCTACCTTGCCCTATGATGTAGTAAACGATACACAGGTAAAAACTGCAATTCAAAATAACACAAATCTGTTTTTCAAAGTTATAAAGACAGACTCTTTATATGATGAAAACATCTACGAAAAAGCAAGAGAAAACCTTGAACAATTAAAAAAAGAAAATTTATTAATACAAGATGAGAAAAAGTCATTTTATATATATCAAGAAATTTTCAAAGACATAAATCAAACAGGTATCGTCGCAACTATAAATATTGATGAATATATAAAAGGAAATGTAAAAAAACATGAAAAAACTCTAAAAGAAAAAGAAATAGACAGAATAAATAACTTTTATACTTGTAAAGCCAACACTGAACCTGTATTTTTATTTCAAAACAGAAATGCAGAAATTGAAAAAATAATTTATAATACAAAACTTACCAAGCAAAAAGAATATGATTTTATAAGCGAAGATAATGTAAGACATATTTTATGGAAAATAGATGACGAAACAGTTGTAAATAAGCTCGAAAGCTTGTTTAAGAAAGTAAACTCTCTTTATATAGCTGACGGGCATCATAGAACAGCATCATCCATAGACGTAGCACTAAAAATACGACAAGAAAATCCTGCTTATGATAAAAATAGTGAATTCAACTATTTTATGGCAGTTATATTTTTTGAGGACGAGCTAAAAATATTACCATATAACAGAATTATAAAAAACTTAGAAAAATATGATATTGAAAATATATTGAAAGAAATAAAAACAAATTTCAAAGTGCAACTATATGACAAAGTAACTTTTCCCACTGAAAAACACAGCTTTACAATGATAGTAAACAATAAAATTTATAAACTCACAGCAAACAAAAGCATAATAGACGAAAAAGATCCAATAAACTCATTGGATACTATAATACTTCACAAAAATATAATAGAACCTTTATTTAAAATAACAGATATAAAAAATGAAGATGATATTGAGTTCGTAGGCGGTACAAACGCACTGAAAAATATAGATGAGCTTAAAAATGGAAATATTGTATTTTTAATGTATCCTACTCAAATTGAGCAGATAAAAAACATAAGTGATATAAATGCGATAATGCCTCCAAAATCCACTTGGTTTGAGCCTAAGCTAAGAAGCGGTCTATTCATACACGAATTTTAAAAAATTGGATAATAAAAACTTTTAAGTCTAAAATTTAATAAAATAACGGATATTTTTGTTTTTAAGAATTTATTTTAGCCAAGTAAAATTAAGTACATTTAAAATCACAACTACCAATTAAGTTTGGAGTTGTGATTTTATAAGTTAATTAATCAATTAAAATTTATCCAATGTATCTTTAAATACATCTAATGCTTGGCATATTGTTTCTTTTTTGCTTATATCCACTCCTGCTATTTTTAATTGATCTATTGGATAATTCTTATTTCCATCTTTTAAGAAATTTATATATCTGTTTACATTTTCAGAACCTTTTAATACGGCTTGCGATAAGAACGTTGCACAAGTAAACCCTGTAGCATATTTATATACATAATAATCTGAATAGAAATGTGGTATTCTCGCCCATTCCAAAGCAATTTCATCATTTAATTTCACAGTAGGATAATATGTCTTGTTCAAGTTATAATATATTTCATTCAAGCTCTCTGCCGTCAATGCTTTACCTGACAAAACTTCATCATGTACAATTTTTTCAAATTCTGCAAACATCACTTGTCTGAAAACTGTTGTTCTGAATTGCTCCATATTATACACCATAAGATTTTTCTTCTGAATATCTGTATCTGCATTTTTCAGCATATAATTATAAAGCAACAACTCGTTTGTAGTAGACGCAACTTCTGCTACAAATATGGTATAGTCTGATTGCAAGAATGGATTATTTTTTCTTGAATAATAGCTGTGGATTGAGTGACCAAGCTCATGCGCCAACGTAAATACTGAGTTTAAGTTATCAGTATAATTCATAAGTATATACGGATTGGTGTCATATGCACCGAAAGAGTAGGCACCGGCTTTTTTACCTTCTTTAGGATATACGTCTATCCACCTGTCTTCAAAACCTTTTTTCAATATTGAAAGATATTCTTCTCCTAAAGGTTTCAAAGCATTTTTTATTATTTGTTCAGCCTCTTCATATCTATATTTTGTTTCGTCTTTTTCAAATAACGGTACATATAAGTCGTAGTTGTGTATTTCATCTACTCCCAAATATTTTTTCTTTATATCCATATATTTTGAAAGTACCGGTATATAATCATGTATTGCTTCTATAAGAGTATCATATACTTTTTCATCAACATTATCTCCAAATAATTCTTGAGATAAATTTGATTTAAAATTTCTCACTTTTGCCAATTTTTCCTTAGCCTTTACATGACCATAATAATCTGCTGCAAACGTATTTACATATTTCCCGTAAGTTTCGTACATTTTTTCAAAGGACTCTTTTCTTACCTGTCTGTTAGGATCAGTTTGAAAATTGCTGTAATTAGCATGAGTAAGTACCCTTTTTTCTTTATCTGACTCGATTACAGGAAATCTCATATCTGCATATGAAAGCATATAAAAACTGTTTTCTGTATCGCTGGCTATATCTTGAGCCATACTTAAAAGATATTCTTCTTTTTCACTCAAAACATAAGGTTTATTCCTTAATGTTCTTGATATAACTTGCTTATAATCATCCCTGTCAGATTTTTTCATAAAATCATTTATCTTTTCTTCGCTTGTACTCATAACAATCGGTTCAAATGATGAGAATTCTTCGCTCATTTTTGCAGATAATGCTTCCACTTCAAGCGCTGTTTTTTGACTTTTAGATACCGTTGTATCTTCATCTCTTTTCATATTTGAGTATGCTATAAGTCTTGACATAATAACAGATGCTTCTTCTACAACTTTCAGCAATTCTTCAAGAGATATATTTTTTTCTGATTTTATATTGCTGAACTTAGCAATCAAATCTTCTATTTTTTTCATATCTTTTTGTATAGATTCATCAGAATTATATATAAGCGATAAATCCCAGTTAAATTCTTTCATATAATTTCCCTTTCTTTTGTCAAAACTATTATACAATCAATTTTTCTTTATTATTTTTTTCAAATGTTCTGTCAAAAATTGCGATGTGATACCTATAAATATACCTGTTCCTATCGAAATAAATGACATATACGGCAAATAATAAAATATCTTAGTATTTGATATCATAAATGATGCTACCAAAAGCTGACCTATATTAAAAAATAATGCTCCAACTACTGATATTCCTATCATGCTTACAGATTTTAAATCCAATTTTTTTAATATACCCATGGCTATAATGCTCAATATTCCTCCTGATATACTATACATAAATGTCGATATTCCACCATAAAATGTAGATGAGAGAAATATCCTCATAAACAAAATCACAAAAGCCTCTTTAAAACCGAAAACATACAGGCATGTAAGACTTATGATATTTGATAATCCCAGTTTTGCACCGGGAGCTATCAAATTTATCGGAGGCAACATATTTTCTATATAATACAAAACAAGAGAAAATGACAGCATTATAGCAAGCAACACCATCTTACTAGTCTTATTCATTTAATCTCTTTTCCAATTCAGTTTTCTTATCTTCGTATCCTTTTTTACCTAAAAGCGCAAACATATTTTTCTTATAATCTTCTACACCTTCTTGGTCAAAAGGATTTACATTATTTATATATCCGCTTATTCCACAAGCATATTCGAAGAAATAAATCATATATCCTAAATTAAATTCATCAAGTTTTTCTATATTTAAAATAAGATTAGGTACTCCTCCGTCTATATGAGCAAGTAAAGTAGCCTGCATAGCTTTTTTATTTACAAAATCAACCGTCTTTCCTTCAAGATAATTGAGTCCATCCAAATCCTGTTCTTCTTTTTTAAGCGTTATATCTTTTCTTGGAGAAGATATGCTTATAACTGTTTCAAATATATTTCTGTTGCCGTCTTGTATAAATTGTCCCATTGAGTGTAAATCAGTAGAAAATACCACGCTTGCCGGGAATATACCTCTTTGATCTTTTCCTTCACTTTCACCGTATAGTTGTTTGAACCATTCGTTGAAATACATCATTTGAGGCTCATAGTTTACAAGAATTTCTACAACTTTCCCTTTTCTATAAAGTATATTTCTGTGAATTGCATACATAAGTGCATCATTTTTAAGCACATCATCTTTTTCAAACTCATCTTTCGCTTTTTTAGCACCTGACATAAGTTCATCTATATTCATACCCGCTATCGCAATTGGAAGTAAACCTACTGCAGTAAGTACGGAATATCTTCCTCCTACATCATCAGGAACTACAAAAGTTTCATAACCTTCATCATCGGCAAAATTCTTCAACGCTCCTTTTTGTCTGTCAGTAGTCACGAATATTCTGTTTTTTGCCTCTTCTTTTGTATATTTTTTTAACAATACTTCTCTTATAATTCTAAAAGCTATCGCAGGTTCTGTAGTAGTACCTGATTTTGATATTACATTTATAGAAAATTCTTTATCTTGCAAAAATTCTACAAGTTCGCTTAAATAAGTAGAAGATATGGAATTTCCAGCAAAAATTATCTTCGGAAACTTATTTTCAGTTTTTGACATAAAATTTGTAAAATTATTTGAAAGTGCCTCTATGACAGCTCTTGCACCCAAATATGAACCACCTATACCTATAACTACAAGCACTTCGCTGTTAGACTGTATCTTATTTGCTGCCTTTTTTATCCTGTCAAACTCTTCTTTATCATAATTGCAAGGTAAATTTACCCAACCCAAAAAATCTTTACCTGCTCCATTGCCTTTTTTTAACATATCTTGTGCATTTTTTGCCGTTTCAATCATATTATCTATTTCATGTTTTTTTATAAATGTGCTGCATTTTGAGTAGTTTAATGTCAAATTGCTCATAAAAAATACCCCCTGAATGAATAATTATAGTTAATTAAGTTTGTCTAATTTAATCTCAGACCTATGTTTAAAATTATATAAAAATTTTTAGATTAATACATGATAAAAAATTAATTTTTTCCGAAATTAATATGATAACAAACCACAAAACACTTGATAAATTATATCATTGTTTTTTAATTTTGTAAATTACACTAAGTCTTCATTTTATACCATATAAACTCCTAATATAAGTTATCTGTTATTGTATTGGAGAATTAAAATAAACCCTATATAGATTTCAGTAAAACACTATCTACTATATAGGGTTTATTTTATTTTCTTAAATTATTTCATAATTGTTAATTTAAAACCAATAATTTATCTACTTTTATTGAACCATCTTTTCCTTGTTCATTAGATGGCCAAACAAGACATTTACTGTCTTTTTGTATGTTGTCGAATGTAGTTTCTTTTCCATCTTTCAAAGATATAGGAACAAGGTTGTTATCAACACTCCACTTAGCTCCCGGCTTATCTGAAAAGATTGTTTCGTTTTCTCCTTTTTCTACGCTGTCAACTTCTAAATAAGTTGGCAACACACCATCTTTTACATTAAGCAATATCACATATGCTGTTGTTTGTGGCGGCATGCTTGCTGTAAATGCATTAGAAACCCAAGCGAAAACTTCAGTTCCTTTTGTTAATTGTGAGCGTTCCACCTTCATACCTGTTTGTGCATCTACAACAGGTGTATTTTCATCTACATTCAGTACAATCTCTTGTGTGTCTTTTTCTGTGGCGCCTTTAACCTCTATACTGATTTGATTTCCTGAAGCATCATCAGACATTATTGTTCCCATTTGAGGTACTTGAGGAAGTTCCGGTAATGAATCTTGTGCATCTTCTTCACTATTTTCTTGCTTATTTTCAGTTTGGCTTGTTTCAGTTTTTTTGCCGGCATCATCACCCTTAGGTTTATCTTGCGAAGTGCAAGCAGCAAGAGAAAATGCCATAAGCCCGATTAACATAAATCCTAATAATTTTCTTTTCATAATTTTATACCTCGTTTTTATAAATTTTTTTCCATAAGAATAATTTTTACTTTATTCTCACGGGACATATATTTTAAGCAAATAAATTGCTTAATTTGATTTTTTATCTTATACTAAACACTAATTAAAACTGTATTATAATTATATAGTCAAAAAATTATATTTTGTAATACTGTTTAGTATTATATAAAAATAATAGATTATTTTTATTTATCTTCTTTAAAAAAATTCCAGAATTCTTTTTTATATCATATAATTAAACAAATATATTATTTTTTCTCTAAACTATATATGTACGCTGCCATATTAATGGCAGCTTAGCTTTCTAATTACCAAATAGTGAATTTAATGGAGATGATTGTTTCTTTTGAGTATTTACTATCTCATCTTCAGTCATCAAAGTGGTCTTCAATACTATTTCTTTGTTATCTCTTTCTATTGTTATGGTTACAGGTTCGTTCAGGTCTTGACCATACTTATATAAACTTGCTTGCAAATCTGACATATTTTTTATTGTGTCATCGTTTAGTTTTATAATTATATCTCCTTTTTTGAGACCTGCTTTTTGAGCCGGTGAATTCTCATATATGCTGTGAACATATACTCCGTCTTTTGTTTGTGTTTCCAATTTTGCTGAATTTTTTATCTGACTGAGCGTAATCGCTTTTACTCCTAAAATAGGTTTATCCTTTATTTCTCCGTTTTCTTTTATTATATCAACGAATACTTTTGCAGTATTTATAGGAATTGAAAATCCAAGACCTTCTCCGCCTGTTGCCTTAATTGTGTTTATTCCGATTACTTCACCATTTGCATTTAATAGCGGTCCACCACTGTTCCCTTGATTAATTGATGCATCTGTTTGTAATAAATTACTCATAGATGTAGAGTCGCTTACGCTAACTGTTCTGTCTATTCCGCTTATTATTCCTTGAGTCATTGTTCTTTCAAATTGCAAACCTAATGGATTACCTATTGCTATTGCTATATCTCCAACTTCTACTTTATCACTATTTCCAAGTTTTGCTACTGGATAATTTTCGCCTTCCACCTTTATTATTGCAAGATCCAAACTTGTATCATACCATTTTACTTCAGCTTCTTTTGTTGTGCCATCATTAAACAACACATTGACTTTTTCAGCTTGACCGTCTTCTACAACATGTGAATTGGTCAATATATATCCTGATGAATCAACGATAACCCCTGTTCCAAGACCTTCTCTAACCCTTGAAGTCGCACCGTTGCCAAAATAAAAATCAAAATATGAATCTTGTGATGAATCATCTAAAAATACTGTTGTTATACCAACTACTGATGGCATAGCCGATTTTGCCACATTTTTATATAAATTTGTAAAATCATATTTACTTATATCCGCATTTGTTTTTTCTACTGCTATTTCATTAATTGCATTATTGCTTGTATTGGTGGTCATAACTCTATTTGCCTGTGGTACAATCGCCACAAATGTTACAACACATCCGATTACTACTCCTAAAAGTCCCGAAAAAAAGTTGCCCAATCTATTTCTCATTGCTGTTACCTCCAAACTTTTTAATTTTTTCTATCTTGTAAAGTCTTATTTCAAGTGCTGAGTTTTACGCTTAACACTATCATATAAAGAGCATCTATACTGTCACTTTCTCTGATGTAGTAAACTGTTCAAGCACTGAAAGTTCTACATCACACCCCACTTTAATACCATGCTCGGATAATATTGAAAGTACACTTTGATAAGCCAATATAGGAATGTTGTTTTGTCTTGACAAGTGAGCAAGCATTATTTTATAAGCTTTTTCTTTTACCAAAGATGCTGCACATTCGCCGGCACTATCATTTGACAAATGCCCAAAATTAGATTTTACCCTTCTTTTTAATTCATAAGTGTACGGACCTGCATCAAGCATATTTATATCATGATTTGCCTCTAAAATTATTACCTCACATTCTTTAATAAAATTCATCAGCTGTTTTGTTACTATACCAAGATCTGTAACTATTGACAAAGCTTTTTTTCCATCTGTTATTTTATAAGCTACAGGATCTGCAGCATCGTGATTTATAGGAATTGACGATATCTTTAAATCACCTATGAAAACATCATCCATATTTTTTATAATTTTTATGTTATGCTCTTTGATATTACCTATTTTATGCATCATGCTTTCCCATGTTCCTTGTGTGGAATATATAGGTATATCAAATTTTCTTGATATTATGCCCGCTCCTTTTATGTGATCCGTATGTTCATGCGTTATGAACACAGCCTTTATATCATTAAGCTCAATATCGTGCCTTGCCAACGAATCTATTATACTTTTTCCACTAAGACCTGCATCTATTAAAATTTTTGTATTTTTTTCCTGTAAGAAATGGCAGTTTCCACTACTTCCGGATGCTACTGATATATATTGCATATCTATCCTCTCATATATGATTTTTAATTCTAACATCTAAGACTTAAATTAATCTAAATACTTTATATTTTTTTAATTTATATTATATTAATACCAAAAATATAGCATATGCCTATATTTTATTGATATATATTTTTTGATTTTTATATTATTTTAAACAAAAAATATATATTTGCTTTATATCATTTAAGATTATTTTAAAAAATATAAAGCCTTTAATTGACTACAGTTCTTATTATACCACAAAAAAAACACTAAAAAATAGTGTTCTTTAAAAAATGAAGCTAAAAAATTTATCCTATAAATATTTTTTAATCTATTTTCATAGTTTTCTCGTCATAAATCAAAATCATATCTTTGCCGGATTGTTTAGCATAACGTAAAGCGACATCCGCCTCTGCCAATATATTGGTTGGTGCTTTATTTATATCAGATACTGTTATTCCTATGCTTAAACTCACCTGTTTTCCGAACTCATCTTTACATTCTCTTTTAAATCTTTCTTTTATTTGATTAAGTTCTCTTATTGCTTTGTCGATATTTTCATTTATTCCTAAAACAAATTCTTCTCCTCCATATCTTATAGGAACAAAATTGTTGCTCTCATATCTTTTCAAGATATTCCCGAATATATTCAATATCCTGTCTCCAGCTGTATGGCTAAACTCATTGTTAACATTGCTCAGATTATCAATATCACATATAGCTATACAAAACTCATTTCCAAACAAACCTTCTTTTGCATCTTCAAAAAATTCTCTAAGCATTATTTTTGTATATACGCCTGTCAATCTGTCAACATTAATACTATTTTTCAGGGTTTGTATATCAATCATTGTAGATATCAGTTTTTCCTGCTTTTTTCTAATATATACCATTATCAATACAGCTAATATAAAAAATATTATAATCATTGTTTCTATCAGTAAAATATCTACAGAAAAAGCGAAATTTACAACTAAATCAGAATCATATTTAATCAAAAATGCACTTATCATTATACAAAATATAGATAATATTGTAATAATAGCCGCCATACCTATACTTCCATATATTACTGATAATAAAATAGGCACTGTGAATATAAAATACACTGCCGAAAAATACTGATGTACAACTGCTACTACAAATATTTGAATTACAAAAGAAATATTTACTACTATGTTTTTAATATTTTCAAATTTTTTATCATTCGTACTATATCTATTGACAAGATACGCAATAAAATATAGAGACAAGTTAATAGATGTTGGAACCAATAAATATCTAATCAGATAAGTAGACGAGCTAATAGTCATATATTTTTTATATCCTATAATAAGTATTATCAGCTCCATTAAAAAAGTTACAAATATGATTAATAATTCTATCTTTAAATGTATTTTTCTCCATTTTTGGTTTAATGGAATAGTTCCTTTTTCTATCAAACTTTTCTTAAACTCATCTTTATTAAAATAATTTATACTATACATAATATAATCAACTCAATTTCTTTCAAAATTTATACTAAACTATAGCTTACATTATATCATAAAAAAGATGAAATAATTCAAATTTTAACTATTTTTATACTATTATCTAATTAAATATAGATATTCTTTAATATATTTTTACAAACAAGATTGCTAAAACTTTTATAAATATCTACTTTTCATGTATTTATAAAAGTGAATATAGCAAAATATATTTTAACATACTTTAATTTAAATAGTATTTATACTAAAAACCAAGAACAATATGGATTATCTCTACTGTTTAATTGGTTATTATACTGATATTCCATTAAATAGATACTACTACTCAACGCCTTAAAGATATACTTTTAACTATATTTTTTAAAGTGTATTATATCTTATTTTCTTCTTTTTTATGTAGTTATTTTATAGAAGTTTAGTATTAGTATTAATGTGAATATAAAATAATTTTCAATGCAATATAAAAAAGTATATTTATATAAATTTCAAATTTTATAAAAATATACTTCTTTATATCTTTTTTATATATTTGAATGATTTTATGCACCTAAATATGCTTTTCTTACTATATCATCATTCAACAAATCTTTTGCATTTCCTTCTTTTATTATCTTACCTGTTTCCAATACATAGGCTCTATCTGCAATGCTAAGTGCCATTTTTGCATTTTGCTCTACCAATAATATTGTAGTATTATTATTTTTATTGAGGTCTTTTATTATTTCAAATATTTCTTTCACAAGCAAAGGTGCTAACCCCATTGACGGTTCATCTAATATGAGTATCTCAGGTCTGCTCATTATAGCTCTGCCTATCGCAAGCATTTGTTGTTCTCCACCTGATAGAGTTCCTGCAAGCTGTTTTTGTCTTTCTTCAAGCCTTGGAAATCTCTCATATATTTGTGCTATTTCCCTCTTTTTACTCTCCATGCTATCTTTTATACTGTAACTGCCTAACATAAGATTGTCGTATACCGTTAAATGCGAAAATATTCTTCTACCTTCCGGTACTTGTGCTATACCCTCTTTAAGTATTATATGTGCCTTCATTTTGGTTATATCTTTATCATGGTAAATTATTTGTCCGCTTTTTGCTCTTATTATTCCTGATATGGTTTGAAGCGTTGTAGTCTTACCTGCACCGTTTGCACCTATCAGTGATACTATTTCTCCTTTTTCTACTATCAGGGATATATCTTTTATTGCGTGTATGTTTCCATAATATACATTCAAATCTTTTATCTCTAACAATGACATAAGTTTTTCCTCCTAATCCCCTAAGTATGCACTTATTACTCTTTCATCTTTTATTACTTCTTGCGGATTACCTGATGCCAACATTCTTCCATAATCCAAAACATTCAATTTTTCACATATTCCAAGCACAAGGTTCATATCATGTTCGATCAATAATATAGATATTTTAAATTTATCTTTTAATATACCTATTGTTTCCATAAGTTCTGCCGTTTCCGTATCATTCATACCGGCCGCAGGTTCATCCAGCAACAACAATTGTGGAGATGTAGCCATAGCTCTTGCTATTTCCAATTTTCTTTGTTTACCATATGGAAGGTTATCCGCTTTTTCATCTTTATATTCATCTAATGAAAATATTTTTAAAATATCCATTACTTTATTATATATTTTTCTTTCTTCTTTAAAAAATCCTTTCGTTCTAAAAATGGATGAAGGAATTGATGTTTTCATATCTTTATTAAAGGCTACAGCAACATTTTCGGCAACTGTAAGTGCTTTAAAAAGCCTTATATTTTGGAATGTTCTTGCTATACCCATAGACACTATTTGATGAACTTTTTTTCCGTTCAGCAAAGTTCCGTTTAATTTTATTTCGCCTTCTGTAGGTTCATAAACTCCTGTAAGTAAATTAAATACAGTTGTTTTTCCCGCTCCATTAGGTCCTATAAGTCCAACTATTTCATTTTGATATATTTCCAAATTAAATTCTGAAACTGCTTTCAAACCACCAAATGTTATTCCTATATCTTTTGCTGATAATATAAGATTATTACTCATTTGCCCCACCGCCTTTTTTCAATTTTGCATTGGGCAATGCTCTATCAATCAGATTAGTAAGAGAAAACTCTTTTGTTCCAAGCAAGCCATATGGTCTAAATATCATCATCAATATCAATATTATAGAATAAATAAACATTCTATAATCATTAAATCCTCTAAGAAGCTCAGGTAAAACTGTAAGCACTATTGCTCCTATTGCAGAACCGGTAAAACTTCCAAGTCCTCCAAGCACAACAATAACCAATATATCTATAGATTTATTGAAATCAAAATTTTTTGCTCCCAATATTCCTATATAATGTGCATACATACCTCCTGCAAGTCCTGCAAAAAAAGCAGAATATACAAAGGCAAGTGTCTTATAAAACGTAGGATTTATACCTGATGCTTCAGATGCTATCTCATCTTCTCTTATTGACAGTATAGCTCTTCCGTGTCTTGATTTCATAAATGTATACATCATAAATACACATAAAACCATAATAATATATATTACTGAAAAGTTTTTATACAGTTTTATTCCTGTAAGTCCTTTTGCTCCGCCTGTAAACTTAAAAAACTCAATCAAAACTCTTATTATCTCACAAAATGCAAGAGTAAGAATTGCCAAGTAATCTCCTTTAAGCCTAAGTGCAGGTATACCTATGCCCAATCCTATTATAGCAGCAACCAATCCGCCTAATATAAGCGCTACTATATATCCTGCAAATCCCGGAATTAAACCTGATTTAGTGAACAATCCTGCTGTATATGCACCTATTGACATAAAACCTGCGTGTCCAAGTGCCATTTGTCCAAGACAACCTGCAGTTATGTTAAGACTTATTGCAAGAACCATATTTATACATACCAAAATTATTATACCACTTAAATAATTGGTTATTACTCCTATTTGCATAAGAAAATTGATTAACAGGAAGACAGCAGTTACACCGAAAATATTTATTATGAAATTTTTCTTTTTAAATGTATTCATATGCTCCTCCTATACTTTTTCTTTTTTATTTATTCCAAAAATTCCTGCCGGCTTAAACAACAACACTACTACCAATATACCGAATACAACTGCATCTGCTAATTGTGTAGATATATATGCTTTTGTAAGCGCCTCGACTATACCTATTATAAATCCGCCTATCATTGCGCCAGGAATTATGCCTATTCCTCCAAGTACAGCTGCAACGAATGCTTTCAAGCCAAGCATAGAACCCATTGTAGGCGTTATCTGAGGATATGAAGATACATATAATATAGATGCTACCGCTGCAAGAGATGACCCTATCGCAAATGTCATAGATATTATATTATCGACATTTATTCCAACCAACTGTGCAGCAGAAAAATCTTCTGACACCGCAACCATACCTTTACCTGCCTTAGTTTTAGTTATAAATAATTGTAATGATACCATTAATACTATTGATACAAGTATAGTTATTATAGTTGATATATTTATATTCAACTCTCCTATTTGAATGGGAGTTGTAGAAAATACAGTTTCAAATGCTCTCGGATTTGGAGAAAATATAAGCATAAATGCGTTTTGTAACAACAATGAAACACCTATTGCAGTTATAAGCGAAGATATTCTTGCCGAATTTCTCATAGGTCTATAAGCTATTTTTTCTATTAAAATGCCTGTAACAGCACAAAATGCTATTGCCGGTACAACTGCAAGCCAAACCGGAAGTCCCATAGATGATAATATAGGTAACGATATGAAAGCAATGTATGCTCCGACCATTATTATATCTCCATGTGCAAAATTTATAAGTTTAACTATACCATAAACCATTGTATAGCCAAGCGATACGAGTGCATATATGCTTCCTATTTGTAATCCGTTTATTAATTGTTTTATGAAATCCACTGATTATCCCCCTTTCTTACTATTATAAATTAAAAAAAGGGCAGCAAAACTGCTTGCATACCCTTTTTAAAAAGCTATTCTAATTTATTCGGCTACCATTTTTTTGTAAAGTTTATATTGATCGCCTTCTATTGTAGTCATAAACACTGATTTTATAGGGTTTCTATTCTCATCAAATTTGAAAGAACCTGTTACTCCGTCATAAGATATATTTTTAAGTGCTTCTACAATTGCCTTGGAATCTGTAGAATTAGCATTTTTTATAGCTTCAGCTGTCAAATATACTGAATCATATCCAAGTGCTGAGAATGATTGTGGAGCTTCATTATAAGTATCTGTATATTTTTTTATGAAGTTTTGTACTTTTTCTTCCGGATCATCAAGTGCAAATGTATTGCAGAAATATGCACCTTCTACTGCTTTTAAATCATCTTGTTTGATAGATTTTATTACTCCATCCCAACCGTCTCCACCTATAAGTTGTACATTTATTCCAACTTGTCTTGCTTGTGGAGCTATTAGAGATACTTTTTGATAATAATCAGGTATAAATAATACATCCGGATTTGCATTTTGTATTTTTGTAAGTTGTGATTTAAAATCTACATCATTTTCTCCATAAGATTCGTCTGCTACTACTTCCAAGCCTAATTCTTTTGCTTTATCTACAAACGCTGTTGCAAGTCCGTCTGAATAATCGCTTGAATTATTTCTTATTACTGCAACTTTTTGAACTTTCAATTCATCTTTTGCAAATACAGCCATAACCTCACCTTGATATGGATCAATAAATGGTGCTCTGAATATATTTTCTCCATGTGTAGTTATAGATTGTGCAGTTCCTGTAGGGGTAATCATAGGTATTCCTGTATCTGCCGCAACTAATGCCACTGCATCTGAAGGTTTTGATGTAACCGCTCCTACAAGAGAAACTATTTTATTTTCTACCAATTTGTTAAATGCATTTGTTGATTCAACCGCATCATTTTTATCGTCCATAACTTCAAGTACCAATTTTTTGCCTAATACTCCGCCAGCTTCATTTATTTCATCTACAGCCAATTTTGCTCCGTTCATAGTTGAATTACCGTACATAGCTGCATCTCCTGTGATAGGTCCTATTCCACCTATAAGTATGCTATCTGATGCCTCCGCTGTATTATTATTTGGCTTTTCTTCTGTTTTTCCACATGCTGCCAAAGTAAAGATCATCGCTGCTGTTAAAGCTAATGATAAAAACTTTTTCAAACTCCTTTTCATAAAAATCGCTCCTTAATTTAAAATAATACAATATTATATTGTAAGTAAGAAAAAATATTTTTAAATATTTAAAATAAAAAATATTTAAAATAATTTAATAAACAATAAAGCATTAATATCCATAAACAATTAGAATATTAATATTTTTTTGTATAGTGTAATATTCTACCACAAAAATTTTATTTGTAAAGATTTTTATTGCAATTTTACGTACATTTTAAAAAAACTATATTTTAAAGTTCAGTATCTATTATTTCAAAATATTGTGCCAATAGATTTGCAGCTCTCTCACAATCTTTACTTTCAATAACTACGGCTACAGATATTTCTGATGTAGAAATCATCTCTATATTTATATTATTATCTCCAAGCACAGCAAACACATCTGCTGCAACTCCAGGGTTGGTAATCATTCCTGCACCTACTACTGTTATGCAGGCTACATCATCAAGTGCCTCTATTTTTTTACCGTCAAGTGCTATAAGTGTTTTTTCCATTGTTTCTATAGCATCTTGTTTTGAATCTTTATCAATTATAAAGCATATATTATTTACACCGAACTCTCCTGATGACTGTGCTATCAATCTGACGTTTACCTTATTGTCTGCTAACGACTTAAATATAGTTTTAGCAATTCCAGGTTGATCTTTTATTCCAAAAATTGTCATCTTCACTACATCATAATCGTGTGCTATTCCAGTTATCACTCTATCCTTTTCCAATTTATCCACCTCTTGTACTATTGTTCCCTCATTTAGATTGAAGCTTGAGCGAACATGAATTTTTACATTATATAATTGTCCAAGTTCTACACATCTCGGATTTAAAACTTTAGAACCTTGAGATGCTAATGTGAGCATTTCTGCATATGAAATTGAATTTACTTTTTTAACATTTTTTACCAATCTCGGATCTGCACTATAAACTCCGTCTACATCAGTATATATCTCGCAACTGTCGGCATTTAATGCGGCAGCAAGAGCAACAGCTGTTGTATCTGAGCCTCCTCTACCCAATGTTGTAATGTCATTCTTTTCATTTATGCCTTGAAATCCTGCAACTATTAATATATTACCATTATCGAGCTCTTCTTTTAATCTGTTTGAGTCTATATCTACTATTTTGGCTTTGCTGTAAAAATCATTTGTTTTTATTCCTGCCTGTGCACCTGTAAGAGATATAACTTTCTCTCCCATAGACTGAATAGCCATAGCCAATAATGATATTGATACTTGTTCACCTGTAGAAAGCAACATATCCATTTCTCTTTTTGGAGGATTAGGACTTACTTGTTTTGCTAATTCAATTAAATCATCTGTAGAGTCTCCCATAGCAGAAACTATTACTACTACTTGATTTCCTTGTTTTTTAGTATTTACTATTCTGTTTGCTACATTTTTAATTCTATCGGCATTAGCAACAGACGAACCGCCATATTTTTGAACTATTAGTGACAACTTTTTTTACCCTCCTATTTCTAATTTTATTGCACCCTCTTTAACAGGGCTAAGTATTTTTATAGTACCTTTTATATTATTTTTTTTGCATTCTTCTTTTAAAATTTCATATAATTCCTGAGACATTGTCTTGTGGCAAAATGCCATAAGAGTTGAGCCTGATCCGCTTATAAACGTTGCCAATGCTCCATTTGATTTCATAATATTTTCAAAAAAATCATATTCTTTTATAAGCGATTTTCTATATGGTTGATGAATTTTATCATCCACAACTTTTGATAAAAGTTCATAGTCGCTTGTAATCATTGCCATTATAAGCAGAGATGCTCTTGATATGTTATATATACAATCTTGTCTGTCATATGTCTTTGGCAATATTTTTCTTGCTTCGTTTGTTGACATTTCATATTCAGGTATCAATACTATTGTATCAAGCATATCAGGCGGTATTATCTTTTTGTATTCAACTGTGTCGCCTAATATAACTGATGCTGTTATGCTTCCTACAAGCGCAGGAGTTACATTGTCAGGGTGTCCTTCTATCTCATTGGCAATATTAAGTATTTCATCTTTACTCATATTTGTACCTGCTATATCATTAGCGCACAAGAGTGCACCTATAACTATAGATGAACTGCTCCCAAGGCCTCTTGCTATCGGTATATAATTGTGTATTTTTATCTTTAAGCCTTTAAATTTATATCCAACTTTGTCAAAAAAATACTTTGCTGTTTCATATGCCATATTATTTTCATCAAGCGGTACTGTATCGCTACCATCACCTATAACTTCTATTTCAAGTCCTTTATCAGTTTCTTCAAAACTTATAGTATTATAAATATTTACAGCCATCCCCAAACAATCGAATCCCGGTCCTATGTTAGCAGATGTAGCAGGAACTTTATAGCTTACCATTAGCCCTCCAATTTTTAGAAAAAATTTTATTTTTCATTAATCAATTTCATTACATTTTCTTTTGTTGCTTTTATTTTTTGTGGTGTAGGTATTTGTGACAATGATGTTGTCGGGTCTTTTAAACCGTTTCCTGTAAGCACACAAACAACTGTTTCTCCACCTTTAAATACACCTTTTTCTTTCAAATTAAGAACTCCTGCCAATGTTATACAAGATGCAGGTTCTGCAAATATTCCCTCCCTGCTTGCAAGCATTTTATATGCTTCCAAGATTTTTTCGTCAGAAATTGCATTTATCTGTCCGTTTGACTCTTTAAGTGCATTTACAGCCTTATCCCAACTCGCAGGATTGCCTATCTTTATAGCTGTAGCTATCGTTTGAGGATCTTTAACAACTTCATTTTTAACTATCGGTGCAGCTCCTTCAGCTTGAAAACCTAACAAAGTAGGTAAATTATTTATTTTACCGTCATTTTTATATTCATTAAATCCCATCCAATACGCTGATATATTGCCTGCATTTCCAACAGGAATTGCCAAATAATCAGGCGCTTTTCCAAGCTCATCGCATACTTCAAAAGCCGCCGTCTTTTGTCCTTGAAGTCTATATGGATTTACAGAGTTTACCAGTGTTATAGGCTCTGTTTTTGCTATATCTCTAACAATATTAAGTGCATCATCAAAATTCCCTTCTATTGAAATGACTTTTGCTCCATACATAAGTGCTTGTGCCAGTTTACCCATAGCTATGTTGCCGTCAGGTATAAGCACATAACAGTCAAGATTATATCTTGCCGCAAACGCTGCAGCTGACGCTGATGTGTTGCCTGTAGATGCACATATTATAGCTTTTGAACCTTCTTCTACCGCTTTTGCAACTGCCATTACCATTCCTCTGTCCTTGAATGAACCTGTAGGATTTAATCCGTCATATTTAAAATATAAATCAAGACCTAATTCTTTAGAAAGATTTGTACTTTTTATAAGCGGAGTATCACCTTCCAAAAGTGTTATATCAGGTGTTTTTTCTGTAACCGGTAAATATTTTTTATATTTTTTTATAAGTCCTTGATATCCCATATCTTCCTCCAAATCTTTAATACTAAATATTATCTTCTATTCTTATCATATTACCTATTTCTAAATTTTTATTCAAATTTTTGAGAGATTCTATACATTGTTTAATTTTGCTTTCTTTTACTTTTTCTGTTATTACAATTATTGTATTATTGTTCTGTATATCTTCTTTTATGCTTTTAACTATGCCTATACCCATATTTTCAAAAATTGATAATATTTCTAAGCTGATGTCTATATTGGATTTTAAACTTATCCTTAAATAATACTTGGTAAAAATTTCATCTATACTCAATATTTCTTTCTTCTCAAAATTCCTATCTAATCTTTCAACAGGAAGGTTTAAACTCATATTTTTTACAATATTTACAATATCAGACAATACTGCACTGGCAGTAGGTAAAGAGCCTGCGCCTTTAGCGTAGTACATAGATTCTCCAAGCAGATTGCTTTTTAAATATACTGCATTATAGGCATCTTTAACATTTGATATTTGACAAGTGTTTGGAATAAATGCAGGGTATACATATGCCTCTATTTTCCCATCATTTTCTTTTGATACTCCAAGTAATTTTATGTTATATCCCATTTTTTTTGCATAACTTATGTCTTGCTTAGTAATATTTGTAATTCCTTCAGTATACACATCTTTAAAAGTTACATATGTATTAAAACAAAGCGAAGATAATATAGCTACTTTTCTCGCTGAATCATAGCCTTCTACATCAGAAGTCGGATCAGCCTCTGCATAACCCAATCTTTGTGCTTCTGAAAGCACGTCTTTATATTCCAAGCCTTCTTGATACATCTTGCTTAGAATATAATTTGTAGTACCGTTCATAATACCCGTTATTTTTTCAATTTTCTCTCCAAAAAGATGATTGTTTATAACTCTAAGTATCGGTATACCGCCACACACACTTGCCTCATACATAAAAAAACAATTATTTTCGTAAGCTGCTTTATATAATTCTTGACCATAAGTTGCAATTAAATCCTTATTTGCACTTACTACATGTTTTCCTCTTTCAAAAGCTGTAAGTATACATTTTTTAGCAAAATCCATACTTCCCATAACTTCAACAACCAAATCTATATCGTCAGTAATAACATCTGTAAAATTATCTGTAAAAATATTGGGATTTATATCTTCAGCTCTTTTTTTAGTCTTGTCTGATACCAATATTTTTTTAATTATAAGATTTGCATTAAGTTCTTTTTTTAATGTTTCCTCATTTGATTTTATAGCATTATACACACCGCTACCAACTGTACCGAAACCTAATAATGCGATGTTTATAGTTCTCATAAACCACCTCAAGCCTTCGTAATTTTTGCATTATATCTATAGTCAATCAATCCATATCAAGATCACTTTTGCCTTATATATGTGTCTATAATATAATAAATCATTTTTATAAAATAATATTTTGTTTTTAAATAATCATTTTTGAGTTTTATCAAATAAATTTGTAAGGTTTAACATAAAAGTCATGTATTTAACAAAAATATTTAAGAAATAAATAGTCAATTTTTAAAACAAAATTTCAGATATGTTTTATAATATATAAATACAGTATTTATAATATATACACTATATAAAGTAGTAAAATAAAATACAAATGTGTTTTTCTTCTAAATACAGATTAATGTCCTACATTATAACACGATAAGTTTTATATGTAAATAGATATAAAACATTTATTTTTCAAATATTTGCTATCCATTAAAATAAATGTTTTCTTAAAAAATATATTTGAGCATGATATTGGAAAATATCCATGTTTTAATTAGATAACATTATAACATATTAAAAATACTATAATAAAAAATGTTTTAATTAGACTTCAATTAATATGTACTGTATATAATAATTGTGATATACTAAAAAAATATTTTTTAATTCAGCAAGTAAATTAAAAATATAAGTTTTTATAAAAATTATTGTTAGGGGAGATTATTATAAAAAGTTTAGGATTTTTTGAAGCTGTTTTATCTGCTGTAATGTTCGGTGCTATGCCACTTTTTACAAAAATTTTATACAGTTATGGAAGTGATGCTGTAAGCTCCGGCTTTTACAGAATGTTATTATCTTTACCATTCATATTCATATGTTCAAAATTCATATTTAAATACGATATGAGTATAAACAAAAGCGAATTTAAACCGCTTTTTATTGTATCTTTAGGTTTTTCATTTACTGTAATAACATTATTTAATTCATATAATTATATAAATTCAGGAGCTGCTACTTCAATACACTTCACTTATCCTATAATAATATTCATAGCAACAAGCATAATTTCAAAAGAAAAACCCTCAACTACAGAAATATTATGTATTATAGGTGCAAGTATAGGACTTATACTTATAACAGATTTTAATGCTTTGTCAAATTTTAAAGGTGTTTTTTATGCCTTTTTATCAGCTTTTACTTACAGCTTTTACTCAATATACCTTGAAAAAAGCGATGTAATAAAAAAAATGCCTCCGTTTAAAGCGCTGTTTTATATAAATGCAATAGGTGCCGTAATCTTGTTTTTTTATGCACATATAGCATTTATTGGTATTTATAGAAACTTTTCTATTAACATATGGCTTATTGTATTTGCATATTCTTTTATTTTAACAGTTGGAGCAACATTTTTGTATCAAAGAGCCGTTTCCGAAATAGGTGCAAAGTATACATCTATATTAAGTACTCTTGAGGTTGTAACAAGTATAATTATAGGTTTTTTCATATTAAATGAAAAACTTACAGCCACTCAAACAGTAGCTGTAAGTTTAATATTTTTGTCAAGCCTTGTGCTTGTTAAAAGCAGAAAATAATTTATTATTTATTTTTTTCTTGCTGATACTATATAATTGTACGCCCAATGGCTCTGTTTTACATCAGAATATGCTTTTTTGCCTTCAATATTAGGTTTTATATCAAATGCTCTGCTAAGCATTGACACCATTTCTGCTCTGCTTATTTGCTCATCAGGTTTAAATGTCTCATCTGCATAGCCGGATATAATTCCTGCATCTGCGCAAGCTGATATTGCTCTCAATGCCCAATGCTCTTCTGATACATCTTTAAATGTTTTTGTCCCTGCATCTAATTTTTTCAGTTTCGCTATTATGAAAGCAACTTCTGCTCTTGTTATATTTTTATTAGGTTCAAATTTATCACTTGAACTCAATTTGAAATATCCCAATTTATCTAATTGTAAAACTGAATTTGCATACCAAGAGCCCGGTTTTACATCTGTAAACGGCAATTTTATATTTTTATCTTCATCCGGATCCACCAAAGTCAAAAACATAACAGCAACTTCTGCTCTTGTCATTTTTCCGTCAGGTTTAAATGTATTGTTAGGATATCCTGACATATATCCAATTTTTAAAATATTTGTTATACGTTCTATTCTTGCTTTTTCCAGTACAGTATCCAATAAGGCTTTTGAATCTCTTACTCCATATCTGAACGCCTCAAATGCATCTTGTACTTCCTTTAATGTTTCTTTGCTATATAGATTTTTATTGTCCAATATCTTCTGAATTTTAGCGTCTATTTTAGATTTTATATCTAAATATTGTTTTGAAAGCTCACCTTTTTTTACAGCAGGATTTACTGTCTGAGTAGAGGCTACACTTCCGCCACCTCCACCTCCGCCACCGCCGTTTGAACCTGGCGTTGAAGGTCTTTTCGCATTATTATTATTATTATTAGATTTTAATTTTAATGCTTCTCTCTTTTCTTTCAACTCTTCAAGAGCTTTTTTAATGTCTCCTTTTTCAATCTTTGATTTGTTTAAAACTTCTTCCGCTCTTTTTAATGCCTCTTTAAATTCAGCTTGTCCGATATTTTCATAAGCACTCAATTTTGATTCTATTTCTTTAGAATATTCCACTTCTTTTATTAATTCTTCTTTATCTATTTCTTGAATAGCAAATTTTGAGAAGTGTTCTGTATAGAAAGTAATCACTTGTTCATCTTCATCATAATTGGCATTCGTTATGGAAATAGGAACCAATTTATTTGCATCTGTATTATCATCCAAATATAAGACATCAAAATCCGATTCATCAGGTTTTGTATAAGGTAATGTGACTTTTATTTTGCCTGCATTGAAGTTACTGTGTTCTTCGTCATCTTTTTTAATCTCTACTATATACTTCAGTTCTTTTTCTAATTTTTCCCCATAGTTTTTATTCAATGCTTTTAACTTATTCATATCAACTTCTGATATATTCAGTAGTTTTAGCGAGAAATTTACATCTTTATCATCTGAGCTCAGATTATTAATCATTTCTTTGTTAAGTTCAAGCTTCCCTACATCTCCAAATGATATAGATACATTTTCTACATCCTTTTTAACTAATTCAGACAATACTTCCTTCGGTAGTGTTAACCCTACTTTCTTAACTTCCCTATTGTAAGCAGTGTTAAGACTAATATTAACTTTTTTATCAATTATATTTTCCGGTTGTAATTGAGCTTGTGTTGTTGCAACTCCATCAAACACATCCGGTATCAATACGATAGTTTTATCATTTTCATCAACTTTAACATTTATGTTCACATCATCATTCGGCATTAAGAAACTGTTATCAAATCTTCTAACTCTTACACTTCTTGCATATTTTCCGGTAATTACGCTTATATTTGTTATTCTATATTTTTTAGCATATTCTCTGCCCTCAAAATATATTTTTACTCTATCGCCTGATTTAAATTTATCACCTTTATTAGGTTTGATACTTGAACTTATATTTAAAATTGTACCCGTAGTAGTAACGCTAATATCGTTTATACTGTAGTCATATTTATCGTCACTGCCATCTTTTAGTATTAGATTATTCTTTGCAGTTTCCAATTTTTCAACAGCTTTATCTATCTTGTCTTGTAATGCAAGATTATCTTTAAGCACAGATTCAGCCTCTCTTAAAGCTCTTATAAATTCTAATTTTGTATCTAATTTGTACAAATCTAAATTTATATTTTTATATTCCTCTATTTTATCTCTTAATACGCTTCTTTCAGCTTTTGATTTTATTTTACTTAAATAAAGTCTTAAAGAGCTGATTGTTCTTTCCATATCTTCTACTGTTATATCCGGGCTTTCAAGAAGTTCTTTTGCAGATTTATATCTTGCTTCAAGATTTTCCATGGCATTATCTTCATAATAGTTGTTTTTATTATCTATTATATTTTTTATCTCTTCAAGAAGTTCTTTCAATTCTCTTGTATCTATTTTCCCATCTTTTCTTTCCAAATTCTTTATGGCTCTATCAATTGCTTCTATTGCAATTTTTATATCTTCTTGCGTAGCTTTTTTGTTTTGAAGCATAGCCTTACCCATTTTTATCATAGTGCTTAAATAATCTTTTGAAGTATTTGTATAATCATCACCAAGACTGTCAAATATTTCTTCCGCTTTTTTTATTTTTTCTTCAAGATCTTTCTTACTGAATTCTTGTTTTTTAAGCTCTAAAGAATTTATGGCTTTTGTTAAATCGCTTAATGCTTTATCAACTTCTTCTTGAGAAGCGTTGGCTTTATCATATGTGTTTTGTGCCAATTCAAGCGCATCTTTAAATATTTCCCAAGATTCTTCTTTATAGTCATCCTTATCCAAGTTTTTAGCTTGAATTATCTTTAACAGTAAAGGTTCCTTTTCTACAGGTACAGGTTTTGAACTCATGCCTGATACAAGTTTTATATCTACACTGTATTCTCCAAATAAGAATTCTTTATTAATAATATCACTGCCATAATTCCCGGCTTTGAAATTTGTAGTATATATTTCAAACGGCAACTTACCCGGTAAATTAATCTTCTTGCTGTCTTCTCCTTTATTAAAATGTAGATAATATCTTGTTTTATAAAGGTCTTTTCCTCTAAATAACACATCAAACTCTGAATCGTAGCCGTTTCTTTCTATATTTACAGTAACAGAATTCATCTTTTTCCTTGATATTGTTATATTTATTCCATATTCAGTCTTATTTTTTCTAACAGGAAGATAATCTCCTCCAGTAATTAATGCATAGAAATCATCGCTTAAATCTCTTATTATAATTCTATAATCTCCTACCGGTACGAATCCCATATAAAGTTGTTCATTTTTCTTGTTAAGCTCATATTCCTTTCCTGTTTCTTTATCCGCCAATATAAGTCTGAATTTTGCACCATAAGGATTTGACATTGATAAAACAGCTTCTTCTCTATCTTTATGTGCAAATTCCACTTCCACTACTTTTTGAGTATCGGATTCTGTTATTTCAAAAGATATTTCTTTCGGTGACAATAATTCATACTCTTCATCTACGCTTTCTATAACAAGAGTATATTTTCCAACTTTCAAATTATATGGATCCGCCCATTTACCTTGAGCATCAAGCACTTTCCATTTAAACTTATTTGAAGGTATGGTAGCTGATGATAGTTTAGGTTTTACAAGTATTGTTTTTTCATTACCTGTTCTTATTGATTTATCAAGAGGCAGTTCAAGGACGTTATACGCATTATCTTGTATTTTTATTTTTGCCTCAGTAGTGTCTACATTTTCCGGTAATCTCTCAAATTTACCATCGCTGTCGGGTTTATATATTTTATCTCCATAAACTATAACACTACTTCTCACTCCTGAGTCTTTTTCTTCAACCTGCTCCAATTTATATATACGAGTAGACTCATCATAACTACTCTTTACTATTCTTGGAAATACAGTATCTACAATTATAGGGAATTCCATTTTTTGAGGTTCAAGATTATATCCGTCCAATTTTGCTTCCACTACCATTTTATACTTACCATCTGCAACTGTTTCAGATGAATTATTTATTCCTTCCCATTTCCAGTGAGATTTAGTAGTTGATAAGTTGAATGTTCCCGGAAAATTTTGATTGAAGAAGTTCTTTTGACCGTCATCATCCTGCTCTTCCACAGTATATATAGGATAATCTTTTTTTACTCCATTTTCTTCATTCTCATCATATATATTTATCTTGAAATCTTTATAGTTTCTTAAAAATGTTCCTACAAATACGGCTCTATCCGATCTTCCGTCTCCATTCGGAGAAATGGCAATCTTGTTTTCATCAAACACAGGTTTCTCAAAAGTACTGTCTTCGCCTCTTCCAAGCACTACAGGCTTTCCTTCATTTATTGAAGATATATGAGTAAAAGGAGCATCTAAATATTGTGAAATAGTTTCTGTATAAAAATAAGGTTTTTTATTTTCTTTGCTCATTTTATATATACTGTCTTCAATTATTTGTAATTTTTCCCATGTTCCTCTGAATCCTACAAAAGGTATACTTATGTTTTGTTCACTGTCTGAATTTTCAAAAAACACAAAACCTTCCAAGAAAAATCCGTTCGGCATTTGGGCTTTAAATTTTTCATAATCACTATCTGATAAAGTAAAATCAACCTCAAAATCTGCTGTTCCATTGGCAGGCACTATTATAGACTTTTTACTATTTTTAGTAGAATCTATTTTTTGCGGTTTTAATAATATTCTTCCACCTTCCACTGTGTCAGTATTCAAATCAGCATAATAATTAAATTCTTTTTCGTAGTTGGAATAATTTTTTAATTGTCCTTTGATTTTTATATCATTTGTATTTAAATTTCTTAGATTTATGCTTGATACACCATTTGTTCCAATCGCAACTACACTTGCCTTTATTGCGTTTTTCAAATTCATCAGTCCGGCGCCTTGACCTCTTGGAGACATATATGCTCCAGTTTTTTTGTCTTCACGTGGTGTAGCCGTACTCATAAGTAAATTTTTAATAAGACTGTGTTTCTCTGCATTCATTACATTTGGAAATGTTTTTTCAACATATTCCTTAACTATTGCAATACCTCCTGCAACGTGTGGAGTAGCCATAGATGTTCCACTCATAACAGTATATTCGTCATTATTAATACTTGAATATATCTTTCCTCCCGGAGCTGATATATCCGGTTTTATATTCCCTTCAGGAGTAACACCCCAGCTTGAAAAAGATGATAAATTATAACTATTTGGATTTTCCATAACAGAATCCGAATTTGTAAATTGTAACTTTAGATTCGGATTGTTTTTTAGATATTCTCCATCATTTTTACTTATAAAACAAGATGGTATTTTAGCATTTATTCCGCCCATACTTGTCAAATCTGTTTCGTCTATATTATTATATACTATCGCTCCAATTGCACCTTTTTTCTCAGCATTTTTAACCTTATCGCTAAAATTTAATATTTTGCCGCCATCAGGTTCTCCACGTTTTATAAGTGCATATTTACCTTCAACATTCTTATTGTTATAATCTTCTTCATAACCATATCCGATTTCAACATATTCTTTTTCATCTGTTGTAAATTCTATTTTATCTGCAGATATTTGAAATGGTATAGTCTTTTCACCAGCACCACCTATGATTTTTATACCTTTTTCTCTCATAGTTGCATTATCTACCGATGCAACTGTAAGTGATAAATCAGCTATACCAGGAGAGTTTATCAGACCATAATCCAACTGAGTTGACGGTGGACCGTCCAATATTTGAAATCCCATAAAACCGTCATTACCTGCTGCTATAGCTACAACTATACCTGCTTGTTGAGCATTTTTTAATGCCTCAATAGTTGTCTTTTCCAAACGTGAATCTGTTGTTCCTGTAGCTCCAAGACTCATATTTATACTGTCCGCACCGAGTTTTACAGCATCATCTATTGCCTTATTATATATTTCAGGAGTAGTGCCGCCTCCAAGCATACCGCCTCCGAAAACTCTAAGGATAGCAAGTTGGGAATCATATGCCACACCCTTTAAACCTTTTTTTATAAGTTTACCTTGCTGATTGAATTTATCATCAAGATTTGCCGCTATTATACCGGCAACGTGCATACCATGAGATGTCTGAGATTTTTCCTTTATATCTGAACTTTTATCAGCATAGTTATAACCATAAACTATTTTTTTATTAAACCATCTATCACCAGGATAGTTTATTCCTTTATCCTTTAGGTAACTATCCATCTGTTCCTTAGTTTTAAATCTAAGATGTTCATCATCAGTTTTTTTGAATATTTCATGATTCGGATCAGCACCGGAGTCTATTATAGCTATTAATTTCCCTTTACCTGTATATTCACTTTGCCAAGCAGATCCTGTTCCTACCATGTCATTACTTGAAAAATCTACAGGTCTCATTATATTTCCGCTTGTCATAACAGGAGCAGGTATTACCTTGCTTATCTCAATAGAATTTACTTCAGGTAATTGTGCTATAACTTTTGCATCTTTAAATGTTGTCTTTATAGCGAGACCGTTAAGTGCAGCATCATAACGTTCTGTTACATCAAAATTCACATCTTTATCTTCTATTTGATCTATAAGTTTTTCTTGTGATTCTCTTGAATATTCTACTCTATCATCCAAACCGTCTTCCGTACGCAATTTCTTCAAATCCGGCACATTCATACCGTATTTTTGTATCATAGTTTTGTCATTTACAGACACAATTATTTTTATCTCATCATTATCCTTATAATCATTATCTGCTTGTCTGATTAAGTCTTGAAGTGCCGGCGATGAGTTGTCATTAATATTTTCTGAATTTTCACTTTCTTGTCTGCTTATATCCGGCAATTTATCCGCAAATATGTATGATTGTGCGGGTAATACAGAAAATATCATACCGAGCGATAAAGCAACGGAAATTATTTTTCTATTCACTAATTTACCTCTTTCTTAATAATATCAATGTATTATATAAATTATATTAATCTAATGAATTTTAATATGTCATATAGTAATACTACTATTCCAGCAAATAGATACAATGTTAAAATCCCTTAGGGTTATACTTTTGAGCATATTTTTTTTGAAAGGCATTATATATTATTTTCTTCTTTTGTATCGTTATGTTATAGAAGTTTAGTATAGCTATAAATCTTTTATTAATTCATTTATGAGATTTAATATAATCTGTATAAAATATTTTTAAGCTATATATTTTAAGTGACTATTACTATCATTAATATCCTAAATAAAATTATAAGTGATAAAGTTATTTACTTTATCACTTATAATACAAAAGTCTAAAAGCAATATAATAAGTCTTTAATTTTTAAAGTGTGTTATTTTTTTGCCGCTGTCATAATTGCTTCATATGCCCAGCTATCTTTTTTAACATCACTATAAGGTTTCTTGTTAGATATATCTGCTTTTAAGTTAAATGCACGATTTACCATAGAGCAAGCTTCTGCACGAGTGATAGTGTTATCTGGTTTGAAACTTCCATCTTTATAGCCACTTATAATGCCTTTTTCTACTAAAGATGATATTTCTTTTGCTGCCCAATAATCATTTTTTACATCTTTTAATGATTTTGTGCCATCTTTGTAATTTCCTAATTTAGCTAATATATAAGCATATTCTGCTCTTGTTATTGCTCTATCAGGGTCAAGTTTAGTATCTTTTTCAACTTTTATATATCCAAGAGCTACTAATTTGTTCACTCCTTTGCTATACCAAGTCTTAGCTTTTGTTACAGGCATTTCGTTTGTTTCTTCATCTATTAGATTTGCAAACATAACTGATGCTTCTGCTACAGTTATTTGTTTGTTAGGCATAAATTTATTTTCCGGATATCCTACCATATATCCTGATTGTAACAATGTAGTAACTTTTTCTAATCTTGCAGTTTCAAGTACAGCTCTTAATTTTGCTTCAGAATCTTTTTCTCCTTTTTTGAATGCTTCAAATGCTTTTTCCAAAGATTCTAAAGTTTGTTTCTTGTAATATTTTCTTTCTTCCTTGGATAATATTTTTTCAATTTTTTTCTTCAATTTTTGTTCTACTTCTTTTTTCTTATCCTGTTTACTATCTTTTTTAACTTCATTTGTTTCTGTAAATACAAGATAAACATCTTTGTAAGTATCTATTACATTATCCGCTTTTATTGATGCTTTCACTTTATCAGGTTTTTCATCAAGAGTAAATGTATATGATACAATATAGTCATCATTGTCAATCTTAGTCGGTGATATTGTATCTGAATCTTGTCCGTTATATATACTAAAACTTGTTATGTCTCCTGATTTGTCGTTCAATTTTATAGTTTTAAACTCTACAGTATATTTGTATTTACCGCTTTCTTCTACCAATTTTGCAATAGGATTTATGAACTTGTTAATAATTGACTCTTTATTAGTGTCCATATCAAGAACTTTTACATTTAAGTCTCTTTCTATTTTCACAGGTTTTGTATTTGCACCATCCCAGTTAAACATTATGAAAGCTCTTTGTTCTCCTAATCCCAATTCATCCATTATATCCGCTTTCAGGTATACTTTTAATTCTTTGGCTTTGTAATCAAGCTCAAACTCATATACTCCATCTGATACTTCTGATACAACTTCTTTTGTTCCGTTTCTGTCTATAGCAAAACTTGTAATATGACCTGTTCTTCCAAGTATTTCAAGAGGTACAAATGTTATTGTATATTTATATATACTTCCGTTTTTTACAACTTTTACATTTTCCGATAATGCTTTTCCTGCCATTGATTCTTCATTTGAATTTTCTTTTCTCAACCATGCACTTACAGTATGAACACCGTCGCTAAGCTCATCGCTTGAGCCTGAAGTTTGAAGTTTGCTCTTATCATATCCTATAACAAATGTTGAAAAGTGATCAGTTTTAAATGAAAGCTTTTCACCGTCATATTTTACTCCATCTGTCATCTCTTGTATGCTTCCATCTTCTTTTACATAATATGGTGTTATAGCTCTTGAATCTTCATTTGATTTTTTAACATATGGTATTTCAACGGTTATTTTTCCATCAAAATTACGAACAGCACTTCCATTAGCTGTAACTTTAAAATCTCTTACAGGTCTGGCACTATCAATTTTATCTTTAAAATTATCAGGTAATTTTTTTAAGTCTAAAGTTGTTTCTTTTACGGATATTTGTATATTTCCCTTACCTTCCAATTGTTTAACAACTTTTGAATCCAAGTTTATCTTTGCGGATTTAGTAAAAACTATAATTTTTTTGTTGACATCACTTACTGCTTTAAATAAACTTTCAGGTATAGATGTTTTTATTTCTTTAACATCTTTGTTTTCCGTATCCACTTTTAATTCAACCGAAGTATTTTCCGGTTTTTTAATTTCTTTATTCAGTTTTTGTACTTCAGCTTCATTTACAGTAGCAGTCGCAACGGCATCTACAATCTTTGCTTCTATTTTTTTTACAATCGGTTTTTCTTCTTTAGGTTGTTCAGGCTTTGGTTGTTCAGGTGCTGGCGGTTGAGGTTTGTTAGCCCAATTAAATACCAATATGACTTTTTGCTCAGGCATTTTCATCTGTTCCATAACATCAGCAAGAATAGTAGCTTTTACTTCATCCACTTTTTCATTAAGTTCAAATACATATTCCCTTTGTTTTCCCTTTACTGTCGGTGTAATTGACTGCTTATTTCCATCTTTAAATATTGAAAACTTAGTTATATGTCCTTCTCTTCCTAAAACTTCCATAGGTTTGAAAGTTATAGTGTATCTGTAGGTATTATCCCCTATTTTTTCAACCTTTGCCGGTTTTACCAAAGCTCGATCTGCCATTGATTTTTCATTGCTGTTATCATCTTTTTTCAACCAAACGTCAACATTATATTTTTCGTTTTCATTTTGAGTTTTTGCATCACTGTTTGCAGTAAATTCTATATCAAAATCTGCTGATTTCATAAAACCGTAAATATTATTATGTTCATATACAGATTTTGTTAATATATATCTGTCACCTTTTTTCATTTCATCATCTTTAAATGTTTGAAGTAGACCTTCTTCTTTTGGAAGATTTGACTTATCTTCATATATTACCGAACCATTTTTAGTGATGACCGTATTTACTTTAAAATCATTTCCGATTTTACTTTTCAATATTTCTAAAGCCGCTTTATTTCTTTTTAAATCTCTTGATACGCCATTTGCATCACGTCCAAAAGTATCAAAATAACTCAAAAACTCATCATTCGATAAGAAAGATGCTTTATTAGTAGGAAGACTTGAATATCCCCCCACCAAATCTCCTTTATCCCAATAAATAAGCTCCAACAAATCCAAATCCGATTTTAAACTGATTACTCCGTTTTCTGCTGTTGCAACAGCTTTCATATTAGTTTTTTGCGGATAATATGTTTCCCATTTATCAGATTCAAATTTTACACCTATTTTTTCAAGCTTTTCTCTATTTTCTTTAGAGACATCAGAATTAAGGTAGTTCATATTAAGCTCAAGTCTTGCAAATTTTTTAGCATTATTGTCATATGTCTCAAAAATCTTATCTATAGGTAAATCGGATATCATATTATGGCTAAGTTGTAAACGTGGCTCTTTATTGGAATATTTTGAATATAACGCCATATTTATATAAAGTTCATCAGGCACGTTTGTTATTCTGTTATAACCGAAATCAGCCTCTGTCAACTGTACTAAATTTGAAAATGTGTCAGGTATTTCTTTTATATCATTTCCGTTTGCTTTCAATACAGATAGACCTGTAACATAGCCCAAACTTGAAGGCAGATTGTCCAAACTGTTTAATTCAAAATGTATATTTGTAAGTTTTTCGCTATTTTTTTGACCTTCGAAGAAATCATCAGGTAAATGAGTCAATGATTTATTTTCATATATATATAAATTTTGTAAATTACGTTGATTTTTTATGAAATTGCTGCCCAATCTACTTAAATTAGTATTAGCAATAGATATAAGTTGAAGCTTAGGATTATTTCTGAACAAATCATCCGGCAATTCGGTAAATTTGTTTCCATCCATTTGTATATGTTCTAATTTAGATAAATTTGCAAATGCATCTTTATCTATTTTTTCTATTCTGTTTCCGTCTAAAAATATTGCTCTTATATTCGTTGCATTGGCAAATACATCATGTGGCAATTCAGCTATTTGATTAGAAGCTAACACTATAGCATCAATATTAGGACCTAAATCTCTAAGCATACTTACATTTTTTATCTTTTTATTTTCAAGATCTAATACATTGCTATATATTTTATATTTATTATTTCCACTCGGTAATTCTTTAGTTTTACCCTTAGCATTTTTTAGTTCTTCCTTGCTGATTTGTCCATCATTATTAGTATCTACACCTGCTTCTGCAAGTGCATCTATCAGATTTTTATCTTCTTCTACCAAGGCTGATTTTTCATCTTCTATAACTTTATAATCTTTAAAACCTTTTGCAACTTCATCTTTGAATACGATTTGTATTTTTTGATATTTACTATAATCTCCTATATCTCCGGCTCCTACTTGTGAACCCGGCATAGCAACTAATACAAATACAACCTTTTTGCCTTTTAAATCCGGCAAATCTATACTATATTCGGCTTTTTGAGGTTTACCATTTTTAACCTCCACTAAATTTTTGCTGAATCTTGTCTTATTATCGTCATCATCTTTTATAGCCATATCTAATAACAGTTCAGCAAACGAGTGATTTAAAAATGATACTGTTTTCTTATTTCCTTCTATATGAAGTTTAACTCTTTCATCAAGATAACCGCCTACTGATGATGGTTGGTTTTCTCCATATTTATAAGCATTAAATCCGAGCGTATAATCTCCATCCGGCAATTCGCTATCTATTGTAAGTCCAGGTTCTTTTCCTTCACCTATATTCTTCTCCAATTTAGAATCATCAGAGAATACAAGCATTATTTCAACAGGCACTTTTTTCTTGGCTTGTTTTAGTATATCTTCCCCTTCTATAAACAATACTTTACCGTCAACTGATAGCTTATCTTCTGATAATTCAAAATCTTGCCCATTTATATTTACAGTTTTAAATATTTTTTTATCAGTTTCAATATTTTTATCAAAGTTTACTACAAGACCTTTTTTTCCATTGTAATTTTCGTTCGCTATCGCTGATTCTATTTCGTATGTTGACGCTATTTTATCAACAGTTTTAGCTATAGATTTTTCTATCTTTGTCAAATCAGCAAATGTAATCACTATATCAACCGGATCTTTTTCTTTTGCTTTTTGTACTATATCAGAGTTTTGTATATTAAGACTGTGATTATCTTCACTTAAAGCATAAGACAATGTAGCAAACTCAAACTCTTGTCCATTTACACTAATCTTGCTGAAATCTCTCAATTGGAATGTATATAGACTTGTTTCGAAATTCAAGAACAACATATCTTCTTTAGCCTTAATACCTGTAAGTTTATGCTCTGCAGCCATATTCGTTTGCGGTTTCTCATTTTCCGCAGCCGCATTTTTCAATATAGAACCGTCTTTAAATTGTATTATTATGGATATAGGAGTTTTAGACTGAGCTTGTTTTATTACATCAGAATGTAATGAAGTGGTTAAAATTGTATTCATACTGATACCTAAATCCGTTATATCTCTTTTATTAGCGTCAGGATTAGATTGATCATACAATTTACCATTTATAGTGATATTTTTAATACTATTAACCAATTCTAAAGATATGTTTTTATCAAAATGTATCTTTAATTCTGTTGTTCCCCATTTCGTAACTAATTCCGTTTTTTCTATTTTATATTGTGATGCTATATTAGAAGTTTGCCCACCGGAACCACTTTCTGATTTTTTAAGTATTGAGCCGTCTTCAAATTTTATTATGGCTTTTGTATCTACAAAGTTTCCATTATTTTCAGCAGCCCTTACAACATCTCCGTCTTTTGAAGATATACTCGAAGAACTCCATACAAATTTATCTTTTGAAAAAATTTTATTGCTTCCTTCAATTTTTATCTCTTTAATCTTATTAAAATCCGGATATTCAATTTTTTTATCAAAATTTATAACAAAATTATCATAGTCGTATTTATCTGTTATTTTAGCTGTACTTACTATTTTATATTTTGCTGCTATACCTGTAGGTGACTGAGGTTCTCTATCAGGTTTTACATATCCCGGATTTTCTAACTCTAATTTTGAACCGTCATCAAAATTTATAACAACTTTATGTGCATCTCTTTTTTTGAAATCTTCTACAGCCTGTATACCTAACGGATATGCTGCAAATATGCTGTATGCTCCTTGCCAAAGCATAAACGCAGGTCTATTATCACTCGGATCTCTGTAAGGATATTCAAAATCATCAATAACTACATTTTTAACATGCTTTCTTAATACAGAGGATAGCTCATCATCTTTAATCTGAGCATCAAGATTTATGTTTATACACTCTTTCACCACATCCATTTCTCCGGTTAATCCGCCGGCTTTTCCCAACGCTATGCTAACTATCTCAATACCGTCTGAGTGTTTTTTATTAGACGGTGCCAATGGAACAGCGTTATTTACATCTAACAATTTTCTTAATGCCTCTACATATTCTGATGAAGGTGTATTTTGTTTCTCAGATTGTCCATCGTTTGTTGTATTTTCTACTGCATCTTCCTTCTGAGCGTTTGTTGTATTATTTTGTTCTTGCTCGCTGGCTTGCTCTTGCGATATTTCCTGCCCTTGTGCATATACTGCAAACGGCACTGATGATAATGTATTACCATATATCATAGCAGAACACAATGCAAGAGATAACAGTTTTTGTGCCTTTCTTTTCACAATTTTCCTCCTTGATTAAATGCTTTAAAAATTTTATAAAAGTTTTATCATAATTAATAAATGATAAGATTATAATCATTAACAAATCACAACTATCCGCAAAAAATCTCATAGCAACACAAAGCAAATATATATAATGCATCATAAATTTGATAGGCTGGTTTTATAAATCGAATAATTATTTGTGTCAATGCTATAAAACGTTAAATAGAAATATTGCAAAAATAATTATGTCTTATTAAGTTTTAAATTAAAACTGACAATTTTAAGTATAAATAATTTGCAAAGAGCTACATAAAAATATGTTAAAATTAATTTTTAATATATACATAATCCGTATATATTACGTTCAATCCATAGGCAAACTGCAAAAAAGCTATACATAATCAAGTTATAATCTTATACATAAATCTGAATTACAACACTTGATAAAAAATTATACGATCATGATAATCATGTACTTTTTTATCAGTAAAATCTAATACTTTTATCGATAATATGTAATATTAAAAATGTTGCAACATCATATGATAAAACAAACTTATTGCATTAAGTATTATATTACAAGTGAATTATTTTGTCAAATGAATATTCAGGTAAAATTAAATTTAATATCACAATTAACCAATATCAATTCTCTACATCAAAAAACAGGATATATTCTTATAAAATATATCCTGTTTGAAATTTACTCTACTTTATATACTTTTTCAGCTATTGCCAATGTTGATTTTCTATGTGAAACTAAAATTACAGTTTTATTTAGACTTTCTTGTTTTATTGTTTTTAAAATTACTGCCTCGTTTAAGCTGTCCAAATTACTTGTAGGCTCATCTAACAAGAGTACAGGAGCATCGTGCAAAAAGGCTCTTGCCATAGATATTCTTTGTTTTTCTCCCGCACTTAATTGATTAATTGCTTCTCCTATAGGCGTATCATATTTATCCGGTAATTTATCTATAAATTCGTGTATAGACGCTTTTTTACTCGCCTCTATAATTTCTTCCATAGAAGCATTTTCTCTTGCTATTCTTATATTTTCTGCAATAGTTCCTTGAAACAATATTGTTTCCTGCGTTACATAGCTTTGTATATTTCTAAGACTCTTTGTGTTTAATTCTTTTATATCTTCATTGCCTATGTTTATCTTACCTCTGTTTACATCCCAAAAACGCATAATAAGTTTCAGCATTGTAGATTTACCGCTACCGCTTTTGCCTAATATACCTATGATTTTATTCTTTTCAAAATTCATATTTGCATTTTTGAAAATTTGTTTTGAATCATATGCAAAATCTACATCATCTATATTTATATCTTCATATTTTGCTATGTTTTCTGATATATTTTCTTCAACTTGAGGCTGTTCTTCAAGCAAACCTAACACTCTTCGTCCACTTGACAATGTCTGCAAAAGATTATTCGAAAGATTGCTGAGAGCTATAAAAGGACCGAATGATGATAAAGAAAGTACGGTAGGTATTACTACCATCTCAAAAGGCGCATTTGTCACTTCTCTTACGAACATCGTGTATAAAAATATTGTAATTCCTGTAACTATTACCGTTAAATCACTAAGTGCTTTTGTAAGCTCTTCATATTCTTTAAGTTCTCTATTTGTGTCTTCCAATTTTTCTGTCATAACCTGCATAGTATCCATACGTTCTTTTGTGTTGCCGTATTGCATACTTTCTCTTAATCCCTTTAGGCTTTCAAGCACATAACTGCTAAGTACAGCAAAATCGGAGCGAAATTTTTTGCCATTTTCTTCTCCAAGTCTTGTTATAAGTCTTGGAATAAATATTGATGTAGTCAAATATGCAACAAGCAATATAAACATCGCTACTACACTATACTGATACATTATAAATAAAATTATCAAGCCCATAAAAAATGCAATACACACAGGTGCAATAGTATGTGCAAAAAAAACTTCAAGAAGCTCTATATCCGTAGTTATAAGAGCAATCAAATCACCTTTATCTCTGCCCTCCAATTTTGCAGGAGATAAGCGTCTAAGTACGGTATATATTTTATCTCTTATTATAGCCAAAACTCTAAAAGCTATATAATGCCCTGAATACTGCTCCGCATATCTGAGTACACCTCTCAAAACTGCAAGTATAATAACTGCATAAAATATATGATTATATGTTATCTTTGTAAGCTCACCCATATATATTAGCAAGGCAATACCGCCAAGTACAGGTATTCCAATAGAACAGATAAATCCTATAACTCCCATAACTATTGTAATAATCATTATAGGAAACAACGGCTTAACTATTTTTAATAAATCAGATATTAAAGACAACTTGCTCTTGTTCATAATCGTCTGCTCCTTTCTTGAAATTTTCCAAATCTTGCTGTTTTGTATAAAGTGTATAGAACTGTTTTTTATTTTCTAACAACTGATTTAAATTACCTTGCTCAACAAGTCTTCCTTCTTCAAATACAAGTATATTATCTGCTTGCTTGACATTTTCCAATCTATGACTTATAAGTAGTATTGTTTTCTTCTTTTTCAGTGAATTTATACAATTAAGTATTATTTCTTCACTTTCTACATCTATATTTGATGTAGCTTCATCAAATATATAGATATTTACATCTTTTAATAATGCTCTTGCTATAGCTAATCTTTGTTTTTGACCTCCTGACAGATTACTTGCATTTTCTGCAAGTTTTGTGTCAAGCCCTTCTTTTGTCTGTAAAAAATCCCAAAGATTTACTCGTTGTAATACATCTATCATATCCTTATCGTTACAGGATTTTTTTGCAATAATTAAATTTTCTCTCACAGTGCCTTTGAATATATAATTTTCATTTTTTACCAAACATATATTATTCCAAAGACTTGATGATGATATATCTTTAATCTGTACATCTCCTACAAGTATATCTCCTGTATAATGTCTGTATTGCAATGTAAGTAAATTTGCCAACGTACTTTTTCCTGAACCGCTTTCTCCAACAATACCCACGAAACTTCCTTTTTTAATAACAGTGTTCACGTCTTGCAATACTGTTCTTTGTTCATTGTATGAAAAAGATACATTTTTTACTTCTATATCCGCAAATTCTTCTACGTCCTGTGTATCACCATTATCTTCCGGCATATCTAATATTGCAAACAATCTGTCACTTGCCGACATACCGTTCATAGCTATATGAAAAAACGAACCTAATATTCTAAGCGGTATAAAAAATTCTGAAGAAATCATCATTATGAAAAATGCCTGACCTATATTTATTCTTCCATTTATAAGCTCAACTGTTGCAAATATCACGCCAAGTGCAGCTCCCATATATGCTATTAAATCCATAAGAGATACTGAATTAAGTTGCATAACCAATACGCTCATAGTTATTTTTCTGAAGTTTTCGGCATTATCGTTCATCTTTTCCTGCTGTCTTTCATCTGCTCCATATATCTTCAGCGTTGTAAGTCCTTGCAAATTTTCGTAAAAATCATCGCCGAGTTTGGTATATTTTCCCCAATATTTTGCAAATAATTTCTTAGCAAATTTTTGTACTGCAATTATAGATAAGGGAATAAGCGGTACACAAAGCATAAGCACTAATGCTGTTTTAATACTAAGCACACTTATCACAATAAATAATGTAAGTGGCGCAATAAGGCTGTAAAAAAATTGCGGAAGATATCTGCTGAAATATATCTCCATTTGTTCTATACCTTCGCTGAATAATTGAGTTACTTGTGATATAGATACTTTTTGTGCATAATTTGTACCAAAACTTATCATTTTTTGGTATAACTTATCTCTAAGCGTGTATTTTATCTTACCGCTTGCTAAAAAACTTTGTTTTGCAACTTTTAATCTAAAAAAATATCTTATTGCTGTTAAAATTATTATAATAGTTACATTTATGTTAACAGTTTCTATGTCTATGCTTCTGTCAACTGTTTTTTGTAATATAATCGATATGCAGTATATTGATACTATATTACATATAAGGCATATCCAATTAAAAAACACTATGTTTTTTATGTGTTTCATACCTTCCGGCGCTTCTTGAATCAACCTTTTTTTTATCAAATCCGGTTCTCCTTTATCATAATTTTTGATGTTGAAGTAATGCTAATAAATAAAGTATATTTTCATATCATTAGATAAAAATCTTTATTTTACAAGTTTTACAGACCATTAATAGTTTAAAATTCTATAAAAACATTACAGATCAATGAGTTTTTATTATATTCATCAGTATTACTTTACATTTTAAATAAATTTTAGTATTACAATAAAAATATAATTATTCCTGTGCTGTATTTACCCTAAATATAAAATAATAATAATGTGCCAATAATACCACACCCATAAACGCTTTTAAATGAATACTTTTCGCTAAAAATATACCTATTAATAAAAGCACTGTCACCATTGCAAGAAGTGATATTTTTCTCTTTTTAGTCATACTTTTGTTTTCTACATAACTTTCAATATACTGTTTGTATATCTTGGTATTTTTAAACCATTCATTTACTTTTGTTGAGCTTTTTGCAAAACAAACTCCTGACAACAATAAAAACGGTGTCGTAGGCAAAAGCACAATGAATATTCCTATTATTCCAAGCGCAAGTGATATGAATCCTATTGTTAGTATTATATATTTCATATGCTCTCCAATTCTGTATAATATATATTTATAAAAATGTATATTCTCTAAAAAAATATAATCTTAAAAGTCTACTAATATTGTTAAATTTCAACTTATCAAAACTTGTCTTAAAAGCGTATATTTACGTCATTATTCTATAATTTCGCTTATATCGTTTTAATACAGGCATTCAAGATATATTAGTCTGTCTTGTTCTGAGATTTTTACAAAATAAATTTTACTTGTCTGTATTATTTTATAAAACAAATTTTATATATTCAATACAAAAAATTAATTTTATAAAGTATATAAAAATAATTATATACCATTCTATAAGTAAATCATATTTTATAAATATTTATTATTTTAATTATGATACTTTTTTTAATGCTTTAGAAAATCTTGCAATAGCATCATTCATATCTTCTTCATTAGGTTCTCTTGATTTTTCTCCAGCGCTTATCATTTTGTTTAGTATAGGTTTAGGCAAAAATAGAGGCGGTTTTGTTTTAAGTTTTTCGAGTAATTTCGGATCTACAAGTCCGTTATAAATACCTACTTCTATAAGTTTATTTGATTTATCCGCAAGCTTGTTCATATTTTTTATAACATCCTGTCCGTGTTTTGATGACGGATCTGCACCTAAGGTTGCAAATAAAGCAATATTTTTATTCTTTATATTTTTTATAAATTTTTTTGCCGATGAGTTGGCTGTACCTTTATCTATCCAAAAACCTACAAGCAAAGTATCATAATCATCAAGTAGACTTAAATCCTTTATATTATCCATATTTTCTATGCTCAAGTCGTATTCATCTTTCAGACCTTCGTATATCCCGTAAGCCACTTTTTTTGTGTTTCCCGTTTTGCTTGAATATATTATTAAAGTTTTCATATTTCCTCCAGAAAATAATTTTTATATAATTAATTTTTAAAAATTAATGATTTATTTCTTATAAATTTATAATAGTATTTTTTATTCTATATCACACCGCAAGTACATATTTTTGATTTTCCAAATAACCAACTTTTAGATTTATGCCATACATATCCTGTATACTGTTTTCACATATCACTTCTTGCGGATTACCTTGGAATATTATTTTTCCTTTTTTCATTCCTATTATCTCGTCACTGTAGTGAATTGCTTGATTTATATCATGCAGTACCATAACTATTGTCATATTATAGTCTTTATTAAGAAGTTTTATCAACCTCAATATCTCTATTTGATATTTGACATCAAGATATGTCGTAGGCTCATCCAAAAATAATATTTGCGGTTTTTGTGCCAATGCCATGGCTATCCATGCTCTTTGCCTTTGCCCTCCTGACAACTGCCCTAAATTCCTATTGCTAAGCTCTTTTAAATTAGTTACTTCCAATGCCCAATTGATTATTTCTTTGTCTTTGTCTGTTTGTGTTTGAAAATGTTTATAAAACGGTATTCTTCCATAAGAAACGAGTCTTTTTACGGGTAAATCAGCAGGAGCTGTGTTATATTGATGAACTATTGCTACTTTCTGTGCAAATTCTTTCAACTTTATATCCTGAACATTTTTTTCTTCAAGTAGCACTTGTCCATGTCTTGCTTTTAAATTCTTTGTCAACAATTGAAACAGCGTAGATTTTCCGCATCCGTTAGCTCCGAGAAGTGTGGTTATCTTCTTATTTTTAATTTCAAAGGAAATTCCATTTATAATATCTTCTTTATCATATGCAAAATATAAATCATTGACTCTCATATGTGCCCTCACTTTTTCTAAGCAAGATTATGAAAAAAGGTCCCCCGAATACTGACATAAATACTCCTATCGGTATTTCAAAAGGCATTATTATCATTCTGCC
This sequence comes from Peptoanaerobacter stomatis, assembly GCF_000238095.2. Classification (NCBI taxonomy): domain Bacteria; kingdom Bacillati; phylum Bacillota; class Clostridia; order Peptostreptococcales; family Filifactoraceae; genus Peptoanaerobacter; species Peptoanaerobacter stomatis. The sequence continues at coordinate 226,079 of NZ_JH815226.1, forward strand.
GACTGTATCTGCAAGCAACATCACAAATGCACCTAATATCATAGAGTAAGGTATTAATACTCTATTGTCGTTACCTACCAACATTCTTGACATATGTGGCACAATAAGTCCTATAAATCCTATCACTCCAACTACGGCAGTTGATATTCCTATAAGCAATAAAGATATTGCCGATATATATACTCTCAATCTGTTTACATTTATCCCCAAACTTTTTATAGTTTTATCCTCTAAAGCTAACAGGTTGCAACGACCTGAAAATATTAACGCGAGCAACATACCGATACTTATATAAGTTGACAATAATGATACGTCTTTCCAAGTTTTTTGAGCTATATTCGCATTTACTATGGCGGTAACCGAATTTTGGCTGCCTCCGCTCATAGCGTTTATAGCATTTAAAAGCCCTACAAATACTGCATTTACAGCCACACCTACAAGTATTACTCTAAGCGGTTTAAGTCCATCTTTCCAAGAAAGTGTATAAACTAAAATACAAGCCAGCACTCCACCTATAAAGGCAAAAAGCGGAGATAAAAAATAAAGCTTAGGAAACATAAACGTAACAATCATAGATATAAAACTTGCACCTGATGATATTCCTATAGTACCGGGATCTGCAAGCGGATTTTTCATAACCGCCTGAAACATAACTCCAGACACTGACAGCCCCGCTCCTGCAAGTATAGCTACCAATATTCTCGGAAATCTCAAATCATATATTGTAGCGAATTCTTCATCATATTTTATAAATAATCCGTTAAAAATTTGTGTATAAGTAAGGTTTATACTTCCGCTTCTTATTGCAACAAATAATAAAATTATTAGTAAAATTATGAGAAAAATAAAAGCAAAAATCTTTTTAATCACACAACACCTCTTTATTTTTCATAAAAAATCTCATCTAATATCTTTAATCCCTCTTTGTATCCCATTGTTGCCGACATACCGAAATACTTATTATCCAAATTATACACTCTGCCATTTTTTACAGCGTCAAAGTGTTTCCATATATCATTTGTTTTAAATTCTTCATCAAATTCATCCATAATTTCTTCAGACATTGTATGTGAAGTCCTAAGTATTACATCCGGCTGCATTTTTACAAGTTCTTCCGTATTTATCGGCAAAAATTCCTCAACGTCATCCTCAAAAATATTTATTCCACCAGCAAGCTCCACCATATTGCCTACATAAGAATTATTCGTAGCAATTACATATGAACCCGGCAAACCCATAAGTACAAGGACTTTTGGTTTTTCTTTATCTTTTCTCTTCTCTTGATAATCTTTAAGCAAGTTTTCATACTCACTTCTCAATTTTTTTGCTTCTTCTTCTTTCCCATATTCTTTCGCCACTTCGTCTATTGAATCATACATAGCTTTGACACTTGACATATCCAAAAATTTATATGGCAGTTTTGCTTCTTTATATTGTTCCTCCAAAAAACTTTGTAAAGATGTAGGACTAAGCACTTGTGTAGGTTTAAGAGAACGCATTATTTCCATATCAGGTCCCATAGGCATACCTACACGAGTTACACTTTCATATCTTTCCGGAATTTTAAACGACTTCGTATCGCATATACCTACCAAATCCAATCCCAACAAATCTGTAATCTGGGATATAGCAACCGATGTAGCTATTATCCTTGTTCCAGTCTCTGATTGGCTTTGTGGTTTTTGGTGCTGATCTACACAACCGGTCATAATCATACATATAAGTACAATCATTCCTATAAGTCTTTTTCTCATAGTTTCCCTTTCTATTAAATTCTCTTATATACTATAATGCTACATTTTATTTAAACTAATATATACTAAAATTGTTTTAAGAATAAAATTATTCATTCTTTTATAAATGTCTACAAAAAAACATTTTATAAAAAAGTATCTCAAGTAAAATATATTTAAACATTATATTAAAAAATATCTATATTTAATCAAATACTTGTATAACCATACTTTAAATCTACAATATATTCCAGATAATAAGATAAGTAAAATCTAATTTATAAAAATCCGTATATCTGAAGTTTAATAATCTTTTATGTATTCACAAAAATATACTCTTCTAAATTATACTTAAAATAAAGAAGAGCATCTTTCATGTCAATTATTCTTCATTAGTAGAAGGTGCTTTTGTAGTCATCTTCTGTGAATTAAACTCTTTTGCTCCTTCTTTTGCGTCTTTACTGCTCATTTGTGCAAAAAATGTTATATCTCTGCCCATAGGTTCTACATAGGCTGATATTTTTATATATGCTTCATTTGTAGGCACTTCAAATTTTATATCTTTTGTCTTTTTCTTTTTATCTTCTTTTACTACCTTAAATTTCACTTCTTTATATTTATCATCTTTTACATTTTTTACTGATATTTTGTAGTCTTTAGAAACATCTGTAAGTCCTATCTTTATAGTTAAAGACTTTGTTTTTCCGGTATTGTCCAAAAGAGCATATTTACCTAATATAGATCTGCTCATTCCATCTCCGATAGCTTTTTTACTCTTATACTTAGGCTGACCTTCTTTTATCTTCAAATCCTCCAACTCTTTAGTTATCGGATTTTCATATTGAGCAGTATTCTTTATAGAATATACTTTATTCCCTAAATCTTGAGCATTTATATTTGACACAAAAATTGTAAAAATAAAACTTAAAGCTATAATGCTTGACAATATTTTTTTTAACATAATCTTTCTCCTTTTCTTATATTATATAAATAGTACAAACTCTAAATATCAATATAAAAAACTATAATAAAATCTAAAAAATAAACTTTTATACTTCAAGCTCATTAATTATTACTTTTATTTTTAATATTTATTTTTCAAGTGAACTCCAATCCAATTTTATTGCAGCATCCGGTTTCATCCCTCCTAAAGAGTTCATAACATCTACTTCTATCCTAATATATGCAAAATCTGCACCAATTTCCACCGGAAATGCTACTGTCTTCGGATAACTTTTGATATCTTCCGTATCAAACGCTTTATCTTTATACTTATCTATAATTTCAACAGTTTTTAAATTATCTATTTTTTTATCAGTCAAAGACTTATGATAATCTTCTTTACTGCCGTAATACCAAGCGTTTTGCAAATGTCCTTTTTGCTCTCCAAAACTTTTTAATGCCATAGGCTTTGTAACCAAATACAATTTAGCTTTACCATTTTCAACTTTTAACATCGCCTTATGCTCTATAGATTCATTTGCCATAGACAATTCGCTTGGAGTATCCTGTCCTTCCGCTTTTAACATTTCTACAGAAAGTTTATATTCTCCGTCTTTTAAATTTTTATAATCTACTTTTTCAGTCTCTTTTTTGTCTTCTTTTTCAAGAGTTTTCTCTTCCTGTTTATCTTTTGTTATATTATCTTGAACCGTTTCCTGTTCTTTAAGATCATTTATAGCACTAACTATATTGGAATAAGCCCAGTGGTTCGCATTTACATCTTTTGGCATAACCAGTTTGCTGTTCATTTTCTTTAATTCTTCTATTGCTTCAGGTCTACCCAACACATCATTTAATATGCTTGCTATCTCTGCTCTTGATACTTTTTTGTCAGGTTTGAATGTACCGTCCGGATATCCTGACATATATCCGTTTGAAACCATTATTTCTATGTATTCTTTATATTCATTTTTTTCAATGTCTGAAAACTTTTTACTTACTCCATCTTCTTTTGTAAGATGATATGCTTTAACTATTACACTACAAAGCTCAGCTCTGCTCATATCGTCTTTTACGCTGTATTTTCCACCATTATCAGAACTTAATATATTTTTAGTTCTAAGATAGTTTACACTGTCATATGCCCAATTCCCTTTTTTCACATCTGTAAACTCTAAACTTTGATCTATTTCTTCATCATCTCTTATAAGATTTGAAATCATAACAGCTACCTCTGCTCTTGTAACCACACTTGCCGGTTTAAAACTACCATCAGGATAGCCTTTCATATACGCTTTATATGTATCAGATGCAAATACACTCCTTTGCAATCCTAAGCTCATTATCAATGAAAGTGTCAATGCCAATTTTCTTCTTGTGCTTCTTTTCATAAAACTCCTCCAATTTATAGCAAGTAACTTGCATAATATTTATAAAATAAAAATTTTATTACCCTTCTATAAATAATATTATTATGTAAATTTAAAAATGATATCTTTCAATATCATTATTTATTCTCCTGTTTAATTTTATATCAGATACTATAAATTGTCAATTGGCATTTTATATCTAAATATTGAGATTATCAAATATATAATGCCTTAAAGTGAAAATTTACAACATATAATAACAATTATTATATAAATATTTATAAAAAATCATCAAGAGATTACAAAACAAAAAATATTCAGCATTATAGGTTACGCTCTTATTTATATTTATATTTACATTGACACTCACATATTTTAACAATCAATTACATTTCAAATAAAACAATAGAACATTTTAACAATTTATGGTATAATTCTAAACAATAATTTAAAATTAAAAGGGGTAATTGAAATGGCAAATGTATTTGATACTCTAAAAGAACGAGGTTTTATAGCTCAAACATCGCATGAAGATGAATTAAGAGAGTTATTTGCAAATGAACGTGTAACATTTTATACAGGATATGATGCAACAGCCGATTCCTTACATGTAGGACATTTTTTACAAGCCATAGCTATGAGACATATGCAGCTTGCCGGTCACAGGCCTATAGTTTTATTAGGTGGTGGAACTACTATGGTAGGAGATCCATCCGGCAGAACGGACATGCGTAAAATGCTTTCAGAAGATGACATCAATCATAATGCCGAAAAATTTAAAGAGCAACTGTCCAGATTTATAGATTTCAGTGAAGACAAGGCCATATTGGAAAACAATGCAAACTGGCTTATGAAACTGCAATATATACCTTTTTTAAGGGAAGTCGGATCAGAATTTTCTGTAAACAGAATGTTAACCGCAGAATGTTTTAAAAGCAGAATGGAAAAAGGTCTTTCATTTTTGGAATTTAACTATATGATTATGCAAGCTTATGATTTTTACAAACTGAATCAATTATATGATTGTAAAGTTCAATGCGGTGGAGATGACCAATGGTCCAATATACTCGCAGGTGCAGATTTGGTTAGAAGAAAATCTCAAAATAAAGCATACGCTTTAACATTTAATCTGCTTACTACATCAGATGGCAAAAAAATGGGTAAAACAATGTCAGGCGCATTATGGCTTGATAAAGATAAAACTTCACCTTATGAATTTTTCCAATATTGGAGAAATATTGAAGATGCATCAGTAGAAAAATGTTTAGGCCTGCTTACTTTTTTACCTATGGATGAAGTCAGAAGACTTGGTAGTTTGGAAGGCAACAAAATAAATGAGGCAAAAGAAGTTTTAGCATACGAAACTACAAAACTTGTCCATGGAAAAGAAGAAGCTGATAAAGCTTTAGAGGCTGCAAGAGCTATATTTTCATCAAACAGTGTATCACAAAACGCTCCTACAACTCTTGTTGACAAAGACAAACTTGATAATGGCATAGATATATTGGAATTATTAAAAATGACTTCATTAGCACCTTCATCTTCCGAAGCAAGAAGACTTATAGAACAAGGCGGTATAGTCGTAAATGATAAAAAAGTCACAAGCAAAGATTTCAAAGTCAATTCATCTATGTTAAAAAATGATGTAATAATGATAAAAAAAGGCAAAAAAACTTTCCATCAAGTAAAAGTTAAATAATTAAAGCCTATATTAATCTAATTTTATGTAAAATCACTGAAACAAAACTTTTAATTTTGTTATGCTACAATAGATTTGTGACAAAAAAGTATAAAAAAAGAAAGCCAACTGATATAATAAGATTTGGAAAAAATAAAAATCAGTAAAGAGGCTTTCTTATGAATAAAAGTATAACAGAAGGAATGAAAAGACGCAAGCAAATAATAGAATATGCAATAAAAGAAAAAAATAATGCAAAAGCAGCAAGAAAATACCATGTAACAAGACAGTATGTACATTATTGGATGAAAAGATATGATGGAACAATAGAATCATTAAGAAAAGAGTCAACAAAACCAAAAAGCCATCCAAAAGAGCACACAGCAGAAGAACAAGAAAAGATAAAACATTGCTATAGATATCATAAGCATGAAGGGTTAGCACAAGTATACAGAAAGTTACAAGAAAAAGGATATACAAGATGCTATGATTCAATGACAAGACAGATAAAAAAATTAAAATTAAAAACTATACAAGAAAAAAAAGAAATTAGAAAAAAGAAGAAAGAAAAGAAAGTAAGCAAAGTAACAAGACCAGGAGAGCAAGTACAAGTAGATATAAAATATGTACCGTTAGAATGCATAGGATTTAAAAGTGAAGTAGACAGATATTATCAAATAACAGGTATAGATGTATATACAAGAAAAAGAATATTGAAGCTTGTAAAAGAAAAAAGCACATACGAAACAAGTAATTACTTAAATACATTAGAAAAAGAAATGGGATTTAAAATAGAGCAAATACAAACAGATAATGGATTAGAATTTACAAATGAGCAAGACAGAACAAATAAAAAAAGTAGATTTCAAAAAACATTAGAAGAATTAGGTATAGAGCATAAACTAACAGCCGCATACAGTCCGTGGCAAAATGGGTATGTAGAAAGAAGTCATAGAGAAGATAGTGAGAAATTTTATGCAAATAGAAGATTCAAGAGCGAAGAAGAGATGTATAAGAGTTTTGAAAGATATGCAAAAAGGCAAAACAATATAGCGAAGAAAGTTTTGAAATTCAAAACTGCAAATGAAATGTTAGAAGATTATATAGAAAAAGCGAGAGTGTGATTTAGAAAATTTTTAACAATATATGGGGTTACCCGCATATATTGTTAAAAAAATATGATATACAATAATCAAAATTATATTATAGGCTTTGTGTCAAAAATGTTTGACTTTTTTACAATCACTGAAACAAAACTTTTAATTTATTATTGATTTTTATATTTTTTTATGTTAATATATTGAGTGTTGATTTTAGTTAATTGATAATAATGGAGGTGTTATATATATGGCATTTGTATGCGAAGTATGCGGAAAAGGCACTACAACAGGAAACAACGTGAGCCACTCAAATCGTCACACAAGAAGAAAATGGAAACCTAATCTTCAAAGTGTTAAAGTTATAGTTAACGGAGCACCAAAAAGAGTAAGAGTTTGCACAAGATGTTTACGCTCAGGAAAAGTTCAAAGAGCTGTATAATAAAAAAGACTGCTATCAGCAGTCTTTTTTATTATAATACGATTTATCATACTAAATACTATATACCAATTAATAATTAACACTGAATCTAATAGAAATCTATATATTAAATTTAGGCTCACAATACAAGCCTATATAACTTGAATAAAATCTATAATCTGAATAGATTTTAGTATAAAAGCTAATTATATACTTAAAAATTTATGCTTTTTAAACAACCATTTATAAAATTTAGAAATTTTATAATTTGTAATAGTGTTTAGTATTAAACATAATCAATTTTTTAAGGAAAGAAAGGTTTTATAAACAATGGGAAAATTAGGCGATAATTACTGCAAAACACTGAATATAACAAATGACAGAATAAGCCTTGATGAAATACAAAGAAGTATTATCAAAAAATACAGAAAAGATATATGGTCAAAATTTACAAAAGCAGTAAGAGATTACAACCTCATATCTGAAAATGACAAAATTGCTGTAGCTATATCCGGCGGAAAAGACTCCATACTTATGGCAAAATTATTTCAAGAACTACAAAAGCATGGCAATATAAAATTTGATACTGAATTTGTAGTAATGGACCCCGGATATCATAAAGATATAAGAAAACTCTTGGAAGAGAATTGCAAATATCTTGATATACCTATAAAAATATTCGATACCGATGTATTTGCAATTGCTGACAAAATAGCAGGCGACTACCCTTGCTATATGTGCGCAAAGATGAGAAGAGGCGCTTTATATAACATTGCAAGAAGCCTTGATTGCAATAAGCTTTCGCTTGGTCATCATTTTAATGATGTCATAGAAACCACAATGCTCAATGTATTATATGCCGGTTCTTACAAAACCATGCTTCCAAAGTTAAAATCAAAGAATTTCGACTCAATAGAATTGATACGTCCACTTTACTATATAGAAGAAAAAAGTATAATACGCTTCACACAAAACGCAGGTATCAATGTACTTAACTGTGCATGTATGGTGGCTGCAAAAAAAACAGGCTCAAAAAGATATGAAGTAAAAGATTTAATAGAAGAAATGAAAAAATCCAATCCTAATGTAGATAAAAATATATTTATGTCAGCTCAAAATGTTTATACAGACTGTATTTTGGGGTATAACTTAGACGGAAAATCACATAGCTATCTCGAAAATTATTAGAGGAGTCTTTATGCAAAATGAAATTATCTCACTAAAAAATGATGAAAAACTGCTTGTAGGCTTATCATGGGAAAATTTTTCCAATGGCGAAGAAATAGATTTTGACCTGCTTGCTATAATGTTGGATAAAAACGAAAAATTTCTTAATAAAGCCGATTTAATTTTTTATAACAACTTATTTTCAAGAACAGGCGCTCTATTTCACACAGGCGACAACAAAACAGGCAACTCCGAAGCTGATGACGAAGCCATACTTGTAAATCTTGCATCTATACCCAGTAGTATAAGACACATAAAATTTGCAATATTAAATCAATCACAGAAGAAAAATTGTGGAAAAGTATCTTTTAGAATTGCCAAAATATCTGATATATTTGACACGAAAGGCGAAAATATATATTCTTACAGCTTTGATGACAGCGACTTCTATCTTATGTATATATTTGAAATAGAAAAAAACGAAAAGAATTTCATAATAAACATAAAATTAAAAAATATAGATGACCCTATTGACAAAATATTAAAATCTTACAATATAAAACCGGAACAATTTGAAGTTTAATTCTAAAAGTTAATATAATAACGGATATTTCTATTTTTAAGTATTTATTAGCTAAGTAAAATTAAGCATACTTAAAATAAACAACTTATATAAATTTTATCCATTAATTAAACAGATATTAGTATAATATAAATCATAACTACCGGCTAAGCCGGTAGTTTGCTCTGCCCCTATAAGGGGCTGTTACAAGCTTGTGCCTGCAGGCACATTGAATAGTTCGCCAGTCGCGTTTATTTCCCAATTAGTGCTAAAGCACTTTATTTCTTATTTTTCTTTGCGGGCTCTCCCTGTTGCCACTTGTCAAGGACTTTTTAATCAAAATCATCTTTTTTTTCATTCGATTTTCTCCGAAACTCCCTCAGCATTATTCTTGTCAGCTTATCTTGCATTGTTTCAGTTGCATTTTCATTGAAGTGGACAACGACCTCATAGGTGGTCTTTCCAATCTTTCTCTTTGTGCTAATGCCTTTTTTATCTGTGTTTTTCAGTTCTTCCATAAATTCTCCTTTCCGCTTTTTGAATTTTTGACAACAAAAAAAGGAAGTATCGGCAATTTGCTTTTACTTCCTCTTGGTAATATCCTATTTGATTTTTTTACTTCGACAAATTATGATTTTTGGTTTTTCAGAAAAAAAGCACTTGTTATATCATTTGCACATAACGTCCTAATTTTTTTATTGAGTATAGATTTGATTTATTCCCAAAACTTATCTTCTTCCTCTTGTTTTTCTGCGAAAGTCCAAACTTCCTGTATCTTACCATTCTCTATCCTGAATAGGTCAATCCCCGGATCATTTAGTTTTTCTTCTCCTCTTTCTGCTAAAGAAACAACACTGGCAGCCACAAAACAGTCATTGCTTTCAGCCCAATTTGTTATCACCCTAAATGTTCCGTTACTTCTTTTTGAAAATTCTCCCAAACGCTCTCCTAATGCCTGTTTTCCCACTATCACGCCGGAAAGCGAACTCTCTCCTCCCATATGCCATACAATATTATCCGACATCATTTCAAAAACCGCTCCAAAATCTCCTTTTGATAATGCTTCTGTGTAAGCATGAAATACTTTCATAACTTCATTTTTCATAGCTGATCTCCTTTCATTTTTGAGAAATGATTTTCTCTTGCTATCATTATACTTTTTAAGTCTTGATTTTAGAAGTACGAACATTTATAATACATAGTATCTAATACGATACTGTTAGTTTTCTAAGGAGGTTACAATGTCAAATGTTTATGATAAATGTCCATATGTTACGACTCAAAAAGTTTTACAAGGAAAATGGGCAATTGTAGTTTTATATCATCTAAGTACAGGCACAAAAAGATTTAGTGAACTTGAACGGTTAATACCTGATGTTACCCGAACCGTTTTAACAAGACAGCTCCGTCAATTGGAACAAGACAAACTAATCGTCAGAAAAGTTTTTCCGGAAGTTCCTCCTCATGTTGAGTATTCTTTGAGTGCATTAGGTACAAAATTCCAAAGAGTATTAAATGAAATAGAGATCTTTGGTTTAGATTATATTGCTGAACTCAACAAGTCCAAAAATACAAAGAGATATTAAATATAATTATTAAGCATTCCGGATATTATTATTAAAAAATAGTCCTCTTTCAAAAATTATGATTTTTGGTTTTTCAGCAAAAAATCAGTGAAAAATCACTCGTTATTTCATTCCACATAGCTTCTTTATTTTTTATTGGTGATATATTACCTCCCCTCGTTTGTGTTACTACCTAAAGTAAGATTCCTTTCAGAAAAGATTTTTTTTGCAACGAATGTAGCATTTAAGACTTTTGGAAAACCCACATACGGAATGCACTGAATAAATGTCTCAATAATTTTTTCTGGAGATATTCCCACATTTAAAGATCCATTAATATGAACTTCTAATTGTGGTTCGCACCCTCCTAATGTCAATAAACTTGTGATAGTTATCATTTCTCTTTCTTGCAAAGAAAGTCCTTGTCTATTATAAATATCTCCAAATGCAAATTCGATAATATATTCTCCTAAATCTGGAGCAATATCTTCTAATGTTTGTATAACTTTTTCGCCACTCACGCCATCAATTTCTTGTAATTGTTCTAAACCTATTTCAAATCGTTTACTTTTCACTTGAATTCACCTCCTTTTTTCTTTTATAATATAACTATACTACTTAAACTTTGGTTTAAGTCAAGTTCTTTTACTTATGAATTTTAAAAATTAGGAAAGGAGCCATCTGCAATGAAAATAGGCGAAATTACAAATAAAACAAATCTTCCAGCAAGCACCCTTCGTTACTACGAAAAAAAAGGATTACTCAAAGTAGATAGAGACAAAAATGGTAGAAGATATTATAAAGAAAGCGATATAGAGTGGATAAAATTTATAAGACGGCTGAAAGAAACAGGAATGCTTATCAAAGATATTCAACATTATTCCGAGTTACGATATGTTGGCTCGATTACAATGCCTGAACGATTACAAATTCTCCAATTACACAGAAATTATGTTTTAGAACAGCAACTAAAATGGACTGAGTATCTTCAAAATTTAGATGATAAAATTGAGTTCTATCAGCAATCTATTAAAAATATGACAAAACATAACTTGTAATTCGATAAAATCTGTTACATTGAGTGCGTGAAAAAAAGAAGTCTATAATTAGGCTTCTTTTTTCATTAGCTCTTTATATTCACTTAATGGTATTCCGCTTTTTTTCAGCGTTTTAAGTTTCTCCTGTTTGAGTTGCTCCCTTTTCTCCTTGTATCTGTCCTCATATTCTTTTTGCTTGCCGTTTGCTTTACGCTTGAGGTAGTTTTGATGAAGCCTGTCTTTTCTTTCCCGTTCTTTTTCTTCCTCCTCCCTTAATTTCTGCATTTCTTCTTCGGATAATTCTTCTTTCGGCGGTTCATAGTTGCAGATAAAGTTGAAATAGATTTCAACTTTCTGATTGGCGGTTTGACTGCCTTTTCGATCTCGTTCGTGGACTAAGATTTTTTCTACAAACTCATTGATGATGGTCGGTGTCAGTTCGTCAAAGTTATCATAGCGTTCAATCAACCGGATAAACTTCATGGCTCTGTCTGTTTCTTTTTCGTATCGCTTGATGGATTTTTCCAACCCATCGATTTCTTTGCTAAGTTCCCTTTGCTCAGTTTCATACTGATTGTTTAAGATTTCATATCGGGTGTTCGGTATCTTCTCCAGTATCATATCTTCGTATATTCGACACATTAAGCGTTCCAATTCCTGAAGCCTGTTTTTACTATCTGTGAGCCTTGTCTTTTTCTTTTCCATTTCCATTTTCTCGCTTTCTTCCATTTCATTTTGAATGGAATGGAGAAAGGCTTCGTTATCTTCATTAAGGCTTTCCTTAATGTCTTGTAAGGTGCTTTGAATGAGATTTAATAATACTTCTGCCTTTATTCGGTGTCCTGATTTACAAAGTGTTCCGCAAGGCACTTTTGTGTAGGCACTACAAGTATAATATGTGATATTCTTGTAGTTGCTTGTTTCTATGCACATACATTTTACTTCGACAATCAGAACAGTACATAAGCCCTGTAAGGGGGTGACAGTCACCCCAACCATCGGGATAGCGTTTGACATTTCCTCGTATTCTCTGCACATTATCAAAGGTTTCTTGGTCTATGATTGGCTCGTGGGTGTTTTCAAAGATGAGCCAGTTATCTTCAGATACATATTTACTTTTCTTATCTTTGAAATGCTTTCTGGTTTTGAAGTTGACCGTATGTCCTAAGTATTCTTGCTTTTTTAAGATACTTGCAATCGTGGAACTGCACCAACGATACGGATATTCAAACACTTTGCTTTGATGTAGTCCATATCCCAATTTCTGCTGATGATAGGCAGGTATGTCTATCTTGTCGACTTCTAATATCCTTGCAATGGCATAGGGTCCTTTTCCATCCATTGTCAGATGGAATATTCTTCGGACAACTTCTTCCGCTTTTTCGTCAACAATCCACTGATTTTTATCGTCCTTGTCTTTGATATATCCATAGGGAGGGCTGCTTCCTGTATGTTTTCCACTTTCTCCTTTCGCTTTGAATGTGGACTTGATTTTCCTTGAGGTATCCCTTGCATACCACTCGTTCATAATGTTTCGAAATGGAGTAAAATCATCGTCTTTGTAAAAGCTGTCTACATTGTCGCCCACGGCAATGAGCCTAACTCCCTTTTGCCTTAATATCTCCATACATTGACCGACTTTAAGGTAATCTCTGCCCAGTCTTGACATATCTTTTACGATGATACAACCGATATTCCTTTGATTGACTCCGTTCATCATTGCCATAAAGCCCGGACGATCAAACTGCGTTCCGCTGATTCCGTCATCAGTAAAATGAACGATGTTCTCCAAATGATTTTTCTTTGCGTATTCTTCCAAGATTTTCTTTTGATTGATGATCGAATTGCTCTCGCCTTGTAGTTCATCATCTCGGCTTAACCTCTCATACAAGGCGGTTATTTTCTCATAGCTTCTCACGATTACCTCCTTTCACGGGGATTCTCCAATAAAAAAAGAATTAAGCAAAACATCTTTCACTCAAATAGTGATGAAGTGTTCTTCTTAATTCTATAACTCCGTAAACGGGTCTATATATTCTTTCATCGTCAACTGTTCTGTCAACCTATCTTCTTCTAACTGATTTTTTATATATTCTTGTATCTTTCTCGCATTCTTTCCTGATGTATCTACATAATATCCTCTGCACCAAAAATGTCTGTTTCCATATTTATATTTTAAATTCGCATGTCTATCAAATATTATTAGGCTGCTTTTTCCTTTCAGATACCCAATTATTTCTGATGCACTGTATTTTGGTGGTATTCTTACCAACATGTGTATGTTATCAGGGCAACATTCTGCTTGTATTATTTCTATTCCTTTTCTTTCACATAACTCTCTTAATATCTTTCCTATTTCTATTTTTAACTTTCCATATATTATTTGTCTTCTATATTTTGGCTCAAATACTAAATGATATTTGCATTCCCATTTTGTATGTGCTAAACTATTATTGTCCACTTTAGGACACCTCCTTATGATTTTTAATATTTGGCTGACGAACCAATATTATTATATCATAAGGTTTTTTGTTTTTGCTTATAGCTAAAGCTTTCTTCCCTCCACCTGCATAGCAGGTGGATTATTGTTTTGTAAAAGCTTTGCATTTACAAAACTGGCTTAAGCCTATATAAAAAATGGCTATTCATCAATATTTTATTTCATCGATGATAGCCATTTTTTATTTAATGAATAAGTCCTATTAACTCATTTTATACTAATACCTGATAAAACAAATGAATATTTTCAACTTATAATCATCAAAAAACGAATTATTATTTTTTATAATATAAATTAGTCAAATAGGTATTAGTATTAAATCAATCATTATTTCTGTTTTTGTTTTATCACTGCTTGTGCTGCCGCTAATCTTGCTATCGGAACTCTATACGGTGAACAAGATACATATGTCAAACCTAAAGCATTGCAGAATTCTACTGATGAAGGATCTCCTCCATGCTCTCCACATATTCCGAGTATCAAATCAGGATTTGATTTTCTACCGTCTTCTACTGCCATTTTCATAAGCTTACCTACTCCTATTTGGTCAACTTGTTCAAACGGTGCAAAATCAAATACTTTTTTATTATTATAATCTGCAAGGAATCTGCTTGAATCATCTCTTGAAAATCCGAATGTCATTTGTGTAAGGTCATTAGTTCCAAAACTGAAGAAGTCCGCTTCAGTTGCTATCTGATCTGCTGTAAGTGCAGCTCTCGGTACTTCTATCATAGTTCCTATGAGATATTCAACTTTTTCGCCTTTTTCTGCAAAAACCTTGTTTATTTCATCTATCATTTGTTCTTTTACAAATTTAAGCTCATTTATATGACCTACAAGCGGTACCATTATTTCAGGTTTGATATTAGGAACTTCAGATTTTATTTCTATAGCAGCCTCTATTATTGCTCTTGCCTGCATTCTTGCTATTTCAGGATAGCTTACTGCAAGTCTGCAACCTCTATGTCCAAGCATAGGGTTGAACTCTTCAAGTTCGATAACTCTATCTCTTATGTCTTCATAAGAAATACCCATTGAATTCGCTATATCTTGTAAATCTTTTTCTTCTTTAGGTAAAAATTCATGTAGTGGAGGATCAAGTAATCTTATAACTACCGGATATTCTCTCATTTCTTTGAATATTCCGTAGAAGTCTTCTCTTTGCATTGGTAAGAGTTCATTTAAAGCTTTTACTCTTTCTTCCAAAGATCTTGATATTATCATTCTTCTAACTGCCGGTATTCTGTTTTCACTGAAGAACATATGTTCAGTTCTACAAAGTCCTATACCTTCAGCACCGAATATTCTTCCTTGTTTTGCATCTCTTGGTGTGTCAGCGTTTGTGTAAACTCCTAAACGTTTTACTTCGTTTACCCACTCCATAAACTTGCCGAATTTTCCTGATAACTCAGCTTTTGCTTTTGCTATTTTTGCATCATATACTGCTCCTGTTGAGCCGTCAAGTGATATTTCATCGCCTTCTTTAAATACTCTATCGCCTACTCTTAAAGTTTTTAATTCTTCATCAACTCTCACTTCGCTACATCCTGCTACACAGCATTTTCCCATTCCTCTTGCAACAACCGCAGCATGTGATGTCATACCTCCTCTTGAAGTCAATATACCTTGAGAGCATACCATACCTTCTATATCTTCTGGAGAAGTCTCTTGTCTCACAAGCAACACTTCTTCGCCTTTTTTACTTGCTTCCACAGCCTCATCAGCATGGAAATATATCTTTCCTGATGCAGCACCCGGTGATGCAGGCAAACCCTTTGTGAGCATAGTGGCTTTTTTAAGTGCTTCTATCTCAAATGTAGGGTGCAATAATTGATCCAATTGTTTAGGCTCTACTTTCATTATAGCCTCTTCTTTTGTTAGAAGACCTTCTTCAACCAAATCAACTGCAACATTTACTGCTGCTTGAGCTGTTCTTTTTCCATTTCTTGTTTGTAAGAAGAATAATCTTCCTTCTTCTATTGTGAACTCAATATCTTGCATATCTTTATAGTGATTTTCCAAGATATGTGTTGTATCAACAAATTGCTTATAACAATCAGGATTTATTTCCTTTAATGTATCAATACTCTTTGGAGTTCTTATACCGGCAACTACATCTTCACCTTGTGCATTCATCAAAAACTCTCCAAACAGTTTATTTTCTCCTGTTGCAGGATTTCTTGTAAATGCAACACCTGTTCCTGATGTTTCTCCCTTATTACCAAAAACCATAGATTGAACATTTACAGCTGTACCAAGATCATGAGATATTCCGTTTAAGTTTCTGTATACTATTGCTCTGTTATTATTCCAAGAAGAAAATACAGCCTCAACCGCTTTGTATAATTGCTTTTTAGGTTCTTGAGGAAAATCTTCTTTCATCTCTTGTTTATAAACTTCTTTAAATTGTTCCACAAGCTTCTTCAAATCATTAGCATCAAGATCAGTATCTTGAGTAACACCTTTGTTTTCCTTCATATTATCCAATTTCGTATCAAAAAGTACTTTAGGTATTCCTATTGCAACATCAGAAAACATTTGTATAAATCTTCTATAAGAATCGTATGCAAATCTTTCATTGTTTGTTGCTCTTGCAAGTCCTTTCACAGTTTCATCATTAAGACCGAGATTAAGTATTGTATCCATCATTCCAGGCATTGATATAACTGCTCCTGAACGAACTGAGAATAATAAAGGATCGTTTGCATCGGAAAATTTTTTGCCCTGCAATTTTTCTACTGTCTCCAAGTGTTCATCAATTTCTTTTAACAATTCATCCCAAAGTTTTTTATCTTCATCATAATATTTAAGACAAGCTTCAGTAGTTATTGTAAATCCCTGTGGCACCGGTAATCCTATGTTGGTCATTTCTGCAAGGTTAGCACCTTTTCCGCCAAGCAAGCCTCTCATTGACATATTGCCTTCTTTAAAGTCATAAACATATTTTTTTGCCATTATAACTCCTCCTAAATGTTAAATAATCTGAATATCCCAAAACCAGTCAACTATCAGCTCTTTTAACAAAATAATTTTATAAAAATAGTATTAAAATCTACATAATTTAAACTATATTATCTCATTATCTATCTTTACCCCATTTCTTTTTAAATAGGAAATTACAATCTCTGCTGTTTCTTCTATGGCTTTATTTGCAACATTTATAACAGGACACCCTATCTTTTTCATGATTGTTTCAGCATAATCAATTTCTTCAAGTATTCTATTCATATCTGCATAGCTTGAACCTGTCGGTAAGCCAAGTGCATTAAGTCTTTCTGTCCTTATTTCATTGAGTTTTTCAGGAGAATTTGTAAGCCCTATTATTTTTTGTGCCGGTACCTGATATATTTCTTTTGGTGGTGTAGACTCAGGCACTAAAGGTATGTTTGCCACTTTTATATTTTTATTGGCAAGATACATTGATAACGGTGTCTTTGAAGTTCTTGATATTCCAAGTATTACCAAGTCTGCCTTCAAAACTCCTCTTGGATCCTTTCCGTCATCATATTTTACCGCAAACTCTATAGACTCTACTCTTTTAAAGTACAAATCATTCAGTTTTCTTAGCATACCTGTCTTATCAAGAGGAACAAGACCTGTTATATCTTGTATAGAAGATACTATGGGAGACAATAAATCTATCTCTTTTATATTCTCTCTTGACGCAAAATTCTTTATTTCACTTATTATTTGTTTATGTACTATAGTATATAATATAATAGCTTTTTTCTGAGATTTAATTTCTTCAAATATATTTCCCAACATAGATACATCAGTAATATATGAAAATTTTCTCATTACAAAATCGTTAGCTTCAAACTGTGACATTGCCGCTTTTACAACATGCTCAGCGGTATTACCGAGAGAATCCGAAAGTATGAATATATTTAAGGTATCCATTCAAATATGTTCCTTTCAAATAAGCTTAAATTAATATAATATTTATATTCGGAAATCTATTTCCTTTATATAAGGATATAATTTTTTGTCTAAATTGTCAAGATATATTCGGCTTTTATAGCATTTTTTATTTTTCCAAACTATTTATAATTGAATATCTATAATTGCATTTTTCAAGATAATATAAAATACTTAAAACTTGTATGCTCTAATATTAAAATCTTATAGAATAATGAAAATTTATAATAGTTAATTTTTCCAATAAACTATTTATATTTTAGGTTTACAATGTAAGTTATCCATAATTTTATTAGAAAACAGTATAAGTTTATGCTATTTTCCTAATAAATTTTTTTATATAATATTCCAATATAACATATTAAACTTGATAAAACTGTATATGAAAGTTATTTTTAAAATAACAGCTTGACAAGAAAATTTTAAAATGTTAATATTAGACGCATAAACCTTTGAATAAGAATAGTAGGTACATAACAATAACTTACAGAGAGCTGTGGAGGCTGAGAACATAGCAGATATTTATATACCGAATGGACTTATGAGGGCGAACGAACAGGATTAAACCTAAGTAGCAATCGACGGCAACCGCAGTCGTTATTAAGCGGAGCGTATGACAGTACGTGTTAAAGGTGGGTGCTTTTAAGCATCAATTTGAGTGGTACCGCAGGATATTTCGTCTTGTCTCATTGAATTATTATTTTCTATGAGATAAGACTTTTTTTATTTAATTATGAAAGGATTTAATAATATGAAAACTTATCGTGATTTTGATAACTATTTAAAAAACTTTCCTGATGAAAAGGGATATTTCGGTGAATACGGAGGAATGATTTTACCTCCTGAATTAGTTCCTGCTTTTAAAGAAATTACACAGGCATATCTGGAAATCTGCCATAATGCACGTTTTATAAATGAATTAAGACGCATCAGAAAAGAGTTTCAAGGCAGACCTACCCCTGTTTATCATTGTGAGCGCTTATCTTCATTGCTCGGAAAATGCCAAATATATCTTAAAAGAGAAGACCTTAACCATACCGGTGCACATAAACTAAATCATTGTATGGGCGAAGGTTTGCTTGCTAAATTCTTAGGTAAGAAAAAACTCATTGCCGAAACAGGCGCTGGACAACACGGTGTTGCACTTGCTACTGCTGCTGCCTACTTTGGATTGGAATGTGATATATACATGGGAGAAGTTGACATAAAAAAACAACACCCTAATGTAATAAGAATGAAAATGCTCGGTGCAAATGTAATTCCTGCAACACATGGACTCAAAACATTAAAAGAAGCCGTAGATGCTGCATTTGAAGGATATTTAAAAGAATATGAAGATGCAATATATTGTATAGGCTCCGCTGTCGGCCCTCATCCATTTCCTATGATGGTTCGTGATTTTCAATCAGTTATAGGAATTGAAGCAAAAGAACAATTCAAAGAAATGACAGGTATTTTACCTGATGTCGTTTGTGCTGCCGTTGGAGGAGGATCTAACGCAATAGGAATGTTTGAAGCATTTCTGTCAGAACCGGTTGATATTGTCGGTGTAGAACCGCTTGGAATAGGAACAGGAATAGGAGAACATGCAGCGAGTATGAAATTCGGTAAAAAAGGAGTTCTTCATGGTTTTGAAAGCATGCTTTTACAGGATGAAAATGGAGAACCGTTGCCTGTCTACTCTATAGCCAGCGGACTTGACTATCCGTCTGTCGGACCTGAACACGCATATTTGAGCGAATGTGGAAGAATAAAATACGAAGCTGTAGATGATGAAGAAGCTATGCAAGCATTTTTCTTACTATCTCGTTATGAGGGAATAATTCCGGCAATAGAAAGCTCACATGCTTTGGCATATGCAATAAAATATGCTCAAAATCAAAATTCAGGATCCATACTTGTAAATCTTTCAGGTCGTGGTGATAAAGATATTGACTTTGTATATGAAAAATACGGTACGGGTGAACAATTTTTAAAAGAATTTATCAATAAATAATTGTATGTATCATTTTATATTATTAACTGATTATTTAGTAAAATAATATAAATACTATATTTCGTTTGTCATTGAAAAATAATCAGTATAAGTGTATCAAAGAGAATTTATTATGTCTCCTATAAAAATATGTATGAAAAGTGGGAATTTATATTGCAATCATCACTTTTCATACATATCTAAATATATTTTTTCTTTTTAATCTTATGAAATCCACCAATTTCCATCCGGATTTTGATCTAATGAACCTATCTCTTCGGATAATAGGTTTCCGAAAAAGTCTTTGACAATCAATTTATGATAGTATTTATATTCATAAGTAGCACAGTGTTTTTCATCGTCCCATCCCTCTTCAATCCAAGCCTCTATAAATACTTTATCGCTATCAATCAGCAAAACACATTCATTAGGCTCCAATTGAAATTGAAATCTTTTAGGATAATAAGATACTATATACTCATCTTCGCTGATAATATATACTTCATCTCCAATAATTTTTAGATTATACAAATTTATTTCATCCATCTTCAGCTCTGTTATTTTTTCAGGCAAATTACCAGGTAAATATTTGAAAAGAGTCATTATATTTTTATTGAAATCCCCTTTCAAAAAATAATAAGCCCCTTTAGCATACATAGGTTTATCATAAATTACATTTTTTTCTTTTTCAAACGGTTCATAAACCTTACCATTCTCATAATCATAAAATATAATGTCAGAACCTTGACATTCGCCTTCTTTTTGCAATTCAAACATATCATAAAAACCAACTGTATCACTAATACTATAACCAAGTCTTTTTTGACCGTAAATCATTTCAACACACTTTCCGCATACTTTCTCAAATCTTCTAATCATATATAGCGCTCTCCTTTTGCAACGATTTAATTTGTCAATACTTTTTTATCTATGCCCAAGGATCTTCAGATTCAGGAAGTCTAATGTCAGAAAGACATTGTATATCATTAATAAACCATTGACCTGTAGACGGTTTTTTACGAAGTTTTATCGGTCTTAGAGAATCAGCACCTCCGCTTTTTACATAAAGTGTAGCCCAATTATCTTCAGGAAAAGAATATGGATTCTCTGTAACTGTTATTGTATATGGCATAGAAGGCGTATAATTGTTAGTTTTATAAGCTCCTTCAAAGAAAGAAAAAGTTTTATAATTTTTCCCTCTCAAGCGATCTCTTAAAAACTGTTTTGCCATCGGTGTAAGCGGATCAGGACCTCTCAAAAAATCCAACATTGCATGAGTTTCTTCAACATTGTTTTCATAATTACAAAGCACCAATAATGAAAGCGCCGCTGTTTTGTAAGGAGAATCCAATGTAGCTTGAGGAATTGTCTTTAACTCCTCAACATTTTTAGGTATGAATGCAAAAGTAAATTTTTCCATGTTTTACCTCCCTTATAGCATTATATTATATTTTAAAATTTTTAATTAACCTATTTTAGTTATTATTGCAATTGCACAAGGCATTTTGCCCTCAATTAAAATATATTCGACATTTTCAATATAGCCTGCTGTTTTAAAAAATTCAATATAAGATTTAAAATTAAACTGCTTCTTAAAATCAGCTCCTAAGTTTTTAAGCAAGCGAACAAACAGGTTAGTTTTTCCGACATTTTCATTATTTACATATGTAGGGACTATCACCTTTCCTCCATTTTTACAAACTCGTATCAATTCTGTCAATGCCTCATATGGATAGTCCAGCAGATGTATTACATTTCCGGCAACAACCTTATCAAACTCGCCATCTTTAAAATTCAGACTCATTATATCAGCTTTTATTATCTTCACGTTATTCATATGTTGACAATTTTTCTTTGTCTGTTTAAGCATTCCATCAGAAAAATCAGTAGCTATAAGCTCTTTACATCTTAGAGCTATCCCTTTACTGAGCATACCTGTCCCACATGCACATTCAAGTACTCTGTCACCTGATTCAATCATGTTTGACACTGCAATAACAAGTTTACAATTTACTTCTCCGTTATACAATTTTTCAAAAATATCATAAAATCTTGCAACTTTGTCCCAAAACATCGATTGCTCCTCCATTTAATATAATACTCTTACTATATAAAACTCTGTTATATTATCTTTAAAATGTCGGTTATTTCACTCTACACTGAAATTTTATCAAATTCAATAAGCTTACTTAAAATTATAGTGCATAGAATTATAATTTTCAATATATAATTGCAATCTGTTATATATATTGATATACTTGTAAAGTAATGCAAATATTCAATAAAAATTATACTATAAACTGTCAAAATATAATAATAATAAAACATTATTGAATAATAAATAAGGAGTTTAAATGAAAAATAAGCAAATAATTGAGTTCAACATAGATGAAATGGTATTTGGCGGAGAATCTTTAAATCTCACAGAGTTTGACAAGAAAGTTACAATGAAAGGTGGCATTATCGGTCAAAAAGTGAAAGCAGTAATACAAAAAAAAAGAAAAGACAAAATTCAAGCTAAAATACTTGAAGTAACAGAAAAATCATATCTTGAAACAGAAGATGTCTGTAGTAAATTTGGCAGATGCGGAGGTTGCACCATGCTAAGTGTCAGCTATGAAAATCAGCTGAAATTGAAAGCCGAACAATTATTAAAACTGTTTCACAAATTCGGACATACAGAAATAGAAAACATTGATGTAGTAGGAAGCCCTATACAAAAAGAATACAAAAATAAAATGGAGTTTACATTTGGAAATGAAGAAAAAGACGGAGATTTGCTTATAGGTCTTCACAGAAAAAATTCATCCATGAGTATAGTTGATGTAGAAGATTGCAAAATAATAGATGAAGATTACAGAAAAATTTTAAAAACAACAGGCGAATATTTCAGAAAACAAGGTCTACCACACTATCATATAATGAGCCACGAAGGATATTTAAGACATTTAGTAATACGAAAAGGGATAAACACAGGAGAACTGTTAATAAACATAGTGACAACAAGCCAAATAGATTTTGATTTAACAGACTATATTAATATATTGGCAAATATTGAATTAAACGGCAATATAGTTGGAATATTACACACTTTAAATGACTCTTTTTCAGATACGGTTACTCCAGAAAAAATTGAAATTCTATATGGTAGAGATTATTTTTACGATATATTGTTAGATAAAAAATTTAAAATTTCACCATTTTCTTTTTTCCAGACTAACACAAAAGGAGCCGAAGTTATGTATAAAACAGCTATGAATATGATCGATGGAGAAAAAAATCTTATTTTTGACCTATATAGCGGTACGGGAACAATCGGTATAAGTATGTCTCAAAGAGCAAAAAAAGTGATAGGAATAGAGATAATCGAAGAAGCCGTCGAAATGGCAAAGAAAAATGCAATCGCAAATAATATAAGAAACGTTGAATTTATAGCAGGAGATGTAAAAGAAGAAGTCTCTAAATTAAGCGATAATCCCGAGCTTATCATATTAGACCCTCCAAGAGCAGGGATAAACCCTAAAGCTCTAAAAGATATAATAGATTTTAATGCAAAAGAAATATTATATATATCATGTAATCCAAAAATGCTCGTACAAGACTTAATAATATTAAAAGAATCCGGATATGAGATAAAAAATGTAAAAGGCGTGGACATGTTTCCAAACAGTTATCATTGCGAAACTATATGTTATCTATCATTGAAATAATAATATTTTTCTATAGCTATCTATCCTAAAATTGTATTTTTGTCTACTACAATTTTATAGACAGCATTACTCGTTAGCTATTTTTTCAAATAATTCTACTACATCTTCTTTTAGTTCATGAAACCTTATAGATAAAAAGGAAGAATTATCTTTATTAAAGGCACTTTATAATGATAATATGTATTGTAAACGAGGTCTACATCTGAATAATGTTGATATTAAGATGCCGGCAAATTATATTTTAATTGAAAATATTACTCTCTTAACTTGTGAAAGCGTAAATTCATACACTATGTTTTAGAGAAACGATTATTATGTATATAAGCTTAAAAGGAAAAAATACCTTAAAAACAAAAAATTACGTTTAAGGAAGTAGATAAAATCAGAAAAAAAATCATATTTGCAGAATAAAATTTATGGAGGTCAATTTTGAGATATATACTTTTATTGCGTGGCATAAATGTGGGTGGCAAGAATAAGGTATCTATGAGTGATTTAAAAGAATTATTGTTAAATGCCGGATTTGAAGATGTTGATTCTTATATCAACAGCGGAAATTTATTTTTCAGTAGTGTCCAAAACTGCGAAAGCTGTATCTCCAAGATAAGATATTTGTTAGAAACTAACTACGACTTTTCTATCCCTTTTGCTTTAATCAGCAAAGAAGAGTTTTTAAAAGAAAAATCAGAATTACCTGACTGGTGGGAGCAAGAGCTGGCAAGAAGAGATGTCTTATTTTTTTCGTGTACCTTGGATAAATCAAAGATTCTTGACTTTATAGATAAAGCTACATTTCACAATGAAATAGTCCATGTCGGGAGACACGCAGTATTTTGGGGTAAATATGATGAATCAGAATATCTAAAAACTACCTACCATAAAAAATTAATGAAGCAAGATTTTTATAAGAAAATTACAATTAGAAACGGCAATACATTTGAAAAAATAGCAGAAATTCTTGAAAATGAAAGATAAATACAAAATTGTAAGGGGTAAGTATGAAGAAAAAATTTGGAGAAATGAGCCTACAAGAACTTTGGCAACTATTTCCGATATTTTTAGTTGAACATAATACAGAGTGGACAAAATGGTATGAAGAAGAAAAAAACTCTATTTTAGCAACAGTGCCAAGTAAAAGTATAAAAAGAATAAATCATATCGGAAGCACCGCTATTTTAGGAATATGGTCGAAAAATATTGTAGATATATTACTTGAAGTAAACAACAAGTCTGATTTAGATATTATTAAGGATATCCTTATAAATAATGATTGGTTATGTATGAACAATACCGAAAACCGAATTACACTCAACAAAGGATATACAGAACAAGGTTTTGCAAAAAAAGTATTCCATCTTCATATTAGAATTACCGGAGATAATGATGAACTGTTTTTTAGAGATTATCTTAATGAACATGAGGAAATAGCTAAAGAATACGAAACATTAAAACTATCTCTTTGGAAAAAATTTGAACATGATAGAGATGGATATACAAATGCAAAAACAGATTTTATAAAAAAATGTACAGACTTGGCAAAATGTGAATATAAAAACAGATATTGACAAATTTCGATGTAGAAATGACAATACAATTTAACAAACAATGGTAATTTTTATAGCGAGCACTCCATAATGTTTAGTCCTTTCATCTAGCAACCATAGCGTTGATACAAAGAGTTATTACTAAACTTCTATGAAATAACGGTGCAAAATAGAAAAATAATATATAATACCTTTTAAAAAAGATATGCTCAAAAGTATAACTTTAAGGGATTTGAACATAGTATCTATTTGAGCCAGTATTAGTATAAATTATGAATACTTTTCATTTTAAGCTATTTTACAAACATTAGTGTTTATGTTGAGAACAAAAAATCTCCATTGTCAAAGAAATCATTAGAAATAGCGTGTAAAGATTGGTTCATATAAGATATTAAAATTTTATGGTTATGTGACTTCAAAAGAAGCCTTTTATGTATTTAAAACAACGAATATATATATTATTTAGGTGGTAAAATAATGATACTACATTATTTCTTAGTAGGCATGAAAGATGTCTTTTCATATGATATAGTTCGAACAACAGTTATTATACTTGTGCTCTTAGCATCAATTGTTATTTATAGAAGAATATCTATTATAATTCAAAGTGGTGGCAGTTTTTGCTCATCACATAAAATTGCAGACGGATTTTTCTACATTCACAGCGGTATTGTTCCCGGAAATCGAAAAATTTTGCTGAAAAATATAAGTAAAGCTACAATTTACTTGCTACGAGGCAGAGGTGGTAATGGAGATAGATATCATATAGAGTTAGTAATGAAAAATGGAAAAAATAAAGCCTTTATGGTAGGAAAATCCAAGAGAACCGAAGTCGAGATTACCGAAATGCAAAAACAACTAAATAAAAATAAGATAAAGATACACTATTACGATTATACAAAGCTATAAATATGAAATTAAAAGTAATAAACAATAATGGAAGAAAACAAAAGTGTCTATACCTTTTTATATTGAAACATTTAGACGTAGCCTTTTTGAAGTTCCAATAATATCCGTAAGTTTCCTTTATACAAAAAAACTCTTTACCAAAATTAAATTGATAAAGAGTTTTTTTATATTATTATAGATTAACTTTTGACAATATTTCTTTTTCTATTGAGTCTACTTTGTCTTCTATTTCTTTCATTTGGCTGTTTGTATTTTGAACAAATGCTTCATCTTTTATAGAGCCTAAATTTATTTTTACATTATAGAAAGCTCCATGAACTGCTGTTCTTGCTTGCATTGCTGCTACAGCTCCGTCTGTTACGGCATTTTGATTTCCTTTTAAAACTACTGTCTTAGCTAATTCTAAAAGTGCAAATGCGTCTTTTCCTACATTTAGCGGAACTGTTGCAGCTCCCTTAAACGCTTCTTGAACAACTTTTGTTCTCTCAGCTTTTTGCTCGTCTGTATCTTTTGGCAATTTAAATGCTGCCATTATTTTGTTGAATGAGTCTGAATCTTCATCAATATAATTTATGAATTTTTCTTTGTATTCTCCTGCAACTTTTTTGACATTTTCCATTTCTGCTGTAACTTCTTCATAGCCTTTCTTACCTAATGTAAGATTAGCCACCATTTCTATAAGTGCCGCTGCGCTTGCTGCACTAAGTGCTGCTACGCTTCCGCCACCTGGTGCGGGAGAATCTGATGCTGTTTCATATATAAAATCTTTTACGCTTAATTCTTTTAACATTTTTATCTCCTATTTTAATTAGAATAATCCTGTTATTACTCCGTTTTCATCTATATCCATTTTTTCTGCTGCAGGTACTTTAGGTAAGCCAGGCATTACCATTATGTTGCTTGTTTGGCAAACTATAAATCCTGCTCCTGCTGATACTCTTACATCTTTTATAGTTATCTTAAATCCTGTAGGAGCTCCCATTACATTTGGATCATCTGTGAATGAGAATTGAGTTTTTGCCATACATATAGGTAATTTATCCAATCCCATTTCTTCTAACTTCTTGATTTGTTTTTTGGCTTCAGCTTCTATTACTACTCCATCTGCTCCATATATTTCTTTTACTATTGTATTTAATTTATCTGCTACACTTAGATTTTCATCATATAAAGGTTTGTAATTTGACTGTTCGTTTTCCAATATCTTAACTAATTTTTCAGCCATTTCTATTCCACCTTCGCCACCTTTTGCCCAGCAATCATTTAATGATACTTCTACACCGAATTCTTGGCATTTTTTAGTAAGTAGATCTATTTCAGCTTGAGTATCGTTGATAAATCTGTTTATACCTACTAATACAGGTAAGCCGAATTTTCTCATATTTTCTACTTGTTTTTTTAAGTTTGCAAATCCTTTATCAAGAGCTTCCAAGTTTTCTGCACCAAGTTCTGTCTTTTTAACTCCACCGTGCATTTTTAATGCTCTTATTGTAGCAACTATAACTACTGCATCAGGTTTTAATTTTCCGTATCTGCATTTTATATCTAAGAATTTTTCTGCTCCAAGGTCAGCACCGAAACCTGCTTCTGTAACTAATATATCTCCTAATTTAAGTCCTAATTTTGTAGCTATAAGAGAGTTACAACCATGTGCTATGTTTGCGAAAGGCCCACCATGGATAAGTGCAGGTGTATTTTCTAATGTTTGTACTATGTTTGGTTTTATAGCTTCTTTTAATAACATAGCCATTGCACCATGAACATTTATGTCTTTTGCTGTTACAGGATCTCCATCAAGGTTATAAGCTATTACTATTTTACCTAATCTTTCTTTTAAGTCCATAAGGTCAGACGCAAGGCAAAGTATAGCCATTACTTCTGATGCAACTGTTATCATAAATCCATCTTGTCTTGTAAATCCGCAAGCTTTTCCACCTAAACCTACTACTACGTTTCTAAGAGCTCTGTCGTTCATATCGATAACTCTTTTCCAAACTATTTGTCTTGAGTCTATTCTAAGTGTATTTCCGTGATTTATGTGGTTGTCTATAGCTGCTGAAAGTAGGTTGTTTGCAGCTGTTATTGCGTGCATATCTCCTGTAAAGTGTAGGTTGATATCTTCCATAGGTACTACTTGTGCATATCCACCGCCTGCTGCTCCACCTTTTACTCCGAATACAGGTCCTAATGAAGGTTCTCTAAGTGCTATGAAAGTTTTTTTGCCTATTTTATTAAGTGCTTGTCCAAGACCTATTGTAGTTGTTGATTTTCCTTCACCTGCAGGTGTAGGGCTTATAGCTGTAACAAGAACTAATTTACCGTCTTTTTCATTTTCTAATCTTTTTATTGCTTCGAAAGATACTTTTGCTTTGTATTTTCCATAAAGTTCCAATTCATCTTCTGATAATCCGAAATTTTTAGCAACTTCTGTTATAGGTTGCATCTTACACTCTTGTGCTATTTCTATATCGCTTTTTACGTTTGACATAATGTTCTCCTGTTTAATTAATTTTTAATATTATATATACAAATCATAGCTATTTAGCCACAACTTTTTTAATTTATTAATTATACTGATAAATCCCATAATAAAATTTACTATGACAGTTTTTATTAAAAATATTGCCCGCCATTAATCACTTTTCTAAATATGCTGTTTTTTGTAAGTGCTTTTGACACTATCATAAAGCTCATAGCTTCAACCGGTATAAATATCAAGCATTTTACGATTCTTGCAGGTAATACAACCATTATTCCTTTTCCTGTTGTCATATAAACCCACAAAGTAGTCAAAAGTAAATCTACTATTATAACTTTCAATACTACAGCTATTATTATATTTTTGTTTGTCAACTCCTTTTTGTAAAACGCTGTACCGTATATAAGTCCACATAAAAATGCGCTTATAGTAAAGCCTACAAAATAAGGAAAGCCTGACGGAAAAAGATTAATACCTATTATATCAGCCATTGCCGATATGGTACCTGCTATAAGCGGTCCAAAAAACATACCTGAAAGCATTGCCGGTAAAAATTTAAATCCTATTCTCACAATTGGAGTTTGTATTGAAAATAGTCTTTCAAAAATCACTATCATAGTTATAAATAGTGCTCCATATATTATTTTATTGGTTTTCAAATTAAAATCCCCCTTATATATATTTTATATACCAATATTAAGAGCAAAACTCTTAATAAAATAATATACTACGTTTCCATTTAATTTTTTCTAAATTTTATTTTTTAAGATTTTTAAAAATGAAAATGTATTTAAAACCTATATAAATCAAGTCTATAGACCGGATTTATATAGGTGGTTATTGTATTATCCTAATAATCTTTTTTCCAATATTTGGCTTATATCAAAGTTTTCTATTTGTAGATAATATTCAGCACAATCAAGTAATGCTTTCATAGGAACTGTTCCTATAACTTCTGTTCCAACTACATTTACTCCATATCTTCTTGCTTCCATTTTTATCATTTCAAATGCTTGATATACAGATGATTTTTCATAGTTTACAAGGTTCATTGATACTTGTGTTTGATTTCTTTCTTCCAATTTTAGACCTATAGCTTTTACAAATCTAAGTCCTCCGCCTATAAATCTAACTTTTTTTGCTATTGCAGTAGCTATATCTACATCAGCTGTATCTAAGTTTACATTGAAAGCTATTAATGATACTCTTGCACCTACTGCTGAGCATCCGCTTTTTGCATTCATTTCATTTGGACCGTAATCAGGTGCCCATCCTTCTTCTTTTATCTTGTCAAAAAATCCTTCATATTGTCCTTTTCTTACATCTGCAAGATTTTTTCTTTCAGGTTTTTTTGCAGCATCTTCATATAGATATACGGGTACTCCCATTTCTCCTATCGCTTTACCTACTTCGTTAGCAAGTTCAACGCATTCTTCCATAGTTATATCTGATACGGGAGTAAACGGAACAACGTCAACTGCTCCAAATCTTGGATGAGCCCCCTGATGAACACTCATATCTATCAATGATACCGCTACTTTTGCAGCATTTATAACAGCTTCTTTTACCTTTGCAGGTTCGCCTATCATAGTAACAACTGATCTGTTATGGTCTTCATCAGATGAGTAGTCTAAAAGTGTAACTTCTTTTACTTTTCTTACTTCATCAACTATTTTTTCTACTACCTCTTTGTTTCTACCTTCACTAAAATTTGGCACGCATTCAACTAATTTTGCCATTTTACCCTCCTAATTTTTTTAATATTATTTTTAAACTAAAGATTATATACTATTTGCTTACATAACTGTAAGATATTTGAAAACAATTATCTAAAATTCACAAAAGAATTCATAAATATATAGATATTGTTTTCTTTTCATACATATAATACTATACGTCCATAAAAAAAACGTCTAATTTAAAATTATTTTCATAATATTTTATTTTTTATCATTTTTTTTATAGACGTTTCTTAGACTATATATCGTTTAAATTGCAATCTTTTTAAAATATGTTATATTTTTAAGAGTCTTTTTTTACGAAAATTGTCCATTAATTGCATAACTATAAAAACATAAAACAAAATTTTTTATATATTTTATAATTTTTTATTTTGCTACAAAACCCTGAACAAAAGTTTTTATAAACCATATTGTAACAGGTTGATAGATTATATCCACCAAAAATGCTCCAACTATAGGAACTATCATCATAGCTTTTCTTGACATTCCATATTTTTCATTTATAGCTGTCATATTTACTATTGCTGAAGGTGTAGCACCAAGACCGTGTCCGCAAAGCCCTGCGCACATAACTGCAGCATCATAATTAGAGCCTAATATTCTAAATATCACAAAGTATGCTACCAATACCATAAATATTATTTGACAAGCAAGCACTATCATAACTCCGCCAAATAAGTCTGATAATTCCCAAAGTTTTAGTGTCATTAGAGCAAGTGATAGATATAAATTAAGCATTACATCCCCTATGCCGTCAACAAGCGGATAATCAAATTTATAAAATTTAGCTTTTTCATTTACATTTCTTACTATAACCGCAATGAACATAGCTCCTACATAAGTAGGGAAATCCATTTTTATAAGTTTACCTATTTGTTTGGATACAAGTGAACCTATAGCCATACATATCAAGATTACAACAACATTTTTTATTATGTCCAACGGTGATAATTTTTCTTCTGAAGATGCGTTTATATTTTCAACGGATGTGTCGAAATTTTCTGAGTTATCAGGTTTTAAATTATTTTTTTCTATAAGTCTTCTTCCAAGTGGTCCACCTATCATTACACCGCTTATAAGTCCAAATGTTGCTGCTGCCGCTCCAACAAGCGGTGCTATCTCATATCCCATTTCTTTGAAAGTATTTCCATAAGCAAGTGCCGCACCGTGTCCTCCTACCATTGATATTGCACTTGAAAGCAATGCATATGGAGGCTCCAAGCCTGTTATTTTTGATACACCTATACCTATAGTATTTTGTATTGTAGAAACTGCCCCGCAACAAAGCCAATATATGAATAATAATTTACCGCCTTTTTTTAGCAATGAGATACTTGCACCAAGCCCTACAGTTGTAAAGAACGCTAACATAAACGTGCTTTGGAATGTATTTTCAAAATTGAATTTGAATGCGCCTGTTTTATGACCGATAAAAGTTATAAACATGAATATAAATCCACCTATAACAGGTGCAGGTATACAATATTTGTTCAGTGCATTCACTTGTTTTTTTACTGAATATCCTACTAACAACAATATTCCTGCAAGTGCCAAAGTGAGCGTAGAATCAAGACTTATGTTCATGATATTGTCAACAATTTCAAAATTCATAAAATTCTCCTTATTAAATATGTTCAAAATTTCATACAGATTTAAGCTATACTATAAATCAAGTTCATTATAATAAAATACCGCCATATTAAATTTATCGTTTCGTAAATTTACAAATACATCAATAATTTGATTTAATGCAAATATCAACCAACAAATATATTTTTATACTGACGGCTATTTTAAAACTAAATTATCTTTACAATATAACTTCACAAATTATTACAGGATTAGTCGCAAATTTTAATGTGATTTTGTTTAATATATCTTCCTCTTGTATTTCAAGTAGACTATTTGCAGGTACATTCATTATCTGCATATTATCTGTTGCAATGGCAAGCTCAAAAGAGCCTAATGAATATAAAAATAATTTTCCGTTTTTCTTAGGTATATATGACATACCTTCAGAAAGCACAGATAAATTAGATTGTATTCCTTTTTTTACAATCAAGTTAAAGTCTTTACAATCAAGTGTATTAGTCGATGATGTTTTCCAAGAGCCCAAAAAGTATTCAAGTTCGTATGTATCAAGTTTTCTTGAATATAAATTTTCATGATTGACAGATAATTTGCCTATTAGCGGAAGAAGATATCTTTGATAAGAGTTAAACTCACTAAAATCAGATGAAGTGGATGTGAACGTAGCAGATGATATTC
The DNA here is from genome assembly GCF_000238095.2 of Peptoanaerobacter stomatis. Lineage (NCBI taxonomy): Bacteria > Bacillati > Bacillota > Clostridia > Peptostreptococcales > Filifactoraceae > Peptoanaerobacter > Peptoanaerobacter stomatis. Next base: position 258,696 of record NZ_JH815226.1, read on the forward strand.
TGAAATCAAAATCCCGATTGGCTAAACTCGAACCCTCTGGAAATATTACAAGCTGTGTAGTGGTGCCACCTGACCATTGATTTTCAATAAACTCATCTGGCGAAATGATTTTGCTTTTCAATATAAATTACACCTCCTTTTAAAATATAGTAGAGATGTGCAAAACAAAAATAAAAAGAAGTGATACACAATAATAGATATTTGCATATAACTACTAAGTTATTTAGTTTTGCTCATATCTAATTGTTGTCAAAGCTTACTGAGATAATTTCCAAAATTAGAATACATTTTTTCTAAAAATAATCTACATTTTCATATTATCATATATAAATAAAAATATCAACACTTTAAAAATAATTATAATCATTACAGACTATCTTCAATTTAAAATGTTGATATTTTAGGAATATCCTTAATATAATTTATATTTTAAATAAATATATTTATTATTCAAATTCTAATGTTGCTATTTCTTTTAGAGTGTTTATATCATTTACCTTTATTCCATATTCTGAAACCGTATATAGATTATCCCCTATTTGTACGCTACGTTGTATCTGTCTTTCATAATCGTATACGTCATATTTTGCAGAAGCTTGTTGTTTTTCTGTATAATGAGATATTCTTCCTTTTATATCAAATCCTTTTTCAGATATATCGTATACATAAACTCCTGAAAATGTAGGAACTATTGGAGATGAATCCAATTTTTTCTCCAATCTTGTAACATACATAGGTATGGCGAATATATTTCGTCTTTCGTCAAACATAAGTGCTTTATGGTCGTTTTCTATGGCTGAATATGTTCCTTTTGCTCCTATGCTTTCTGTATCTACTTCTTTAGGATTATTAAAATCACTTATATCGAATAAAGACATCTTAAAGCCGTCATTAACAACTCTTTCACCTTTATTAGCCGTATTTTGTCCGAATCCTATCAAATAATTGTCCTTATATGGATGTAGGTATTCGCTGTATCCAGGTATTTTTAAATATCCAAGCACTTTTAAGTTCTTCGGATTTTTAAGGTCTATTACAAATAAAGGATCAACTTGTTTGAAAGTTACCAAATAAGCTTTATCTTTTATGAATCTTACTGAGTATATTCTTTCGCCTTTTGCCAAGCCATCCAATTCGGATAGTTTTTTCATATTTTTATCATAGCTTGCTACCGCATTTTCGCTTTTATCGTCATATTGATATTTTGTGTATGCTACAAACAGGTTACCATCATTTTCATTCATTGAAAACTGATTTAATATACTTCCTTCAAATTCGCAATATCCTGAATAATTGAAGTCCATCTTATCTACAGCTATTTTTTTAATTCCAGTGCCTTCTCTAAATTCATAAGTTTTATAATTATATTCATATATAGGTGTAGATATATATATATTATCTGTAGACATATAAATATCTCCAGAACTTCCCATATATAACAGCTCATTGTTATTTTTTGACGTTGTTGTTTGCATGGCTGTGATATATGTTATTTCTTCTGACGGATTAAAAGGCATATATATCATCTTTTTCAAATCTATTCCTGTAGAGTCAAATTCATATGAAGGGCTTGTATAAAAACCTCTTTTATATAATATATTTGGTGTTTCTTTATATTTTGTATTGAAGTAATCACTTGTTACTGTATATATTATATCGCCCTTTTTTCTTGATTCATATATAAATCCTTTTGCTGATTTGCTATTTAAAAGCTTAGGCTTTGAAGCATTGGACACATCATATGTATCAACTAATGTCACATTTTTATAATTATCATCTTTGTATTCATTATATGCATATATAAGAGACAATTTATTGTTGTCTATATATATATTGTTTAAAGTTTTTCTTTTTTTTGTTTCTATCTTTGATTTTACTTGCATATTTTTTGTATTGGCATCAACTATGAGCAAATCTCCGTCATTTATACAATAAATATTCTTACCGTCGGTTTTTACTATATCAGCTTCGTCCACTCCTTGTGTTTGAACGTTTGTCTTGCTGTAATCGTCACTTCTATTTTCAGATGTTTTTGCACTTTGATTAGAATCGGCAGATTTTGCTGCTACGCCACTCTCAGCAACAACGCTTTCATCTACTGAATAAAGTGGCATTACAGGTCCCCTATTTCTTTGCAAATACTTTGATATCTTCTTTAAATTAGATTCATTTTGCACATATATATTGCCTTCATAATCCGAAATTTTATAATCTGAAACGTCTTTTATTTTCAACTTTTCATCTATTTTTTCAATAGGAGATATGGCAATTTTTTTGTTATCTATAACATTTACCACAGCGTCATATACATCTCCGTCTTCACTTTCCAACTTCAGATTTTTAGCAATTTCTTCAGCTTTGCTGTTTTTTAACTCCACCTGTTTCGGAGAGTCGAATATAAAATATACATCTTTACTTTGTCCGTTTGCACCAATCATTCCCATGCACATAAAAGACAATACCAATAAAATTATCTTTTTCATCTCTTCCTCCTTATCATAAAATATTATATGATTATTTTTATTAAAAAAACATATCGCTACAGACCATAAAAAATATTCTTTTTTAAAACAAATATTAATATAAAGTAAGCATTATATCTTTAACAAATGTTTTCCTAAGTAATATACTACACCTAAAAATCGCTGATGTCCATACATTATAATACAATTTAAATCTATTGTAATAATTGTAATACGAAAGAAATTATTGCAATTTTTATTGTACTGAAGTCCATAATATATTATAGTAAATTATATTAATTAAATAAGATGATAGTCTTACTTCAAAAATTTTCTCGTCTCAAGTCCTTTTATAGAAAATTTTAAAACTTGCTCTTTTTCTCCTGAAAATACAACTATTTCAAAATATAACGTACTATCTTTAAATTCAGTCTTAACCTCCCTGATATTTTCTTCTATTATGTTGCTTCCTTGTTCCTTTGAAACATCTTTTATATAATTTGCTCCGTTCTTTATGTAATAATCATTCTGTGTATCTAACATTATAGAGCTGTTCTCTTTAACAAACCTTAATTTTTTATCTGAAAATTTATATTTATTTCCTGTTCCTTCTTTTGTAAAGGTCTGATAATGCACCATATACTCATCTTTATTGCAATCTATAAAACTTATCCTGTCAGGTTTTAACTCTTTTTTTATATAGTATTCCAAATTATCTGATATTTGATTTATCTCTACATCAGCCTCAAATTTTTTCACGCTTTTAAGCGTATACACTGTAATACTCATAAGACTTGTCATCACAAGCAACAAAAGTGATATAGCACATATTATTTCAATAAGTGTAAATGCCTTTAATCTTCCACGCATAATAATCATCCTGTAAATTTTTATATTGTTTAAATCTAAGTTAACGTCTATTTTTAATATGTATTAGAAAATAAGTATATCAAAAGATAATAAATACATCTACAATTTTAAAGCGAATATTTTATAATTTTTACATCATTATTATAAATGCTCTTGCTATTTTTCTAATAAACAACTACAATATTTAAGAGTAATTATTATAAAAAATAAAAAAAGGAGAATTATATGTCAATAGTACAAAAATCTATAAATGCGATAAGAATATTATCTGCCGATCAAATACAAAAGGCTAACTCAGGTCACCCGGGATTGCCGCTCGGTGCTGCACCTATGGCTTATACAATATGGTCTAAAATGAATATTAATCCTAAAAATCCGAAATGGATAAACAGAGACAGATTTGTGTTATCTGCCGGACATGGCTCTGCAATGCTTTATTCATTACTGCATTTATTCGGATTTGAAGGAATGAGCATAGATGAGCTAAAAAATTTCAGACAATTAAATTCAAAAACTCCCGGACATCCGGAATATGGACACACTGCAGGAATAGAAGTGTCAACAGGTCCTCTCGGTGCAGGTATGTCAAATGCAGTAGGACTTGCAATTGCAGAACAATATTTAGCATCACAATTTAATGAAGACAATTACGATATAATAGACCATTACACATATGTATTGGGTGGAGACGGCTGTATGATGGAAGGCATTACATCTGAGGCTATGTCACTTGCCGGCACACTCAAATTATCAAAACTTATAGTGTTTTACGATTCAAACAACATAACTATAGAAGGTAATACAGATACAGCATTTACAGAAGACGTAAAAAAACGATTTGAATCATACGGTTTTCAAATTATAGAAGTAGATGACGGAAATGACATTGATAAAATATCAGCCGCAATAGATGCAGCAAAATCAGATAAGCAAAGACCTTCACTAATAATTGTAAAGACAATTATCGGCTATGGCGCAGGAAAAAAACAAGGTACTGCAGGTGTACATGGAGAACCGCTTGGAGAAGAAGGAGTATCTGTACTTAGACAATCTTTATCATGGGATGAAAATGAGCCTTTCAAAATATCTGATGATATATATACACATTATAAAACTCTTGCGCAAAATGGAGAAGAAAAAGAAAATTCTTGGAACAAATTATTCGATGAATATTCTAAAAAATATCCTGATAAAAAATCAAAATGGGATGATTTCTTCTCAGATAAATTTGAAAAAGATTTAAATAATAACGAAGATTTTTGGAAATTTGCAGATAAACCGAATGCAACAAGAGCATCAAGCGGAGAGGTTATAAACAAATTAAAAGACATTTTCCCTAACTTGCTTGGAGGCTCTGCCGATCTTGCTCCTTCAAACAAAACATTGATGAATAATATAGATTATTTTTCACCTGAAAACAGAGCAGGACGCAACATACACTTTGGAGTAAGAGAGCTTGCAATGGGTGGAATAATGAACGGTATAGCAGTTCACAGTTGTCTAAAAATATTTGCAGGAACATTCTTTGTATTTTCAGATTATATCAAACCAATGATAAGATTGGCGTCTCTTATGGGACTACCTACAACTTATGTGCTTACTCATGACTCTATCGGAGTTGGGGAAGACGGTCCTACACATGAGCCTATAGAACAGTTGGCAATGCTCAGAACAATACCTAATATAAACGTATTTAGACCTTGCGATTACACAGAAACAGCATGCGCTTATTATTCAGCTATGACATCAAAACATACACCTACTGCAATTGCACTTACAAGACAAAACTTAAAACAAATACCTACATCAAGCAAAGAGGCTTTAAAAGGTGGATATGTAATAAAAAAAGAAAAAGATAATAATATAGATTTGATAATAATTGCAACAGGCTCTGAAGTAGCATTGGCAATTGATGCCGCAGAAAAATTAGAACAAGAAAATAAATCAGTAAGAGTTGTGTCAATGCCTTGCACAAATATATTTGACAGACAAGACAGTGAATACAAAAACTCTATATTGCCTAATAATGTAAGAGCAAGACTCGCAATAGAAGCCGGAAACACATTGTCTATGAGTAAATATGTAGGCTTGGATGGGAAAGTTATAGGAATAGATACATTCGGTGCATCAGCTCCCGCAAATGTATTGTTTAAAGAATTTGGTTTTACAATAGAAAATGTAGTTGAAACTGCAAAAGAACTGTTATAATATTTATAAAAAAGTGCCATGGATACAGATTATAATGAACCATGGCACTTTTTTTGTTTATATTTTATTAAATTTATTTTTATACTAAAATTCTATAAAATAACGGTGCAAAAGAGAAAAATAAGATATAATACCTTTCAAAAAAGATATGCTCAAAATTATAACTTTAAGGGATTTTAACATGGTATCTATTTTGTGGAATATTAGTATTATACTATTTTCTAATAAACTTATACAATTCCATTAATATAAATAGTTTATTTGAAAAATTAATTATTATGTTTTTCCATTATTCTATAAGATTTTATTTTTATACGTTTTAAATCAGGATAATATTACCAGAGCACTTTATCCCTATTCATCGGCATTGACATACATCTTGGACCGCCTCTTCCTCTTGATAACTCTCCTTCTTTTAATATATGAAGTTTTACTCCGGCTTTGTCCAACAACTCATTTATCACCACATTTCTTTCATATACTATTACTTCTCGTGGTGCTATTGCCAATGTGTTATATCCGTCTGACCACTGTTCTCTAACTGCATCAAGTATCCCTCTGTTACCTTGTTTTATAAGCTGTATGCCTTTTACTCCAAGTTTTTCTTCCAATACTTGTACCAATTCTTTATTTAATAAAGTAGTTTTTATCTCACCGTTTTTGTATTTCAACTCATATATTTCCAGACTTGACTCTATTCCTGGAAATACTGTAAACAAATCTCTATCTACCATTGTAAAAACTGTGTCAAGGTGCATACAAGTTCTTTCTCTTGGCAAAACAAGACAAAGAATCGTTTCAAAACCTTCATCGCTTGACAATATATTTTTTGCAAAGTTTTCTATTGCTCTTGGTTCTGTACGCTGAGATATTCCTACTGCTATCACTTTTTCAGAAAGCACGATTATATCTCCGCCTTCCAATGTAAATTTTTCATCTCTGTTATACCAAAAAGAAGGTTTATCATCTTTAAAATAAGGATGATGCTTAAACACCAAATCTCCAAACAATGTCTCTCTTTGTCTTACTTGTGACCACATATGATTCATACAAACGCCTTTTCCTATAAGAGCAAATGTATCTCTTGTAAAATACAAATTAGGCATAGGATAGGTTGTAAATATATCTTGAGCCGATACCATTTCTTGTAGACTGTTTACCTTTTCTAAAGCAAGCTCATCTTTTCTTATTCCTTCTATCATTTTATGAATTAAGGTACCATTGTCTTTTATTGAGCTTAAAAGTTCTCTTACAAGTTCTAATTCTTTAAGTCCTCTTATATTTGCTTCGCCTATAAAATTTTCTATTAAATCTTTTCTGATTTCTTCATCTGTAATAGATTCTGCAGCCAAGTCTTCTATATATTTTACATCTACTTTGTTTTGTCTTAATATATTGGCAAATTCATCATGTTCTTTTTGTGCCGATTTCAAATATGGAACTTCATCAAACAAAAGTTCTTCTCTAAGACTTGGAACTATGTTTTCAAGCTCCATATTAGGTCTGTGAAGTATTATGGAATTTAACTTTCCTATTTCCGAAAAAACATTAATTGTATTTGACATTTTCATCTCCCTTTAAATTAATATTTATTTTAATTTGTTCTAAAAGCGTTTAAAACGATGCGGACAAAGAGAACTTTAGCTAATGTTCCAATGTTTTACACATCAAAAAAACAACGAAGTCAAACAACATAAACACATGATTTTAGAGCAAATTTATTTTATCTTGTATAGCTTTTTTAGCTAATTTATCTACATATTCATTATATTTAATATTCGTATGTGATTTCACTTTTACAAACTCTATTTTTATTTTTTGTGACATATCTTCACAAAATTTTCTATACAACTTCGTCAGATTATTATTTGTTTTCCAATTTCCAACAGCCCAGTTTTCAATACCTGTATAATCATAGTAGATTATAACTTTACTCAAATTATACTCTACTGCTTTTTCAATCACATACATAGACGCTTTTACTTCACCCGCTACATTTCTCATGGATATTAAATCTTGGTCGTTAGACGCAAATGCAAAATCTTCGCTTACATTATCGTAAAACATCACACCCGCATATGAAAAATATTTTGAACTGTCTTCATAGCTACCATCTATATACGCAATCATATCATCTTTTCTCAAATCTTTGAATATATCTTCCTCTTTTGTGTGATACATCTGCTCTTCTTTATCTTTTTGATTTTCCATATCATCAGAAAAATCATCACAACCCAAAAATTTTTTGGCGTCATCTATATTACTGAATGATTTGAAAACAGCACCTTTATAGCCTGTAACCTTATCTTTACATTCATCCCACGTCATAAATATACCGGTTTGTCTGCCATTTTTTACTGCATAAAATTTCTGCATTATATTTCCTTTTATTGTAATAAAATATATTAAATTATATTATGTTTTTATTTTGATGTTAGAAATACAATTAATTAACGAAAGCTAAAAAATCATTTAGTTAAGATTAATCATATCATTCCTGATACTTATAAAGATTATCAGTATAAAGTTTTATTGAATTATCAAACTTATTTTAAGTCACTGTTATTAAATATACTCCCTATCAATATAAGCATAGGATATATCTCCAATCTTCCGAAAATCATCGAAAAAGAAAGAACTATTTTAGTAAAATCCGAAAAGTCCGAAAAATTACCTGCAGGACCTACCACATCAAAACCCGGCCCTATATTGTTATATGTTGCAGACACTGCTGAAAATGCTGTAGAAAAATTTGGACTATCAAATGCAACCAATAAAAGCAATACAACAAAAACTAACATATATACAACAAAATAATTGGCGATGGATGTTATAATATTGCTGTCCAACACCTTACCGTCAAATCTTATGGATACGACTCTATTAGGCTGTACCACTTTTTTTAACTGAGCATAGGAGGTTTTCATAAGTATGCCTATTCTTGATACTTTTAATCCGCCGGCAGTAGAGCCTGCACACCCTCCTATAAACATCAACACAAGCAATATTATATGTGAAAAAACAGGCCACTCATTGTAATCAACCGTTGAAAATCCGGTTGTGGTTATTATAGATGATACTTGAAAAAAAGCATCTCTTAATAGTTTCATAGAAAAGCCGGATTTAATTCCAACATTTATAAATATCGCAAGAATTGCCCAAAAAATTATTTTTATATATATTTTCAATTCTTCAGATTCAAAAATTTTTTTGATATCTCCAACCATAATCATATAATATAAGTTGAAATTCACACCGAATAAAATCATACCTATTCCGATTACTGTTTCTATATATGGAGAATTGTAATAAGCTACAGAGGTATTTTTTACACCGAAGCCTCCTGTTCCTGCCGTTCCGAAAGCGTGTAAAGTGGCATCAAACAGATTCATTCCTCCTGCCAATAAAAACAATATCAAAACTGCTGTCATAACAAGATATATACCATATAATATTCTTGCAGTCAATCTCATTTTGGCGACCAATTTACCAAAAACAGGTCCGGGTACTTCAGCCTTCATAACGTGTACCGAATCAAGACCGGTAGACGGTAAAATCGCAAGTGCAAATACCAACACTCCCATTCCACCTATAAGATGGGTAAAACTTCTCCAAAAAAGCATAGAATGTGAAAGTCCCTCAACATTTCTAAGTATTGAAGAACCTGTTGTTGTAAAACCGCTTGCCGTTTCAAAAAAAGCGTCTGCCAAAGATGGAATTTCACCCGACAATACAAATGGCAATGCACCGAAAAATGATAATAAAAGCCAAGACAATGATACTATCACAAAACCGTCTTTTGGTTGCATAGATTTTTTTTCCGGTTTTTTTATAGTAGTAAGCACACCTATCACAAATAATATAGCCATTACTATCAAAAATCCGTATGTATTGTTCATACCCTCTTTATAAATAAGGCTTATTACAAAAGGAACGGACAATAAAAGCCCTTCCACTTTCAATATATTTCCAAGCACAAAAATAATAATAGAAAAATTCATAACTATCCTCTATAACAACATATCATCAATGTCTGTAAAATCGCTATTTTTAGTAACAACAAGCACTTTATCATCTTTCATAAGAACATCTTTACCTGTTGGAAAAAATACTTCTCCCTGCCTTAAAATAAAAGCTATTACTGTATTAGGTTTAATATTCAGACTTTCCAAAGGTATATCTACCGCTTTAGAATTACCGCTAATTTTAAATTGTAATGCCTCTACTTCGTGATTTGCAAGTGTATATAACTGCTCAACGTTTGAGCCGGAAGCATTATATCTTGATCTTACTGAACGTATTATTTTATCAGCTATTATCCTCTTAGGTGTAATTATGGATTTTATTTGCTCCACATTTATTACTTTCAATATTGATAATCTGTTCATCTTCGTGATAGTCTTACGAACTCCTTTTTTAGAAGCATACATAGATATAAGAGCATTTTCTTCATCTATACCGGTTAGAGTTATACAAGTGTCGTAAGTTCCTACCGTCATCTCATCTAAAAAGTCCTGATCAGTTCCGTCACCGTTTATTATAGAAACGTCATTGTATTCTTCGCTCAATTTTTTTGCTATATCATATTTTATTTCTATAACTTTTATATCGGTCATCAATCTTTTAAGAAGCGGAATAAGATAGCTCGACAGCTTTCCTCCGCCTACAATCAATGCAGATTTTAGAGGTTTTTCTCTCAAAAAGCCTACAGATGAATAAAACTTCTGCATATTGTTGGAAGTCCCTGTAACATGTATTATATCATCAGGAAGTATCAGGCTTTCACCGTTAGGTATGAACACATCTATACCTCTTTGTATTATACATACTATTACATCGAATTTTTTTCTGAAATCTTTCAAATACATATTTGCTATTGCGGAGTTTTCTTCCACAAAAACACCAACCATACTGACTTTATTGTTCATAAAATTTTCTATATTTGTAGCATATGCATACTTTACCATTCTATATATAGAATATGACGCCTCAAAATCAGGATTGATTATCTGCGATATACCAAGAGAATCTCTTACAAAATCCATATGAGCAGAATATTCTCTTTCTCTCACTCTCGCTATTGTATATTTTGCACCGAGTTTTTTAGCCATTATACAGGCAATTATATTCGTTTCGTCTTTTTGGGACACCGCAATAAAAAAATCGCTATGCTCTACGCCTGCTTCCTTTAATATATCTATACTTATACCGGAGCCGCATATTCCTTGTATATCAAACTTGGATATGAGTTTATCAAGTACTCTCTCATTTTTTTCAATCAGTGTCAAATCGTAGCTTTCTTCCGTAGAAAGCTCCTTACACAAAATCTCTCCTACTTTTCCTCCACCCACTACTACAATATTCATAAAATAATTTGCTCCCTCTATCACAAACCTTATATCAATTTTGAAAATAATCATTTATTACAATTTATTTGCATATAGCTTATGTTTTGCAGTGAATCACCTATCCATATTATTGCAAAAAACATTTAGTGTCAACAATAATTGCTTATATTTTTATAGAAAAATCAAATATTTAACCTATTGAGCATCATTTAATAAAAAGCACATAAAAATCTGAAATAATGGATAGATAAAAAATCATTCACAAATCATATTTTCTAAAAAACTTATATAAAACAAAAATATAATGATTTCGGCATATGCCTTATAAAAATCTAATCATTGAGATTTTCAGCAAATAAGAATCAGCGCTCTGTTTAAAATGCTTTTTTCTAAATCTGCTCTTTTATCTACATCTTTTACAGAAGTGATTTCAAGCACCTTTGAATCTCCTACAACTCTCCTGATCATCTCTGTTCCAGCATACCTTAGCGAATCTGAAATGGTTCTGTCTACATAGTTTCGTATAAACTCGTCATTGTAAATAGGTAATCGTATGAGAGATCTCAATTTTTTCTCCATTTTTTTCTTAATAAAGACAATAATATTATAAATTGTTCTTTGAAGATACTCATACATCTGCTTATTATTACTCACGATTTCATTGTAATACATTGCAAAATACAAATTCCCAATCACATTGCCTATATCATAAGCCATAGGTCCATAAAATGCAAATTCAGAATCTATTATTTTAATACCGCCCTCATTTATAAATATAGAGCCTGTGTGCAAATCTCCATGTATTAAAGCTTGAGCATTATTCATAAAATTATTTCTCATTATTGCCACTTTGAAATGAAGTCTTTCATTATCATAGATATTTTTTTGAACAAAATCCCTATTTTTCTCCAAAATAACATTTCTGTTTTTATAATCATAATACGGCTCTGTAAACACTAAATCTTCACTTATATCACACATTTCAATATTTATAAATTTTTGTACATCCTTCTTTTTTTCTTCCGATTTCATTATCAAATCCGTAGTAGGTACGAGCGTATCCACCAAAAAATCTGTTATCTGATTTGCAAAATCCGGAAAAATCTTGCCGTTTAAAAGCTCTAATCTCATATTTTTATAAGATGATATATCTTCCATGGCTATAACGTGCATAACATCATCATAAAAATAAATTTCAGGCACACCTTTGCTGTATGAAGATTGTATCTTCAACACTTCACTTTCTATGTATATACGGTTTATATCCAGCGGTCTTTTTGAACTTCTAAGCAAAACATCAGCCTGTTTTAGTACAACGCTCTTATTTTTTCCGATTATTTTGAAAACATAATTTATATTTCCATCTCCTATTTCCTTGCAAACGAGTTTTTCATCTGCCCCGAAAAAATCAGACTTGTACCTTATATAATCTATTGCAGATTTATCATCAAGCAAAAAATGTTTATCATACATAAATTTTTACCTTCCATAGTTAAATTGTAGTAAACTTAAAATATTGAATATATATCTTTATTAATCACTTGCTTTACTTCTTATAACTATATCGTCTTTATCGTACCGCTTCAAATATTTTTTAATATCATACTCTACATACTACAATTTATTAGATAAAATTTCAATATAAAAAGTAAATATTTCAAATAATTTTCTTTATTATATTGACAAAAAATAAAATTAAGTATATAGTGTTTATATAGAATATATACACTAAGCATTTTAAAAATTTATATTTAATTTTATAATATACATTAAGCACATATATTTGAAAGGAGTTGAAAATATTGAATATCAAAATATCCATTTCAGATACCACCCCTATCTATGAACAGCTCAAAAATCAGATAAAAAAAGCAATCTTTTTAGGGGAATTGAAATCCGGCGATATGTTGCCGTCAATAAGACAGTTAGCAAAGACTTTAAAAATATCAGTTATAACTACCAAACGTGCATATGATGATTTGGAAGCTGAAAATTTTATAATATCCAAGCAGGGCAAAGGAAGTTATGTAAGTGAACAAAGCATAGAGTTCATAAAAGAAAAAAGAAAAACATTGATAGAAGAAAAAATTACAGAACTTATAAATTTGTGCAAGACCTATTCTATAGAAAAAAGCGAGCTTATGTATATGATTGATTTATTATTTTAACAACTTATAAGAAAACTATATGATTTGATATTATGAAAATCATCCTTCTTTTATAAATTATTATACAGCATTTCAAATTATATCAAAAATTTATAAATTAAATAAGTTGGATTACAAAGATTATCTACTTATTTTTTAAACATAATAAAATAAGTTCAGAAAGGAAGATATATATGGAAAATATTATAGAAGTATCAAATTTATCTAAAAAAATATCACCAAAATTTGAAATGAATAATTTATCATTTAATATAAAACCGGGATACGTTACAGGTCTTATAGGTTCAAACGGTTCAGGAAAAACCACTCTTATAAAACTTATAATGGGACTTTACCTGAAAGATTGCGGAAACATAAAAATTTTTGATAAAGAATTTGAAAAATATGAAACCCAAATTAAACAAAATATAGGATATGTGTCTGATTCTCCAAGCTATGTAGACAAACTTTCACTCAAAAAAAATGCCGAGCTTATAAAAATGTTCTACCCTAAATGGAATGATGACAAATTCAACTCATATATGGAAATATTTTCGCTTGATGAAGCTCAAGATTTTGTCGACTTGTCAAAAGGTATGAAAATGAAATATTCTCTTGCAATAGCATTATCTCACGAACCTGATCTGCTCATATTGGACGAGCCTACTGCCGGAATAGACCCTATATTCAGACGTGAGATGCTTGATATGTTATATGATTTTGTATCAGATAATAAAAAATCTGTATTATTTTCTACTCATATAACAAGCGATTTGGATAAAATAGCAGATTATCTTATACTTATAGATAACGGAAAAATAGTTTTAAATGGAGTAAAAGACGAATTACTTGCACAATTTTATGTTGTAAAAGGAGATAAGCCGTATTTTACTGAAGATTTAAAATCAAAAGCAATATCACATACACAAAACTTGGAGGGTTTCGAGGCACTTATAACAAAAGACAGCTTGTCACTAACAGATAAAATATCCTACGATAAACCTGTCATAGAAGATTTGATATATTTCTTCAACAAAAAATCCAGATGATTTTGCTATTAAAATCCAAAAATTGATTTAATCTATTCACGATGATAAAAAGGAGTGAAGTATTATGATAAAACTATTGATTAAACGAAATTTAAAATATTCTTTTGGAAATTTCTCTGTAATCATTTATATATTAATGATACTTGCTATTATAAGTTTCGGCATCTTATCTCATAATAGAAGTTATGATGAAATCAAAAGATCTTTTATTATTTTCTCAATCGTAGCATCTATATCCACAATATCAGAAATAAACATAGATTATCTAAGCGATAATCTCTCAGCTAATAATATATTTTCAGTTTATCCTGTTACAAGAAGAGATTATATCTTATCATCATATATCTTGACTGTGATATATACATTTATAAAATTGATTTTCGGCGTAGTATTTTTTACCATTATATATTATAAATTGATAAATGAAATGCTCACAGCAGAATATGCCTTATTCTTGTTAAATATATTTATTGTTATATTGATTACAACAACTGCAGGCTTGTTCTTCACACACACTATTACACCGAAATCTACAGTCGGATTTGTATTCTCAGCAATTATGTTTGCATTTTTTATAAATGCATATATGGAAGTTTATAATAGCAAACTAACTATTGTAGCAGCAATAATGCTAATCTTAACATATTATTTCTGCTATACATTGTCATTAAATGCTTATAAAAACACAGATTTCTAATTTTTGAATTAAAAATTACAGCAAATGACAAAATTATTTTCAATTAAAATTGTAAGATACATTTAATTTTGCATTTAAAAACAATTAAAGTAATCAAAGATGGTTTATTTATACTGCTTATTGATAAAATAATGTATAATTATTTCTTATAATTTTTAAAAATAAAAATATCTTTAACTATAAATAAAAACATTAAAAGTTTAAACAAACGTCAAAACTAAAAAGCTCATAATTACCCAATGAAATGAGGAGGTAATCATATGGATAATCAAAATACATCTAAAATCATAAAATACTATATAGACTCTCATAAAGACAGAATATATTTTATATTTGCCAGCAATCTTCTATTTCTGTTTTTTATAATAAATTTTAATATGCATACTAACCATTCTTTCATACAATCTTTGATTTATATAGCTCCGGCATGGTTAACATTTATTCCGACAACTATGGACGTCAAAGAAATGCATAATTGTTTAGCCTATGGCTGTACAAGAAATGATATTGCAAGATCAACCTCGTTTATGACACTAAAATTTTCTGCAATATTATTTATAGAATTTATAGCAACTTATTTTACTATGGCATTTTTAGCTCTTTCCAATAAATCTGACATTATTAATATATTTTTATCAAATCTGAGTGCCTTTATAAAGATGACATCTATACCTATTTTGATATTAGTAGCTGTAAATATACTGTCAACAATTAGAAAAAAAGATTCAAAAATAAAGGAAAAAAGATCAAAAATAATTTTTAATATAATATGGTATGTTGTTATATTTTTTCCTATAATACTAAAACCGATACTTTATAAATATTATATACAAAATCTCAATTTGTTAAGCTCTATAATATTATATGTTGTAAGCATATTTTTGACATATAAAACAAATGATTATATTGTAGGAAAGATTGATTTTTAGTATAAATTTTTTAAAAGGTGTATCTGAAATTTATAATTTTCAAATACACCTTTTTGTTATAATTCAATGTCGTCAAGATATTCTCCATACCTCAATGCTTTTCTCATATTTTTAAATTTTTCGTCATATACTTCCAACTTTTCGAGCAAGCTTTTTTCTTTTTCACTCGTTTTTATGATATTTTTTATGCCCCCGTTGTTTATAACTATCCTCATATCTGAAATTAGTGCCAATGTGGGATCGTGCGTAGCCATTAACACTATCTTATCTTTTGATACAAGAAGCTCTAAGGCTTTTTTTCTATCTATGCCGGCATTTTCTATCTCGTCTATTAAAACTATCGGTGATTTACTGAGTATTGCTGTATCGGCTATCATAAGTGCCCTTGATTGACCTCCGCTTAGTGAAGTTATATCCGTATCTTCTCTAAAACTTTCTCCTGCCAATTTATTCGCTTCTTCTATTATCTTATCTACTGTTGAGTCTATATCTTCTATAAGTCTGCTTTGAGCGTGCAGTTGCAAAAATTCTTTCACTTTCAAATCCATTACGAAGTTCATATTTTGTGACAACTGTGCAACTAATTTATTGTTGCTCGCATACCTCTTTTTGATATCCGGCACTTCTCCATTTATCAAAACTTGTCTTTTTGTAGGTGTATCTTTTTGTGCCATCCATTCTATATCTTGCAATAATCTTGATTTTCCTGAGCCTGTAGGTCCGACTATTGCGATTATCTGTGATTTTTTTATTTCCAATGCTTCAAAGTTTTCTTTTTCTCCGGATTTATTAAAGCCGGCTATCAAAGTAAGTGAATTTATATCACCATCTTCACTTATACCTAAAAACTCTTTCATCGTTTTAATATAATTTTCCAATTCCAAAAGTATATTTTCTTTTGTTGTGGCTTTGTCTTCAAAATATTCTTCATTAAATCCGTCAAGATATTGCTCAAAAGTTTCTTCTTTGTGATTTTTTATATCATATCCGTTTTCTGAAAAAAAACTTTCTAAAAATGGATATTTTTTTATCAATTCTTTTATTTTCATACTCATTCTCCAAAATTTTTATTCCATACTCATTTTTCTTATATTGCCTTTTTGATAATCTTCTCCTATTCTCGTTTCGCCCAAACAATATGAGCATAGTGCTGTCGGCATAGGAAATCTCAACTTCATAGATTTAACAGTGTCTATATTCTTATCTTCACTGTATAAAAGTGTGCTCAGTTCATATGCTCCTTGTCCTGTAAGTCCGTTTACATTCATAGTTACAGCTGTCGGATTGACAAAGCTTACTCTTGATAAAAAAACTTCTCTTTCTGCTTGTGATACTATATCCGATTTTGTTACTACCACTATATCCGCCATTTTTAGCATAGGTCCTATTTTTTTAGGTGTGTTTATGCCTGAAAGATTATCTATTACGCATACACCGAGTATATTTTGTATATATGGCGAGCATCTGTTACATAGTCCTGCAGATTCTGTAATCAACACATCAAGTTTATTATCTATACCCCATTTCACTACCTGCTCTATATTCGATACAAAGAAATGGTCCGGACATAAACCTCCGGATAGTCCCTTTCTTACAGGAATACCTGCTTTTTCATACAATACATCATCATCTGTGTACAGACAATCAAATTTTACTACACCTGCATTGATGTTCCTGCTTTTTAATGCTTCACAGGCTTTCAAAATCACACTTGTCTTACCTGATGACGGCGGTCCTGAAAAAATTACTAAGTTCATATTTACTCCTAATTTTAAATCCTATTTTTAAAATCATTGATATAACATTTAATTAACTTTAATATTGATACTATTAATTAAGTAGATAATCATAATACAATTTAATAGAACAATAGATATTATTTTTAAAAATTTATTATCTAAGTAAAAATATTATATATTTTATTCATTAATCAAAATAATATTAATATCCGTATAATACGCTCTATTATAATAATATAAATTATTTTTAAGAAAAATTTTACTATAAAAAAATTTTTTTAATTTGTAAATAAATCTGTAAATTTAGCTATTAAGTTTTCTATATCATTATTGTAGATAAAATCCCAACCTACCCACATATATGTTTTATCATCACTTAAATGATTGTCCACGTCTTTGTTTGTAGACGGAAAATTACCGTTGAAAGAAAAAATATCTCCTATGGCTTTTGAATTTAAAAATTCGGTTACAGCTTTTACATTCTCTCTTTTTGACTTACTTATCATAAATATCGGACTTATTATTGCGCCATCGCTCGGCCACACAGCTTTTAAACTTTTATCTTGTATCATAGTAGTAAAAAAATAAGGTGAAATACTTACTATAGCTTCATTTTTATTAGCTTTTACCATTTGTGACGGATGCAGATTTTGGTGATAAGAGCGTCTTAATTTTTTTATACCCTCCATACCGAATTTTGCGTATACTGTGAGTACAATAGCATTGAATAAATCTAAGTCCATAAACGGTATGCTAACTTTTCCTGCAAATTCCTCACTCAACAAATCCTCCCAAGAAGTCGGCAGTTTTCTTCCATCAAGTAATGCAGTATTCACAATAAATATAGCAGGCACTATGCCCATTATATGATAATTGTTCTTAGGGTCTTTCAAATCTATATCTCTTGTTATAAACTCTTTATTTATTTCATAATCCTCAGATGAGTATATTCCCTTGTCTATAAGACTTCTTACTCTTTCTCCGAAGAAAAACTCAAATCCTGCCGAAGTTATTATATCAGGATATTTATTCTCATCTTCTGAATTTAAATCCGCTCTTATAGAATCTATACCGTTACTTGCAGGCTCTAAATCACAATATATGTCAAATGCTCTTTTCTCTGATTTTATAAACTCATCTATCGTATCTGTAAGCGGAACTCTTATAGGGCAAGGCAAGACACCTTTTACAGCAACGTCATTGTTTTTATCATAATTTTCAAATATTTTTGACTTGTCTGTGCTGAACTCGGCTTTACTTTGCAAAAATTGGTTCAAATTATCTTCAAATAAATCCCTGTTTATTCCTTTTGCATTTAATGCTGTAGTTAATGTAATCTGCTTTCCCATCATTTCAAGCATTTTTTCATTTGCCAAATTTTCAAATCCGTTGGCAATCAAAAACTCCAATATCCCAGGATTAGATTGCACTATATCATATATTTTATCATCAAAGTTTATCATCTTAGCCTCCATAAAAACTTAGTTTTTATCTATAAATTCTATTTAAATTAAGATATACTCAAAATTTTTGCCGACATAATTGCCAATACTTTTATAAATTTCTGCTTCGTGTATATTTGTAAAAAACTTATAATAGCAAAATATATTTGAGTTATTATTTATAACAGAATGATTAATTTATAAACGTTTCCTATATATTATTATACTTCTATTCAAAATATAATCAGTAATATATATTACATTTTACAAAAAAATAGGGTACAAACTGCACCCTATTTTTTATATTATTTGTTATTAATTATTAAAAGCATTTATTACCGCTTGTTTTAAAGCTTTTGAAGTGTAAGTTGCACTTGATACAACATCTGCACCCCTTCTTTCAACATTCATAGCTTCCACTTGACTTAATGTTTTACCTACAAACTTACTGAATAATCCTGCTGTAGCTCTTTTCCACCAACGATTATTTCCTCTTGTATTAGTTCCGTTATCCTCTACAGATACAACTTTATTGTCCGAGTCTAATACCACTTTTAATTTGACTGTATATCTATACTTTTCTACTTCTGCTTCTCCAAATTTTTCCACTAATAACGGTGCTGGTGGAGGGAGTATATTAGAGGCTGTATAATCAAATATAAATTTGTTTTCAAATCCCCAAACATCAACTTCTATTTGATATTCTTTGCCTATTTCAAACATTGGTCGTGTTTCCCATTTTCCATTCACTCTTATCCAAGATTTTGTATCCAAGTTTATAGAACCGTCTTTGTTAAAGAAATTAGCACCGTCTTCATCCACTGTTCCGTGATGTCCTACTGTTTCCAATTCTTCACCTTCATATCCGGCTTCGCCTAATCTTGATTTGTCTTTTACAACTATCTCTTTAATATTTTTTAATACATTTTCAAGATCATTATCGCTGACTGTAAGTCTGCTATTTGTAAATCCTAATGTAGCATCATTTTTTATTACAAAATATGGATAATGCACAGGTGTTCCATGTCCGCTTTCAAAATCAGGTGAGCGATATTTTTGACTTCTATCTATTATATTGATATAGTAGTGTCCGGCTTTAAGATTATCAGGTATAGTAAGTTTAGTCCCATCTGCTTCTATATTAAATCCTAAAATACTATCTGTTGTAGAATTATATACTCCTCCTATAACACCGATTAACTCTATATCAAAATCATTAGGCAATGTATTTGTCAACATTACTTCCGATGTTGTTTTATTTATCATCAACGGATTTGCAGTCAATGTTTGATCTGATTTTAAGAAAAGTTTACCATTTTTTTCATTTATTGCATTGATAACGGCCTGTTTTATAGCTAAGCTGTTGGCAGTAGCTCCCGATACTACGTCAGCCCCACCTGTATCCATTTGCATAGCTTCTACTTCAGCCAATGTTTTATCTTTAAATTTATCAAATATTTTACCTTCTGTTACCGCTTTGTCCCAATAACGTTTATTCCTCCTATTCCAAAGATCTTTACTTCCGCCTGGAGCAAGTCCTTCTTCACCTGTTTTGTTATCTTTTACAGATATTATTTTCCCATCAGAATCTAATTCAACTATTACTCTTGCATTAAAGAACGGCGGATGTATAAACGGATCTACAAACGGATATTTCACTTGATCTACGTTAGCGTCACCAGTTAATATCTTATTTGTTTTATTTGCAACATAGTCAATTTCAACTTTATTATAACCGAATGCTTCCACTTCAATTTTATATTGTTTTCCATATTTAAATATAGGTGTGTCTCCGCCTCTTCCGCTTATTTTTGCATTATGTTTCAATTCACCGGTATTTTCATCAAATAATACTGTAACAGGTGTTCTCCCTTTGGTTCCATGATGTCCTATAGGTTCTATTTCAGTCGCTCTATATTTTGGATTGCTTGCCTTTTCTTGAACATCAGTTATTATTATATGTTCAATGTTATCATAGACATTTTTAAGGTCACCATCACTAACTGTTAATTTGTCATCTGCAAATGACAGTGTTGCATTACTTTTTACAACAAAGTAAGGATAGTGCCCATTTTCTCCGACTCCTCCTTCAAAATCAGGCGAACGGTAAGAATTACTGTCATCTAAAATATTTACATAATAATGACCCGCTTTTAAATTATTCGGTATTGTAAGCACTGTTCCGTCTTCGTTTAATGTAACACCTTGAATAACTTGTTCTCCATTATATACAGTATGAGCAACACTTAATAATTTAATCTTAAAATCATTAGGTAAAGTATTGGTGAAATTAACTATCGTTACACCTTGTTGAACTTTCGATACAGCTTTTAAAGTTTGTGTACTTGTTAAAAATCCTCTGCCTTTTTTGCCTTCTATGGCATTGATAACAGCCTGTTTCATAGCTAAGCTGTTGGCAGTAGCTCCTGTTACTACGTCAGGTTGTCCTTTATCCATTTGCATAGCTTTTACTTGCACCAATGTTTTGCCTGTAAATTTATCAAATATGTTTCCAGCTATCATTCTGTTCCAATAACGCTCATGTCTGCTCCAACTTTCAGGAGACACTCCCTCAGGCAATCCTTTTACTCCCGTTTCATCGTTAGATACGGATATGATTCTGTTGCTGCTATCAAGCACAACTTTTACTCTCATATCATAAAACGGCGGATGTATGAAAGGTGCAACGCTAGGATATTTTACCTGGTCAACATTTGAATATCCATATACCACTCTCATTGAAGGATTTGTATTTGAACCGTTATTTATATTTTCAGGTCTTTTAATTTCCAACTTAAATGTACCGTCTTGATTCGTATAAGTTGTCTTATTGTTTTCATATCGTTGTACACTGTTAGGTAGATTTATATTACCTACTTTACTGTCTTCATCTATTAATATGTTTGCATTTGTTGTTTTTACATCCAACTTTGTAACATTGGCATTTATTGCTGTCTGATGATTATTTCCAAGAGAGCTTGATAATTCTAAATTAGGAATTACCGTATTCCCTTTTGTATTGACTATTGCAGGTGTTTTTAATACAAGTTTTCCGTTTACTTTTGTATTTTCATCAAATACTACATTAACTCTTTGTCTTATTTGTTTATCTACTGTTACAGTACCTCTTAATGTACAATTTTTGAAATAAACACTATGTTCTCCACCGCCTTGTATCAAAATATCTCCATTAACTGTAACATTTTCAAAAGTTACAGTTCCGTCTCTCATACTGTCTTTTATTGTCAATTTTTTTGATATTGTCATATTTTGCACTTTTACATTAGGTGTAGCTTCATTATTATTTCTTGCTCTTTCAATCTCTACTATTTCTTGTGTTTTATTTTCTCCATCAAATAATTTCTCTTCAGCGTCGTTATTTGATAATATGCTTAATACTGTTTTTGCTCCACTTAGAGCATTTACAACTGCATTTATTACTCCTCTTGATGAGTATGTTGCTCCTGACATCGTGTCTACTTTTGTTGATTGATTGTCTATTATGCTTTTTATAAGTTTTTCTTCTTTTTCTTTTGTAAGATATCCTTTGTCATCTCCATTTGTTACTTCTATTTTTGTTATCTTTCCTGCGCTTACTGTTACTTTTACTTTTATGGAGTTTGTATAATATCCGCTTGCTATCCCTTCATATTCTCCGTCTTTTAGGTCTGTAAAGTCTGTTTCTTGTTTTGCTCCTGCTGAACCACTTCCTCCTGCTGTACTTGCTCCTCCGTCCATATTCTTTATTGCATATTCTGATTGTCCTGGTTTTGTTGTCTTTCCTTTGGCTTGTTCTAATGCGTCTTTTGTTGCGTTTATTATTCCGTTACTGCTGTATGTTGCTCCGCTTATTACTTCTACTTCTGCTTTTTGTTTTCTTTTTATGTCTTGTATTATGTTCTTGGCTGAGTCCATATAGCTTGTGTCGTCTGAGTGGCTTATTACTTCTACTTGTTCTATTTTTTTGTCTTTTATTGTTACTTTTACTTTTACTGTCCCTGAAAATCCGTTTGCTTCTCCTATATATTCTCCGTCTTTGTATTCTTCTTGTGCTTTTGTTTCTTCTTTTTTGTTTTCTGCTTTTCCTAATGCGTCTTGTACTGCGTACATTATTCCTTTACTTGATATTGTGGCTCCTGCACTTACATCTACTTGGATGTCTTGTTTTTCTATTATTCTGTCTATTACTTTTTTTGCTTGGTTCCAGTATATTTGGTCTTCTTTTTGCTCTATTACTTCTATTTTTGATATTTTTCCTTTTTCTATTGTTACTTTTACTTTTATGTCGCTTGCGTATCCTTTTGCTTTTCCTTCGTATTGTCCGTCTTTGTATTTTTGTTGTTCTTGTTTGTTTTCTTGTTTATTTTCTTCTTTGTCTTGTATTATTTGTAATTCACTGCTGTTGTTTTGTATCTTGCCTTTTATTTGTACGTTTTGTAATTGTATTTTCCCTTTTGCTTGTTTGTCTATTATCAGGTCTTGTATTTGGGTGTCTTTTATTGTTATGTCTCCTGTTAGTATTGTTAAATTGTTTATTTGTCCTAAGTTGTATTCTCCTTTGAAGCTTAGTGTTCTGTTGTTTTGTTTGTAGGCTTCTATTAGGGTTATTGCTTCTGCTCTTGTCATTTTGTTTGTTGGGTTTATTTGGTTTTGATATCCTGCTATATATCCGTTTTCTATCATGTTTTGTACTGATTGTTTTGCCCAACTTGATGTTTTTTCTATGTCTTTTATTTGATTTTTGTCTATTTGGCTTTGGCTTTTTGGGTTTGCTATTTTGTTTATTATTGTCATTACTTCTTGTCTTGTTATGTTGCTGCCTGGTGATATTGTATCTTTGCTTGTTCCGTTTATATATCCTTGTTCTATTGCTGTCATTATTTGGCTGTAGTACCAGTCTGTTTGTTTTATGTCTTTATATGTTTTTATTTTGTCTCCTGTTTTGTTGTATCCTAATGCTTTGTTTATCAGTGTTATGAATTCTGCTCTTGTTATGTTGTTGTCAGGGTTTATGTTCCCGTTTTTATCTCCTTTTAGGAGTCCTTCTTGTTGCCATTTTGTTATTGTTTGTTTTGCCCAGTGATTTTCTATGTCGCTTTGTGCTTGTGATAATGGTATGTTTATGCTTGTGAGTATCATTATCAACGAAAGCGCAAGTGCTATTCTTTTTCTCTTCATTTATCTTCCCTTTCTTTTTAATTAATTTGGGGCTTAATAGTCAGATAAAAAATATATTAATAAAATGGTGTTATTGCACAAGATATTTAAAAAATGTTTTTAATAAGAATTTAATAATACTTTAAATTATAAAACAGGTTTATTATGAAACAAAAAATAATTAATATGATTTATTAATTTCTAAATTAGATAATATCGATTTATAATATTTTTGTAATTTAAAACTAATATAATTTGATATTTAAATAACCAATATATTAAATATTATAAGTAATTTGAATTGTTATATATTATAGAATAGTTATTATAAAAAAATCAATTTTCGTATATTGATATTAATCAACTTTCCCATATAAACAATTAACCTATAAATGATTTTTTAAAAATAAATAAGTATATGTTTCAAGTTAATTTGCTATATAATATAATTTTATAAAGTTTTAAAACATAAATTTTGATTTTTTTATAAATTATAAATAATTTAATTTTTATTAGGGAAAGTTGATTAAAACTATAAATTAATCTTAATTTTGTGCTTGAGCTATTGCACTTGCCGCTGCATTTATTATTCCGTTTGATGAGAATGTTGCTCCTGATACCGCGCTCACACTTGCACTTTGATTTGCAACGATTGCTCCTATTATTTGTTCTTTTGCCATTGATATATATGGTTCATCATCACCTGAGCTTACAACTGACACATCTGTTATTTTATCTCCAGATATTGTTACACTTACAGTTGTATCTCTATTATCATATCCTTTTGCAGTCGCCGTATATGTCCCATCCTTATATTTTGTCTTTGGAGCGGCTGTTTCTTTTTTTGGCTCTTCTTTTTTTGGTTCTTCTTTCTTAGGTTCAGCTTTTGGAGTTTCCTGTTTAGGCTGACTTGCTGTTTGCGTCTTTGTTTCTTGTTTAGGTTTTTCAGCTTTTGGTTCTTCTTTCTTTGATTCTTCAGTTTTAACTTGTTCTGTTTTTGGCTCTTCTGTTTTAGAGTCTTGTGTTTCTTCTTTCTTAGTTTCTTCTTTACTCTCTTCAGCTTTTTTCTCTTCTTCTTTCTTGTCTTCGTTCTTAGCAGTTTCTTCTTTTGATTGTTCTACTTTTGTGTCTGCCTTGTCATTATTTTTTTGTTGATTATCGTTACCTGAGCATCCGGTAAGCACTAATATTGATGTTAAGGCAAATGATAATATTTTTCTCTTCATAATTCTTGCTATTTCCTCTCTAATAAATTACAAACTTGATTTAATTATTTTTTCTTTTTTTATTTTGAATGATATATTTTCTTATTCTAAGCACTGCATACACACCAAAAATTAATGTATATATGATAAATTTATCATATTTCTTTGTCCATAAAAGAAACAATACGCTTATATGTAAATATATCAATAAATACATAATATATGCCAATTTTTGCAGATTTTTCCAAGTCTTTGCCTTTATTTTCTTCCTTATGTTCTTATATGAAGTTATCCATAATGGAAGCATTATTATAATGGCTAATATTGTAAGTATTGAAATTATAGAAAAAGCTGATGACATATTCACTTTATCAATAGTTTTGAAAAACTGTATGCAATATGGTATTGTATGCGCCAAGAAAAAAATACATCCCAATATTGATAACTCTGCCCTTACGGACATAAGCTTTTTAGTGTAATCTCTTCTATTGTCCAAGGCACCTGTATACATTACTACAACAAATATTGCAGCAGATAAAGCCCCCATAGAAAGTGGTTTTTCTATAATACGTAAAATATTAGGCATTGTTTGAGGTACTGACATGGAAAATTTCCTATAGATCAAATCTGAAATTGTTATTAAATAGGCTACTCCATAAAAAATTTTACTGTTTTTTCTCAAAATATCGCTAAAATTAATAGCAATACACAATGTTAGAATTATACATATTGAAATTTCTATATAGTATCACTCCTTTCATAAATAATTAAATATTGTTAAAAAATTCTACTTATTTGTATTAGTAAAATAAATTTAACTTCTATATTATACTCATAAAGTATATTTTGTCAACAAAATATCCATAAGTGTATAATTATTTTGCATATTTAATAAATAACTCTTTAATAATAGGATATCATTTATCATGTGAGAAATTATATCACATTTTTTTTGTATATGCAATTAATATTTTTCATAATTATATATATTTTTATAATTTGGAGAATACACTGTTATAATAAACCTTATATAAAATGATTTACTGAATAATACTATTTTCTAATAAAATTAATACAAATAGTTTATAAGAAAAATTAATTGTTATGTTTTTACATTATTCTATAAGATTTTAGTATAAAAACCCATTTGGCAATTTTTTTTACATAAAAAAATATCTGTTAGAGTCTTCCCACCAACAGATATTATAGAACTTTTAAACTTTAAATATATTTTTCTAATTCATTATAAATCTAAACTAATTTTGAAATTTGTGTATATAATTGTTTATGTGCACCTTGTCAAATGCTTTTCCAATAGCAAAAAATAATACCATTCCCATCACACCTTGTACAGCATTTGACGGAACTGAAGTAAGAGCTACAGCAAGACTTCCTTTCAATATAGTCCCACCTATTAAATATCCTATTACCATAACAGCTATCGTAACAAGTGAAGCTATTGTTGTATTTACAGACATAAATTTTGATTTTGAATATCTGTAATTTGATAATGAACCGGCTACAAATCCCATGAGTGCTTTAATTATCAATGTAAACAATGCCCAATGTGCATATCCTGAAAGTATATCTGCAAGAGCAGAACCCAAACCTCCGGCAGCTGCACCATATTTTTTTCCAAAAAATATTGCTATCAAAAGTATACAACTATCACCAAGATGTACATATCCTTGCGTCATAGGCACAGGTATTTGTACCACCATGGTCATAACACAAACAAGTGCTATACACAATCCATATATAACCAAACTTTTAATGCTTTTACTGTTAGTCATAATATCCCTCCGTTTAGCTCCACAGGCTAATTTTTTTCTTATTCTTACAGTATATTAAATCATTGCCGTTATTAAAAGACGCCTTGAAAAATAATATTTATAAAAATTTATATAATTAAGTTCATTTATTGTAAAAATATATAATTAAACTAAAAACTAATTATAAATTAAATCATTTATATAATTTACACAGACATCTATATATAAAAAAACACATTTTTACAGATAACGGAAATATCCGTTCTTTAATAAATGTTAATGCTATATAAAATAAGCAGCCATGCTTAATTGACTATAGTAAATAAGTTTATAAAAATACACAATGCATCGTATATTATTATAACATACCTACAATTCTATGTAAATCAATTTATAATATATTTTTTTATTAAATTTCCATTTTACATAATATTATATACAATTTACATAAATCTGTTAATAATATTGCTATAATACAAAAGAATTAATGGATAATATAGCATTATAAAACGCATATTATCCATTAACATTATAATTTTATCTATATTATATAAAAATTTTGTACTAAACTCAACTAAAAATACTAAATGTTTAATAATATTAATTATTTAATTGATTTTTATATTACACCAATAATTTATTTTTTAATAACTTATTGCTGCAATAATAGTTTTTTTAAAAAGAATAATTTTAACATTTCATATTTTTGCTATTGCTAATAGCTGATTTACTATGAAGGCTGAAGCATAATAAGCCATAAACTGAACACCAGTATGTATTTCAAAAATATTGTGCATTATTCCTCCAAAAAGCCCTATACAAAGTGCAATTACTATTCCAATTATTCCTGCTTCATAATAAGCAAGCATAAATATAAGACCTAAAAATGCACCTATTAATGCTTCATGACTTATATTTTTAAACATTTTTTCTGTCCATGATCTTGCTTTCTTTATAGATATAGGGTATGCCACTAAAGTCCCGCCAATTATGCCTATCGCTCCATAGACTATATAATGCCATACTTCAAGATAATTATGGAGGTTGTTTACTGGATCTATTGTGAATACAGGTGGAGCATTGAATAATGGTGCTGCAGGTCCAAGTGCGACAGGACTCAAAGGAAGACCGAATGCAAGTAAAGGAATTATTAATCCTCCTATATAAGTTGCATTACTAACCGCATCCTGAACACTTACAGTTGTAGTAATTTTTTCATAAAGTTCTTTTGTTTTTCCACTTATAAGTTCACCGAGTAAAACTGTCATTCCTACCGGAGAAAGCGTAAATCCTGCCGTTCCTATTGTAGATGTAACTAAAATCGCTTTCTTTTGCTTTTTACTTAATAGTTTTAACGGATTAGGATAAAAATTCATTTTTTCTTTTGAATCTGGTGCCAACCATATTTCAGATGGCTTATCTCTTCTTTGTCTGTACCTCATTGATGGAATTAGTACATTAAACAGCTCAGAAATCATAGGACCTATTGTAATACCCATAAATATTGATATAAATAAGTTTTTTCCCACTGACTCTACTGCTAATCTTTGAAATCCCTGAATCAAAAATGAATAAGGAATTAGAAAGATTACTGCTGCCCATTTTGCATTAGACATATATGCAATCAATATCGCTCCTATAGTAAATATTGCTCCCATATAAGGACTTATCTTTCCTCCAAGAGGAGCAAGTATAAATGCACATATAATTGAAACAGGAAGTGCCACTATAGAACCTAATAATGAACCTGCTGCCATTTTTCTCATTGATATATGCGGTATCCCAAGTCTCTTTGCAAGTGAAGAGTAATATACCATAGGTACTGCCATTGTTGAACCTGGGAGAGCAGCCATAGATGTAGGAACTGTATGTGTTATTTGCATAGCAACTATTATACCTATTGTCCACGAAAATAATACAACAGGCGGTAATTTTAATAAAACTAAAACCAATGTTACAGGTGCCATTGTTGCCGTTTCATCAGTCCCTGGTATTATTCCTATTATAGAATAAATTATTCCCCCTAAAAAAGCTGCCAAAAAGGCTTGCAATATTAATATAATACTCATTATTTCTCATCTCCTCTCAGTTTTTCTTTATACTCCTCCTTATAGTTTTTTGAATCTTCAGGAATTAAAGAAAGAAGTGCGTATAACTCTAAATCTTCTAATTCTTTTATTATTTCATCGTCTAAGTTTGCAAGATATTTTCTTTCTTCTTCTACTGATATTCCTGCAACTTCTAAAATATGTTCTATATCTTCAAATTCAAAGACCTCTTCTACTTTTCTTTTCGGTTTAAATAATTTTGCACAAATAAAACCTGACATTATGCATCCAAGCACTCCTACAAGCAAAGCATATCCATTTGCAAGAGACTTTTCTATATTTTCCATAGAAGTAAATATGTTTTTACCTATAAAAAACATTATCATTGTTATTGAGACTCCAATTATACAAGAGTATATAAGCTCTTTTAAAACAACCGTATCTCCCCAAACCTCTGTATATTTCCCCAAGTTTTCTTTATTCATGACAACCTCCTATTTGTTCAATAGAGATTTTGCATAATCTAAATTGATATTTTTATCCTCTATCATCTTTTTTACTATCCTATCAAGTTCTTCACCTTTTGCTCCTGCAGTCACTGCAATATTTTTTGCATGTAATGACATATGCCCTCTTTGTATTCCTTCAGTAGCCAACGCTTTTATAGCTGCCAAGTTTTGTGCAAGACCAACTGAGGCTATTATATCTCCTAATTCTCCTGCTGTTTTTACTCCTAATATTTTTATAGCTGCTTGAGCTACCGGATGTATTTTAGTTGCTCCTCCTACAAGTCCAACTGCAAGTGGTATTTCAATTGTTCCAACAAGATCTCCATCTTTATCTTTTTGCCAAGTAGTTAAAGATTTATATTTTCCTGATATTGCAGCATAAGAATGTGCCCCTGACTCTATTGCACGTGTATCATTTCCTGTAGCTAATACTACAGCAGATATCCCATTCATTATCCCTTTATTATGTGTAGTAGCCCTAAATGGATCTGCATTTGCAAATTTATAAGCAGATATTATTTTATCTACAACTTCTTCACCGCCAAGTGCTTCTTTTTTTACTTTTGTTCTTGATCTGAATAATCTTTCAACAGCCAAATTTGACAATATCCTCAGATATACTTTTCCACCTGTTATTTTTTCTATAAACGGTGCAACAGCTTCTGCCATAGAATTTACTGCATTTGCACCCATAGCATCTAATGTATTTACCTTTAGATGGACAACAATAAAATCTTCATCTTTAGAATTTATAATTCTTACATCTATATCCTTTGCTCCACCACCATATTTTACTAATATGGGATCTCTTTCATTACATATTTTCAAAATTTCATCCTTATGTTCATATATTATTATTCTTGTATAATCTACATCTAAAATATCTGTAACTTGAACCTGTGCAATCATTATTGAACCTGTATTGTTTGTATAAAACCCTCCACTATCTCTTGCCAATTTTGCCGCATTACTTGCAGCTGCAACTACTGATGCTTCCTCTGTAACCATTGGAATTATATAATCTTTACCATTTATCATAAAGTTAAGAGCTACACCAAGTGGTAGTGTGAATCGTCCGATAACGTTTTCTATCATATTATCAGCTTTTTCTATATCCAAAACTTCCGGATTTTGTATAGTTTTTATATGTTTATCTTCTAAATTTGCAAATTCTGCCACTTCTTTTAGTCTTTCTTCTACAGATAATTTATAAAACCCTGAATATGTACTATTTTTCATTTTTTATCCCCTTTCTATAATTCATATAATCTTCCTTATCAATTTCTATTCTCATCATAGCAGACCCCATGGATTTCCCTAAAGAATCTAATCTCAAAGAAGTTGTAGCTCCACCACCAAGAGCATCTTTTAATACAAAATTGAATCCATTTAATGATTCTACTTCATACCTTGTTATATCTCCTTTCACCATATTCTTAAAATGTTGCCTCACCTTTTCTACTGTTAAAACTTTTTTTATAAATTCATAATCACTTGCATCTCTGGCATAAACACATATATTACTTATATTTCCTTTGTCTCCGGAACGTCCATGTGCAATTTCTCTTAAATATATTTTTTCCATTATTTAACCTCCAAAACATTTGATGAAAGTTTTACCATATCTCGCGGAATTAACGTAGGCCAAAGACCTATCACATCCTGAATTCGTGATCTGCCTCCAAAAAAACTTGCCCCTTGTGGACCATTTAATTGTAAAGGAGAAATTTCAGGAATAAGTTTTTTTGCTTCATCCTTTGTCTGAGTTCTTATAGCAATTCTCATTACTACTTCATTCATATTCTTAACTAAATCTTCATCCATGTTTGCAACATCTAAAAGCAGCGCATTAAGACCTATAAAATCTATTCGTATGTCATCATATTTTAAGTTCTTTCTTTTCATTTTTTTCATTATTATTTCTGAAGCAAATTTTGCTTTTTCATAAGCATCCGGCCAAACAAAATTTAGAAAAGTTTCAACTTTATATCCGGCATGATAACCTATTGATAATTTCAATTTTTCCGGTGGAGTTTTTCCTTTAATATTTTTTATTTCCACTTTGTTTTTTTCTATTTCTTTTAAAGAAACTTTGCTTATATCTGCAACAATATCTGGAGTTATATAATTTGCCGGATCATGTATCTCATACAACAGTTGTTCTTTTAAGCTTTGCTCCGTTATCAAACCTCCTGTTGTAGAAGTTTTTGTTATAAACGTTTTATTTTTTGTGACTTCTGCAATAGGAAAACCTAAATTATCCATATCAGGTACATCACGCCAAGCATAATCAAAATTTCCACCTGATGCTTGTCCCCCGCATTCAAGCAAATGACCTACAATAATACCTCTTGCTATGTTATCATAATCATCGTTGCTCCACTTAAATTCGTGCATCAATGGAGATAGAAAAAGTGCCGAATCTGCTGCTCTGCCTGTTACTACTATATCTGCTCCTTCTTCTAAGCACTCAATTATAGGCTCTCTGCCAAAATAAACGTTTGCATTTAGTATAGAATCTTTTATTTCTTCTAATTTCCTTCCGTTGTCTGAATTTATAAATTCATAGCCTTCCTCCATAAGCCCTAAAAGTTCATCTTTTAAATCATCTCCTAAAACATATCCTATTTTAAAATCTTTCATATAATTTTTTTTAGAAACATATTCTATCTGTTTGACTGCTTCTTCTACATTTACGCCACCTGCATTTGAAATAATTTTTACCTTTTTTTCAAATGCCTCTTTACCAATCATCTCAAAAAGATTTATAAAATCTTTTGCAAACCCTGCTTTCGGATCTTTATTTTTTTGCTTTTGCAATATAGACATAGTTAGTTCTGCTAAATAATCACAAGCCATATAATTAAGATTTCCATTTTTTACCATGTCTATTGCAGCATCAGGACTGTCGCCCCAAAATCCTTGCCCTCCACCTATTCTTATAACCTTACCTTCATTCACAACACAAACTCCTTTCTCCTTAAAAGTATTAAATTTAATAATATAATGACTAACATAATTTATTTTTATACATTAAATCTACATAAAACAAAATACTTTAAATAAAACTATTTTTTTATAAATGCTTTCTACCAATATTATAAAGCAAAATTTGTGCCAAAATAAAAAGATATGAAAAAACCTTTTAAATATAAGATTTTCATATCTTTTTATTAATCATATTATATTAAATTTTTTGCCATTTTAGGCAAAATAATATATCTATTTTGTCACTTTTGGCAATATTATGTTATAAGCTTTAATTTTCCTATATATAGTTCTTTCACTTATATTTAGCATGGTTTTTGCTGCATTTATATTATAATTGCAAACTCTAAGTGTATTTTCAATTATTTCTTTTTCTTTTTCTTGTACATGTTCCTGTAAAGTCGTTGATATAGTTTTATTTTTTATATTTTGCAATCTTTTTGGAAGATTTTCTATTTCTATTGAGTTACCATTCGCTAAAATAACACAATGTTCAATGCAATTTTTCAACTCTCTTATATTTCCAGGCCAATTATATTCTAATAATATATCATATGCTTCTTTAGATACCATAAGATTTTTATTATACTTTAAATTATATTTCTGTAAAAAATAATTTATAAATAGAGTTATATCAACTCCACGCTTACGAAGTGGAGGTAATTCTAACGTTACAACAGATAATCTGTAAAATAAATCTTGTCTAAAACTACCGTCTTCAATTTTGCTTTCAAGTTTCTGATTTGTTGCTGCAATAACTCTAACATCTACTTTTATATTCTGACCTCCACCTATTTTTTCAATTTCTCCAGTTTCCAAAGTTCTAAGCAGCTTAGCTTGCATAGATAAAGACATATCTCCTACTTCATCTAAAAATATAGTTCCTTTATCGGCCATTTGAAATTTACCTACCTGACCTGTTTTCTTAGCTCCGGTAAATGCACCTGCATAATACCCAAACATTTCACTTTCAATAAGATTTTCAGGAATTGCCGCACAATTCAATATAATAAAAGGCTCATCTGCTCTTTTTGAATTTTTATGTATAAATTTTGCAAGTATATCTTTTCCTGATCCGTTTTCTCCCAAAATTAAAACTGAAGCGTCCGTTTTGGCTACAGAAAGCGATTTGGTTATTAGATTCAAAAAATTTTTATTTTTCCCCACTATCTTTAACTCTTTTAATTTTTCTTGTGCAATCAGTTTTTCATTATATTGTGATGCAACATTTGATATTCTTATTACTTCCTGATTTAAATAATTCAGCTCAGTAACATCAGTAAAAATTGAATATGCTCCTGCAAATGTATTGTTTACAAAAAATGGGTATATTCTTACATTAACATATTTTTCAATACTTTTAATAAGATGATTGCTCTTAATTATAGGCTTTTTAGTTTTTAAAACTTCTATAATAGATGCATTGCTTTCTATATTTTGTATATATTTACCGATTACTTTATTTAAAGGAACTCCAAGAATTTTGGGATAATTTTTATTGGCATAAAATATTCTACCAAATTCATCTATTATTATTACTGCTTCCTCTATATCTTCTACAATGTTCAAAAACATATTATTTGAATTTTTTTCCTGTAAATAGCATATTAATTCCTTTTCTATATAACCTACAATTTTCTCTTTGTCTTTAAAATAAATTATTTCAGAATTTATTTTAGAAACATCTATTTTATCTATTGATATATCTACAGGAAGTACAGGTATATTATCCAATCTTTCTTCATTATGTTCTTTTAAGCTTATAATTTTTGATATTTTCATAAAAAAACACCCTTGCTAAAATTAAAAATATGTAAATCTTATTAATGACATATTAATTTGTATTATTATGCTCATATTAGCATAAAATAAATAATTAAGTCAAGCATTCGTCTTTTATATTATTATCCTAATGCTTTATTAAAATCTCATAATATCTAAAAATGCTTATTGAAAGTATATATTTTTTAATAACTTTATATAATTAAAATCTACTCGAATACATCTCGTAAAAAATACTTTCTTGATTTTATCATCCTTATATGCTAAGATGAATATAATAGCTTAATTGTAAAGTTTTTTACTATTTAAATCCTTATAAAAATATAAGAAAAGAAATATTTTATAAGCTCATTCTAATCAATACTAAAACTCAATAAAACGATAGAAATCTTGTATAAATTTAGTAAAAATATAACACTATTTATTAAACTTTAAATATAGATTATCTATTATTTTATTATGGATTAGTATAAATCTAATCAATGTCATTTCTCATAATTTTATCTTATTTTGTAATTGGATAATAAATTACTTTATATTAATACGTTTCTTATAAGCTGTTGCTGGAGGCATTTATGGATTTTACTCATATAGACAAAAATGGCAATGCCATAATGGTTGATATATCAGATAAAGATATAACTGACAGAGTTGCAGTTGCAAGTGGATATATAAAATTAAATGAAGAAATAATTTCTTCAATAAAAAATATAAGCAATAAAAAAGGTGATGTTTTAAGTGTAGCAAGGATAGCAGGTATAATGGCTGTAAAAAATACATCAAGTGCAATTCCTCTATGTCATACCTTGCTTATCAATAAATGCACAGTTGATTTTGAAATAGATGAACAAAATTATACAGTAAAGTCAACTTGCACAGTGTCTTGCACAGGCAAAACAGGTGTAGAAATGGAGGCTTTGCATGGGGTAAGCATAGCACTGCTTACAATATATGATATGTGCAAAGCAATAGACAAATCGATGGTAATATACGACATTCACCTTGACGAAAAAAGTGGCGGAAAAAGTGGAGATTATAATGCTCGATAGATTTGGTAGAAATATAGATTATGTAAGAATATCACTAACAGACAGATGCAATCTGAGTTGTGTTTATTGTATGCCTAAAGGAGTTCCTATAAAGTTTTTGGATATGTCCGAATTATTAAGCATTGATGAAATTTATTATA
Source organism: Peptoanaerobacter stomatis (assembly GCF_000238095.2). Classification (NCBI taxonomy): domain Bacteria; kingdom Bacillati; phylum Bacillota; class Clostridia; order Peptostreptococcales; family Filifactoraceae; genus Peptoanaerobacter; species Peptoanaerobacter stomatis. The sequence continues at coordinate 294,237 of NZ_JH815226.1, forward strand.
TATGCGAAATTTTGTCAGATCTCGGCATAAAAAAAATAAAATTAACAGGTGGAGAACCACTGTTAAGGCACGATATAATAGACGTAATACAAAAAATACGTTCAATAAAGAATATAGAAAAAATAACTTTGACTACAAATGGTGTGTTATTGAACAGATATTTTGACAGATTATATGAAAATGGCATAAGAGATATAAATATGAGTTTAGACTCTCTAAACCCACAAAAATATGAACAAATAACAAATTTTAAACTTGACAATATAATAAAAAATCTAAACCATATAATATCTTATAAAGATATGAACATAAAAATAAATGTAGTTCCAATAAACACGCAAATAGATGATATACTCGCACTTGTTGAGCTTGCAAAAAATACTGATATAAAAGTAAGATTTATAGAAATGATGCCAATAGGATACGGTAATAATTTTGAATTTTTATCCAATGAAAAAATATTGGAGATAATCTCTAATAAATATGGCAATTATAAAAAGTCTGAAAAAGTGCATGGCAATGGTCCTGCTACCTACTTCTCTTTTGAAAACTTTAAATCTGATATAGGTCTTATATCTGCTGTATCTCATATGTTCTGTGATAGTTGCAATCGCATAAGAATAACTTGTGATGGTAAACTTAAACCTTGCTTGGACTATGACTCTACACTTGATATAAAAGAGTTAATAAATCAAAATATAAACCAACATGATTTAAAAGAAAAGATAAAAAATGTTATATTCAACAAACCTCAAAGCCACAATTTTTTAAAAAATATAATAACTGATAAAAATAATATGCTCATAAAAAAAGATACAAGAAAGATGTATCAAATAGGTGGATAATAAAATGCTGTAAATCAATTATTTGAAATACAGCATTTTATTTGTATGTATGCTTAAGCTCTTAAATACAAAAAAAGAGCTGCCTTATGGCAACCCTTTAAATTGTTCTATTAAAATTTTAATAAACTCTTATTTAAAAAACTCTGATACTAAGTTATTTATTCTTCTGCCGTCAGCTTTTCCTTTCACCTTCGGCATCAAAATTCCCATTATCTTACCCATATCTTTTACAGATGTGGCACCTACTTGTTCAACAGCTTGTTTTATATACTCTCTAAGCTCATCATCAGTAAGCTGCTTAGGTAAATAAGTTAAAAGAATTTTAATTTCTTCTTCTGTTTGGCTTATCAAATCATCTCTGCCTGCTTTTTTAAAATCAACAAGAGCTTCATTTCGTTGCTTCAACTGTTTGGATACTATATCCATAACATCTGTGTCATCGAGTTCTACTCTTTCGTCAACTTCTTTTTGTTTAATTGCGGCACGAACGAGAGTCACAACTGATTTCCTGACCTGATCCTTATTTTTCATAGCATCTTTAAGGTCATTAGTCAATCGTTCTTTGAGAGTCATTTCAATTCACCTCATTATATGTTAATTTATTCAACGAATTTATCTCTTTTTCTTTCTTGCTGCTTCTGCTTTTTTCTTTCTTTTTACACTTGGTTTGTCATAATGTTCTCTTTTTCTAACTTCTGACATTACTCCTGACAAAGCACATTGTCTTTTAAATCTTTTAAGTGCACTATCTAATGATTCATTTTCTTTTACTTTAATTTCAGTTGCCATCTTCTTCCCTCCCCTCAAAATAAACAAAATTGCAGATATGAAGAAGCCTTTTCAGAAAAAATAAAATTTTAATACTCAAGTATTATATAATTAATTTACAATTTTTTCAAGTATTTTATTTTATACTAAAATTTAACCCGGAGGCCATTGAAGATTTCTTCCTGATAATATATGAAAATGTAAATGCTCGACTGTCTGTCCACCTTGCTCTCCCGTATTACATACAACTCTAAATCCTGCATCCAATTTTTGATCTAATGCTATTTTTTGTATTGCATTAAATATAGATATTTTTATTCTATCATCATCCAAGTCTTTTATATTATCATAATGTTTTTTAGGTACCAACACTATATGTACAGGTGCTTGCGGATCTATATCATTAAACGCATATACATAGTCATCTTCGTATACTTTTGCACTTGGGATATCTCCGCCAACTATCTTGCAAAATATACAATCACTCATTTATAACACCTCCTCATCAATGTAAAATAGATATGAGAAAATTTAAATAATTCTACATATTAACACTGTTACTATTAAATAATAAGTAAGATAAAAATATTTTCTATCCAATATATATTATTTTTTAACAGTTTTTAGTATTAATCTTTGAATAAAACGCTATTATATGTCTTATAATCTCAAAAATTTAATAAAAATCCACTTTGTGAATTATTTTTCGTAAAAACTGAGCAACATTTATTCAAGTTTTAAATTTTTTCACATCTTTAATATAAAAATTATACCATAGTATGTATATAAAATCAAATAATCAATAAACTCATCATCTTTAGATTCATAATACTATATCTTTATTAAAATAAAGTGAAAACTTAATAATAAAGAAAAAATTACAAAAAATAATCTACCAAAAAAGGTAGATTATTTTTTGTAATTAAATTAAAAATATCAGCACATAATGTTGATGTAATAATAATATAACAAAAAAAACAATCTGTCAATATTTTGATTAAATTTTTAACTAAAATTTTCTTATAATGAAATAAAAAAACAATTCACATATATTATATAAAGTTGTAAAATTAATTTATATTATATTTTGGCTCTACTTTACTAATAATATGGTTTATTTAAAAAAAACTTAGGGTATGATTATTAAAATTATATTTTATCAGGAGGTTATTATGAAATATGGTTCTACTCCTTTTGAAGAAATAATTTTCGCTATGATGCTATATGTAGAACACACTGATGTATCTCGTCTAAAAGAATATAAAATGAACTCTTTAAATTCTTTAATCTCATCAAGAAATGAGTATTATCTCGAGGATACTTATGATGAATATTATGAAGATGTTGATGATATGTTAAATGAAAGTAATGCTAATTTTTTCGATGATTCACATTTTGATTCTGAAAGCTTTACTTGTTATGGAATATTAGATGATGATGATTTATCTGATTATGATAAACTTTTAAAATAATTGGTACTGATTATGAGAGAATACAAAACTGTACTTAACAATGCAAATGATGAAATTATAATAGAAAAATCAAGATTTATAGGTTATAGTTTTCATATATCATCACAAGATGAGGCTGAAAATTTTATAAAATCTATAAAAAAACAACATTATGATGCTACACACAACTGTTATGCTTATATATTAAATGATGATATGAGTGTAATGAAATGCAGCGATGACAAAGAGCCTAGTTCAACTGCAGGAGTTCCTATGCTTGAAGTGTTAAAAAAACAAAATATAACAAACTGCCTGATAATTGCTACAAGATATTTTGGTGGTATAAAATTAGGGGCAGGAGGACTTACAAGAGCATACTCAAAAACTGCAAAAATAGCGCTTTCTTCAAATACCATAGTCGAAAAAAGAATATTTAAGCAATTGGAAATAAGTATAGATTATAATCTTATAGGAAAAATTCAAAAATTTATAGAAAATAATCATATACTATCTAAAGCTCCTGAATTTTTTGAAAGTGTAAAGTTCATATTATATGAAAAACACGAAAATTTAGGAAATTTAAAACAGGATTTATTAAATATAACTAACGGAAATATAATTATAGAAGAAAAAGATGAAGTGTATATAGATTTTATAGATGAAGTAGCTAAAATTTGAACTACAGACTTTAATTTTCAAAAAAATACCTTATCCTAATAAATTCATAATTGATTTATCATGTATTTTTTGATACACTATAACTTATTTTTAAATTGGCATCAGTACCAATATATGTATTATACAATCAGGAGGATATTTTATGGGCTTTATTAAGGAATTTAAAGAATTTTCAATAAAAGGCAATGTTATTGATATGGCTGTAGGGGTGATAATAGGGGGTGCGTTCGGAAAGATAGTCACATCTCTTGTAAATGACATAATCATGCCTTTGATATCAAAAATAACCGGAGAAATAAATTTTACAAACTTAAAAATTGTACTTAGTCAAGAAAATAACGAAAAAGGAATAGAACAAATAGCTCTAAACTATGGTAATTTTATACAAAACATAGTTGATTTTATAATAATTGCACTTTGTATATTTGCATTTATAAAAGTTATAAACTCAATGAAAAAACAAGAAGAAGAGATTGAAGAAGCAAAAGAAGATGAACCTACTAAAGAAGAGGTTCTACTTACAGAGATAAGAGACTTGTTAAAGCAAAGATAAATACCGTATTCACAATATATTATAAATCGAATTTATGCTAAATTTCTTTGTAGACTATTGACTGTATACGACTTCTATTAGTTATGTTTTTGCAATATATCTTGCCAGAATTATATTTGTTTATTCAATAGTTCTATAGAATTTCAGTATCATTCACTAATTAACAGTGCACACTATATTATAAAAAATGGATATCATCTGTGTTTTAATACACAAATAATATCCATTTTTTAATTTTTCAGAGTTTTTATAATAAAATCTTATAGAATAATATAAATTTAGAATCATTGCTTATTTAAATAAATAATTTATATTAATGTTGTATAGTTATATTATTTATTCTATTAGATAGTATTAATCAAGATTTATAAACAACTTCAAATTCTTCACATACCACATTCATATTTGTTTCAAACTCAAGTCCTGTTTCAGATAATTCTTTTTTAAAAAATTCTTCGTGTACTTTTTGCCAATATCTTAAGCTTCTATCTCCTTCACCCTCTTTGTAAGCGTGATTTTCAGAAACTTTGTTAAATGGTGTAATGTACACTTTGCTTGTTTGTATTATGCAAACCGCTTCGTTTTTTGAATTTAAAATTATACTATATTCACCTTCTTTGGGTATTTCTTCACCCTCTAATTCATATAATATATGAGCTGATGCTGTAGCAGTTTTTTTACCGCTAACTACAAGTGTTGAAAGCTCATCCGCTTGTACGTCACTGATACCGAATTGCCATGAACTGAATGTTTTATTTTCTACAATGTTGTTCTTAGTGACAAATTCATTCCATAGTTCTATATCTTTCACAAATATTTCTTCCTTTATTATTTAAAAATTCTTTATATTATTTTGATAAAATTGAGTAATTAATACATATTAAATCTTTAAGCAACTTTTTGTATAAAATTTACATATTTATTAAAAACTTGCATATATCTGTTGCTGCATTCGGTTTTCTTATCATTGATATATTTTTTTTCATATTTTCTAATTTTTCCTGATAACAATATAGTTGATAAAATGCTTCATCAACCGGAAATGTCGGTGTTGAATAAACCGCACAACCATTATTTGTCAAGAACTCTACGTTTCTTTCTTCTTGACCTGGTATAGGATTTACCATTATCATAGGAAGATTCTTTGATAAAACTTCACAGCTTGTAAGACCTCCAGGTTTAGTTATTACTAAATCACAGGCACTCATCATAACATCTACATTATCAACAAAGCCATATATTTTTACATTGTGATGAAATTTTGTCTTTTCCAAATCTTTTTTACTTTTTTTACTGTTTCCGCATACTACCAATAATTCAAAATCATCTAATATATGGTCTATTCTCTTTACCATTTTAACTATGTTTCCATATCCCATTGAGCCTGACATAAATAAAATAGTCTTTTTATTTTCATTCAATCCAAGCATTCTTTTCGCTTCCATTTTGTTGATATGCACATTGAATTTATCATTTATAGGTATTCCAAATGGCAGTATTTTTTCTTTTTTTATGCCTTTTTTTACAGCCTGATATGTCAAAAGCTCGCTTGCAGTTACAAAATAATCCAAATTTGATAATCTACACCAATGAGGATGTATTGTAAAATCTGTTATTATTCCAACAGATATAACATCTATAAGTTTTTTTTCTAACATCAGATTTATCAATTGAGCTGAAAATATATGTGTGCTTATAACTATATCCGGATAAAATTCTTCTTCAAAATATGTCAACAATTTTTGTGTAAATAAATAGTTTACTACATTATCTCCAGCATCTTTTGTTTCTTTTTCATCCATAATCTCCTGATATCTATACCCTCCGGCATATAGATATGGAAATACTGTCGTTGATAATATATAGCTTTTAGATATTCCTTCTTGCAAAACAGGGGATATATATTCAAAAGAATCTATAATTTTACATTCCACATTGTCATATTTTTCAAATTCTATTTTTAAGGCGTTAGCTGTAGAATTGTGCCCTCCGCCTACTTTATTTGTAAGTATAAGTATTTTCATAGGCTTCCTCATTAAAATAATAGTCAAGAAATCAGTTTATCGTAATATTATAAAATAATTGAAATTTATTGTAAAGTTAAAGATATGTTTTTATATGTTTCAGAATAAATATTTTTTACGCATTTCAAATATCTAAATCAAAACTTTTCTTTATAGAAAATTTATATTATGAAATATTTTTTAAATTTTCACTTCATTTTCTTAGTAACTATCTTTATATCTGTGTCTTCTAACATTTTTTTTAACTTATTATAAACATTATAGTCTGATTTAAGTTTATTTATACATAATATTTTTTCACCTTTTGAATTCTTAAAAAGTCCGTTTTTTATTGTTATAAGTTTGTATATATGCTCTATGGATATTGTTTTTTCTTCATTTTCAAAATTATCTGATACTATATTTTTTACAAATTCTTCTTCGTTATAGACATTATCTTTTATCGGTTTTCCTATCATATTTATGTCAAATATGGCTATAGTTTTTGTAGTATATTTTGAAATTACCGGTTCATATATTTGGGGAAATTTTAATGACTTTTCCTTAGCTCCGTCCGACTCCAAGAATATATATTCAAATTTATCTTTAAATAGTTCTATTTGTTCATCTGTTATATGAGCAAATTTTTTATTTGATTTTCCTATAAGAATCTCAGATAAAAAGTAATATATATATCCCCTTTTTTTATGAAAATTTGCTTTTTTTTGAGATATTATATATCTTTTAGAAAACTTAATATTTTTAAATATATATTTTTTATTAAAATAATGTATCCTATTTTTCAATAAAATCAATTCTTCTAAATAATTTTCTGATTTCAATGTATTATTTTTTAAAAAATATTCTTTATATATTTCAAAATTTTCTCTATTCATTATCAGATAATTGTATTTTCCCAATTTAGGCAATCTCATTTTTGTAGTAGTAGATATTAAAATATCGTTAAATTTTGATAAATTTTGTGCACAGTCTTCTATGAAAGTTGTTTTTCCCCCGGCACCTACTACACTTATAATCTCGCTCATAGTCATCACCAATCATATTTTTGATTTATTCATATAATATCCGTATATACTACCAATTATTCCACCTATTATATGTGTTGAATTCGAAATATTATCTCTTACAAAAACAGCGTCTACTACCTGCCCTCCAATATACACAAAAGCGACTAATATAAAAGTAAGAGGTATTTTTCCATATTCAAAACTTGTAATAGATGACACCAATATAAATGCAAACACTACACCGCTTGCTCCAAGCAATGCAACATTTGGGAAAAATATTATGCTTACTATACCGCTTATAAATGCCGTTATAAGTATCATTATTATTATATTCAAGCTTCCATATTTTTCTTCTAATAAAGGTCCTACTATTAGCATCAACAGCATGTTATTTATATAATGCGACCAATCACTATGACCAAGCACATGCGTGAACAGCCTTATATATGTAAGCGGATCAAAAAAACTTGAACGATATACACAAAATAATAGTTTATTTGAATTACCACCTGTAAATATATCAAGCAATAAGGCTAAAAAACTTATGAAGACAAATGAAAGCACTACCGGTGAATTAAATTTTATTTTATTAAATATTTCCATAATCTACCTCATATTTTATAATTTATCATATAAAAATATAATATTAATCTAATTTGAAATCAATCTATAAACAAATAAATTCTAATAAAAATTTTAACATAATTAAATATATTCGTCAAAATTTAAAATATCTATTTTAAAATAAATATGATATACTGTGATTACATACTTATACCAAAACTTATTTAAATTATATAGATTTATATTTTACCACTCTATATTCAATATTGTAGATTTTTATTAATTATATGCATACTTCTATCAAATTTTAGCATTAAATATAATTTTTTTTTATACAATAGTCAATGTATTGTTTTAATAATATTGGAGTTAAAATGAATTTAAAACTTTTTAAAATGCTCTTTATAATAATATTTATCGCTTCTACAAGTACATTTTCATACTCTGAAAATCTGCCTAAATATGGTGTTTTTTTAAATATATCAGAAGACAATTTATACAAATTATACAACTATGACATAGTTGTAATAGATGCACAAAATTTTTCAAAAAAAGCCATAAATGTTCTTAAAAGCAAGGGTATTACAGTTTATTCTTACTTAAATATAGGCTCTATTGAAAACTTCAGACCTTACTATAACAATTTTAAAAATATAATTTTAAAAAACTATGAAAATTGGGAAGAAGAATATTGGATTGATATTTCAAATAAAAAATGGCATGATTTTATAATCAACACTCTTGCAAAATCTCTCATAGACAAAGGTATTGACGGTTTTTTCATAGACAATACAGATGTGTATTACTACAATGAGAGTGAACAAATATTTGATGGTGTCTCAGAGTTACTAAAAGATTTAAAAAAATATAATAAAGATGTCATAATAAATGGCGGAGATTTTTTTATAGACAAATATTACAAAAAATACAAGAGTGTAAATAACATCTTAAATGGAATAAATCAAGAAAGCGTATTTTCTTCAATTGATTTCAAGAATAATAAGCTTATAAGTCAAACAAAGGAAACAAATTCATACTACAAAGAACACTTAAAAAAATACAAACATTTAGGCATTAAAATATATATAACTGAATATACAACTAATAAACTTCTAATACAAAAAATAAAATATTACTGTATTAAAAACGGATATCACTATTATATATCTGACAGTATAGAATTAGATATATAATAGGCTTAAATTAGACTTGTTCGATTACATACAGTCAATGACCGTAAATATCTAAAATTTCACATTTAAAAAAAATAGCTTTTCTAATATTAATTTTTACAATTACTTTTAGCTATTTTAAGATGAAATTTAAAAATAAATCTTTTGAAGAAATATACGATTTTATAGCTGTCAAGGCAGTTGTTAAGGAATTAAAAGATTGCTATGGTGTAATAAGTATAGTTCACATAAAATTGAGTTATCAAACAAGTCTATTAATATTTTTTAAGCTTAAATGTATTCAAGTATGACTTTCCAGCTATTCACCAATTTATCAAGCGAATAGCTTGCATTGGCAGGACTTGTACTCGGTAAATTGACCACCTCATAATCATATATTTTACCTTGATACATATTGTAATATTTATATGATGTATTACCATTACAAAAAACTTTTTTTACATCAGAATGTTCAAATATATCAGATAAGTCTGTAGGTACTACATTTTTTATACTGCTGTCACTCGATGCAATTATATCACATTTATATATTGCATCCCATACAGCTATCCCCTTGTCAAGCAAAAAGCTTCTCCTTTCAGCAATATCATCAGATATTTCAATCTCAAAAAGTTTCGATAAAACTTTCCAAAATCTATTTTGCTTATGCCCATAAAAAAATCCAACTTCTCTTGTTTTAACAGATGGAAAACTGCCAAGTATAAGTATTTTTGAATTTTTATCATAAAGAGATTCTAATGGATGCACTATTGTATTATAAACATTATTTTCTTTCAAAATCATAATCTCCTATCATACAGAAAATTGAAATTAATATCAAATTTAACAGTAATAAAAATTTGTATTATACAAATTGATAATATCCCAAAAAACTAATTAAAATTCAGTTTATTAATGGAATATCTTTAATTTGCTCTTTAATGCGATATATTAACAATTTATATGCAAACAAACATATTTACTAAATTTTTCTAAAAATATTATATAGCTACAATATTTTAAAAACTCCAAATATTATAGGAATGAATATAGCTAAAACCATATTAGCAACTTTTATATTAGAATTTGTCAAAAGATTTATACCCATACCCAATATTATTATGCCACCCACAGCAGATATAGAGTCAATTATATTTTCACCAAGAATATTGCTGAGAGCACCTGCAAGTAAAACAAATATTCCTTGATATAAAATGACAGATAAGCTGGAAAAAATAACCCCATATCCAAGGCTTGTAGTAAATATACATGCAACAATACCATCTATAAGTGTTTTTGCAAGAAGAGTGTCTCCAGAACCGTTAAGTCCGGCCTGCAATGACCCCACTATACCCATAGCTCCCGCACAAAATAATATAGATGTAGTAACAAACCCTTCCGAAAACTTAGAATTTTCATTATTTGCAGCAATTTTATTTTCTAACAATTTGCCAAATTTATTAATACTGTTATCTATATCTAAAATCTCGCCAATTATAGTGCCTATCGCCAATGAAATCACAATCACAGATATGTTTTTACCTGATAGGCTTGTTTCTATTCCAATATACAATACTACCAATCCCATTGCTTTCATAAGTGAATTACTCACTCTTTCCGGTATCCCATTACTAAGCAATAATCCAATAATAGAACCAAGCAAAATTCCAAGACCATTTAGTAAATTATAAATCAAATTTCTCCCTCATTTCAATTATTATAATAAAATATAATATATATATAATAAATAAAAAAGAGAAAAAAAGCAATAAAAAAAGACAAGCATAAATGCCTGCCTCCTTTATCCAATTGGCTATGACCTACTCTCCCAAGACCCTGCGGTCTAAGTACCATCAGCGATGAAGAGCTTAACTTCTGTGTTCGGTATGGGTACAGGTGTATCCTCTCCTCTTTTATAACCATATTGTTTCTTTCGATTGATATACTTCGCATAAC
>NZ_JH815226.1:308729-315183 GCF_000238095.2 Peptoanaerobacter stomatis
TCTTTCGATTGATATACTTCGCATAACATCGAAATATTTTATCTGATTGTACTTTGCACAATCAAAACTGCATATCATCTCTTTTCAAACATATACTTCGTATTACTTCGTTAAACTTCGTATCGCTCGTCAGTCACATAGCTTAGTATGCTCCTTCCTTACTCACTTGTTTGCCTTGTACTACTCGCATATCTTTGAAAATACCTTATATTAGTAGGTTAAGTCCTCGACCTATTAGTACAAGTTAGCTTAATACATTACTGCACTTACACTCCTTGCCTATCTACCACTTACTCTTAATGGGGTCTTACTTCTTTCGAATGGGATATCTTATCTTGAGGTTGGCTTCGTGCTTAGATGCCTTCAGCACTTATCCGTTCCGCACATAGCTACCCAGCTGTGCCTTTGGCAAGACAACTGGTACACCAGTGGTGCGTCCATCCCGGTCCTCTCGTACTAAGGATAGCTCCTCTCAAATATCCTACGCCTGCGACGGATAGGGACCGAACTGTCTCACGACGTTCTGAACCCAGCTCGCGTACCACTTTAATGGGCGAACAGCCCAACCCTTGGGACCTACTCCAGCCCCAGGATGTGATGAGCCGACATCGAGGTGCCAAACCTCCCCGTCGATGTGAACTCTTGGGGGAGATCAGCCTGTTATCCCCAGGGTAGCTTTTATCCGTTGAGCGATGGCAATTCCACTTTCTACCACCGGATCACTAAGCCCGACTTTCGTCTTTGCTCGACTTGTTAGTCTCGCAATCAAGCTCCCTTTTGCCTTTGCACTCTTCGCATGATTTCCGACCATGCTGAGGGAACCTTTGGACGCCTCCGTTACTCTTTGGGAGGCGACCGCCCCAGTCAAACTGTCCGCCAAGCACTGTCCCGTACCTTGCTTCAAAGGTTCCGGTTAGAACTCACATAATCAAAGGGTGGTATCCCAAAGTTGGCTCCTGTAAATCTGACGACCTACATTCTCTGCCTCCCACCTATTCTGTACATTAATTACATAAATTCAATACTAAGCTACAGTAAAGCTCCATGGGGTCTTTCCGTCCTGTCGCAGGTTTCCGGCATCTTCACCGGTACTACAATTTCACCGAGTCTGTTGTTGAGACAGTGCCCAAATCGTTACGCCTTTCGTGCGGGTCGGAACTTACCCGACAAGGAATTTCGCTACCTTAGGACCGTTATAGTTACGGCCGCCGTTTACTGGGGCTTAAATTCAAATCTTCGATTTCTCTAAACTCTCCTCTTAACCTTCCAGCACCGGGCAGGCGTCAGCCCCTATACTTCACCTTTCGGTTTCGCAGAGACCTATGTTTTTGGTAAACAGTCGCTTGGGCCTTTTTTCTGTGGCCTACTCTCGTAGGCACCCCTTCTCCCTAAGTTACGGGGTCATTTTGCCGAGTTCCTTAACAACAGTTCTCTCGCTGGCCTTAGGTTTCTCACCTTACCCACCTGTGTCGGTTTTCGGTACGGGCTACTTGTATCTGGATAGAAACTTTTCCTGTCAGTGTGAAATCATTAACTTCGCTACTTTATTCGCTCCCCTTCACAGCTCATATTATCAAGCATACGGATTTGCCTTTATACTCTAACTTGCTGCTTGGACGTGCTCTTCCAGTCGCACGCTTTAACTATCCTCCTGCGTCATTCCTTCTCCTCTTTGGCGATACTCGTAGGTACAGGAATCTTAACCTGTTATCCATCAGCTACGCATCTCTGCCTCGCCTTAGGCCCCGACTTACCCTGAGCGGACGAACCTTCCTCAGGAATCCTTGGGTTTTCGGCCTGTGTGATTCTCACACACATCTCGCTACTCATGCCAACATTCTCTCTCGTATCTTGTCCACAGTCTCTTTCGATTCTGCTTCGTCCTATCATACGATGCTCTTCTACCACTCACGTCTTGCGTGAATCCAAAGCTTCGGTAGTATGTTTGAGCCCCGGTAATTTTCGGCGCAAAACCACTCGACCAGTGAGCTATTACGCACTCTTTTAATGTATGGCTGCTTCTAAGCCAACATCCTGGTTGTCTGTGCAATTTCACATCCTTTTCCACTTAACATACATTTGGGGACCTTAGCTGTTGGTCTGGGCTTTTTCCCTCTTGACTATGGATCTTATCACTCATAGTCTGACTGCCTTTTATCATATATTGGTATTCGCAGTTTGATAGCTTTCGGTAACCTATACGGCCCCTAGAGCATTCAGTGCTCTACCCCCAATATACTTTTTTTTAAGACGCTAGCCCTAAAGCTATTTCGAAGAGAACCAGCTATCTCCGAGCTCGATTGGAATTTCACCTCTACCCACAAGTCATCCCCGAACTTTTCAACGTTCGTGGGTTCGGTCCTCCATTTCATGTTACTGAAACTTCAACCTGCTCATGGGTAGGTCGCCCGGTTTCGGGTCTATGCTGTATAACTTATCGCCCTTTTCAGACTCGCTTTCGCTTTGGATTTGAAACTTAATTTCTTTTCCTTGCTTTACAGCATAACTCGTTGGCCCGTTCTACAAAAAGTACGATGTCACTTATCGCTCCATCTGTTTGTAAGCATATGGTTTCAGGTTCTCTTTCACTCCCCTCCCGGGGTTCTTTTCACCTTTCCCTCACGGTACTTTTCTCTATCGGTTGATTAGTAGTATTTAGCCTTTGGGGGTGGTCCCCCTTTCTTCTCGCAGGGTTCCTCGTGTCCTACGATACTCTGGTACTATCTCGTGCGTCTTCTTGTTTCGATTACCGGACTTTTACCGTCTTTGGTGTAGCTTCCCAGACTACTTCTTCTTCAATACCTCGTCACTTTCTTGATAGTCCTTACCCCATTTAAGTTTCCTTATATGGTTTGGGCTCCTCCCATTTCGCTCGCCGCTACTTTGGGAATCGATGTTTCTTTCTTTTCCTCCACCTACTTAGATGTTTCAGTTCGGCGGGTTCCCTTCCTATTACCTATTTATTCAGTAATGGATACTTAATATCTCTATTAAGTGAGTTTCCTCATTCGGATATCTATGACTATAACGGATGTTTGCTCCTTATCATAGCTTTTCGCAGCTTGCCACGTCCTTCTTCGGCTCTAATCACCAAGGCATTCACCTTATGCTCTTTCTTCCTTAACCTTTTCGTTTTTTTATCCTTAGTTTTCTCTAAGTTGACCTTGCTATTTGTTTACTTGGTGTAAATTGTATAATCCTTTGACTTTTTATTCGGAAAGACTTAATATTTTATTTTTGTCTTTCTTCCTTTTTGTCTGCGTTTTATACTTTGATGATATGCAGTTTTCATTGTACAAATTTCATTTCGTTTGATATACTTCGTCTAACTTCGTTAAGTTTCGCATCTGTACTCAGTTACATACTTTAGTATGCTCCTTCGTCCTTTGCTCGCTTGCCTCGTTATACTCGTATCTGAAACAAAATTATATTTTTTGTTGTTTTATGAACAACAAAAATCGGATAGTAAACTTTTTTCTCCTTAGAAAGGAGGTGATCCAGCCGCACCTTCCGATACGGCTACCTTGTTACGACTTCACCCCAGTTACTAAGTTCACCTTAGGCAGCTTCTTCTTTCGTTAGATCACTGACTTTGGGTGCCCTCAGCTCCCATGGTGTGACGGGCGGTGTGTACAAGACCCGGGAACGCATTCACCGCAACATTCTGATTTGCGATTACTAGTAACTCCGACTTCATGTAGGCGAGTTTCAGCCTACAATCCGAACTTGGACCGTTTTTTTCAGGTTTGCTCTTCTTCACAGATTCGCTTCTCTTTGTTACGGCCATTGTAGCACGTGTGTAGCCCTAAGCATAAGGGGCATGATGATTTGACGTCATCCCCACCTTCCTTTAGGTTATCCCTAACTGTCTTACTAGAGTGCCTGCCTTTACGCACTGGCAACTATTAATAGGGGTTGCGCTCGTTGCGGGACTTAACCCAACATCTCACGACACGAGCTGACGACAACCATGCACCACCTGTGTGGGATGTATACCCGAAGGTATTATTACGACTTTACATCGCTTTTCATCCCCATGTCAAGCTTAGGTAAGGTTCTTCGCGTTGCTTCGAATTAAACCACATGCTCCGCTACTTGTGCGGGTCCCCGTCAATTCCTTTGAGTTTTATTCTTGCGAACGTACTCCCCAGGCGGAACACTTATTGCGTTTGCGCCGGCACCGAGATTCCTCCCGACACCTAGTGTTCATCGTTTACGGTGTGGACTACCAGGGTATCTAATCCTGTTTGCTACCCACACTTTCGTGCCTCAGCGTCAGTTTTAGTCCAGAAAGTCGCCTTCGCCACCGGTATTCCTCCCAATATCTACGCATTTCACCGCTACACTGGGAATTCCACTTTCCTCTCCTATACTCAAGCTTAATAGTTTCAAGGCCGAACAGTAGTTGAGCTACTGCCTTTTAACCTTGACTTAACAAGCCGCCTACGCACCCTTTACGCCCAGTAATTCCGGATAACGCTTGCCCCCTACGTATTACCGCGGCTGCTGGCACGTAGTTAGCCGGGGCTTTCTTGTATGGTACTGTCATTTTTTTCTTCCCATACGACAGAACTTTACGACCCTAGGGCCTTCTTCGTTCACGCGGCGTTGCTGCATCAGGGTTCCCCCCATTGTGCAATATCCCCCACTGCTGCCTCCCGTAGGAGTTTGGACCGTCTCTCAGTTCCAATGTGGCCGTTCACCCTCTCAGGTCGGCTACTGATCGTCGCCTTGGTAGGCTTTTACCCCACCAACTAGCTAATCAGACGCAAGCTCGTCTATAACCGCCTCAGCTTTGATATACAATATTCCCATATCATATATTTTATCTCGTATTAGCTAACATTTCTATTAGTTATTCGTGTGTTATAGGTTGATTACTTACGTGTTACTCACCCGTCCGCCACTAAGTCTTATATTCCATCCGAAAACTTCACATATGACTTCGTTCGACTTGCATGTGTTAGGCACGCCGCCAGCGTTCATCCTGAGCCAGGATCAAACTCTCAATTAAAATTTGACTTCTCTCAGCATTATTTATCCTTACTGACTTTGTTTGTTTGGTACATTTAACTTATTCTTCATAAGTCTTCTTTGTTTACTATCCGATTTTCATTGTTCATCTGTCCTTTGACAGCTCGTTTATTATATCTCTTCTTTTTCTCCCTGTCAAGTACTTTTTTTTACTTTTTTAAAACAAAAATGGTAGCGGCAACAGGGATCGAACCTGTGACCTTTCGGGTATGAACCGAACGCTCTAGCCAGCTGAGCTATGCCGCCATAAAAATATAATCATATTAAATTGAATTTGCTTTGGTGCCTAGAGACGGAATCGAACCATCGACACGAGGATTTTCAGTCCTCTGCTCTACCGACTGAGCTATCTAGGCATATAATAAATAGTGGTGGGCCTTCAGGGACTCGAACCCCGGACCTGCCGGTTATGAGCCGGACGCTCTAACCAACTGAGCTAAAGGCCCCTATAATAATATAATACCTAAATTATTTTCATCTTTTTTTAAAAAGATAATGGTGGGCTTAGCTGGACTCGAACCAGCGACCTCACGCTTATCAGGCGTGCGCTCTAACCGCCTGAGCTATAAGCCCACAATGGTCGAGGTGGAGGGACTCGAACCCCCGGCCCCATGGTCCCAAACCACGTGCGCTACCAAACTGCGCTACACCTCGTTAATGGCAGGGGCGGCAGGATTTGAACCCACGGCATTTGGTTTTGGAGACCAACGTTCTACCGCTGAACTACGCCCCTAATTAAACCCAGCCTATATAAAATTTTAATACAAAAATGGTCGA
The DNA here is from genome assembly GCF_000238095.2 of Peptoanaerobacter stomatis. Lineage (NCBI taxonomy): Bacteria > Bacillati > Bacillota > Clostridia > Peptostreptococcales > Filifactoraceae > Peptoanaerobacter > Peptoanaerobacter stomatis. Next base: position 314,541 of record NZ_JH815226.1, read on the forward strand.
GGTGGAGGGACTCGAACCCCCGGCCCCATGGTCCCAAACCACGTGCGCTACCAAACTGCGCTACACCTCGTTAATGGCGGAGAAAGAGGGATTTGAACCCTCGCGCCCCGTTAATAGGACCTACTCCCTTAGCAGGGGAGCCTCTTCAGCCACTTGAGTATTTCTCCAATATGGCGGAGGGGGTGGGATTCGAACCCACGGCCCCTTTCGGAGTCACTGATTTTCAAGACCAGCTCCTTAAACCGCTCGGACACCCCTCCAAGAAGTAGTATAATATGCATTTATTAATTTAAATGGTGTGCCTGAAGGGATTCGAACCCCTGGCACGTGGCTTAGAAGGCCACTGCTCTATCCTGCTGAGCTACAGGCACATATATGGAGCGGGTGAAGGGGATCGAACCCTCGCAACCGGCTTGGAAGGCCGGGGCTCTACCACTGAGCTACACCCGCATATGGTGGAGGAAGTTGGATTTGAACCAACGTAGGATTGACCAACAGATTTACAGTCTGCCCCCTTTAACCACTCGGGCATTCCTCCAATGTATTAAATATCTAAATGGAGCTGGCGATAGGAATCGAACCTACAACCTGCTGATTACAAGTCAGCTGCTCTGCCAATTGAGCCACGCCAGCATATTGCGTT
>NZ_JH815226.1:315808-316326 GCF_000238095.2 Peptoanaerobacter stomatis
AACTACCGGACCATTTATTTGGTGGACCCAACAGGGCTCGAACCTGTGACCCCCTGCTTGTAAGGCAGATGCTCTCCCAGCTGAGCTATGGATCCAAATAAAAGATATATTTAAAATATAAAATAATTCAAATTTAAATAATTAATAAAAATGGTGACTCCTAGGGGATTCGAACCCCTGTAGCCGCCGTGAAAGGGCGGTGTCTTAACCGCTTGACCAAGGAGCCACAGTTATTAATATATTTTTGGTTGCGGAGGAAGGATTCGAACCAACGACCTTCGGGTTATGAGCCCGACGAGCTACCAACTGCTCCACTCCGCGATATTATATGGTGCCGAAGACCGGAATCGAACCGGTACGAATATCTCTATTCGCAGGATTTTAAGTCCTGTGCGTCTGCCTGTTCCGCCACTTCGGCACTATTGGCTCCGAAGGTGGGACTCGAACCCACAACCTACCGGTTAACAGCCGGGTGCTCCGCCGTTGAGCTACTTCGGATTACAATTGGCTATGACCTA
>NZ_JH815227.1 GCF_000238095.2 Peptoanaerobacter stomatis
TCTTTCGATTGATATACTTCGCATAACATCGAAATATTTTATCTGATTGTACTTTGCACAATCAAAACTGCATATCATCTCTTTTCAAACATATACTTCGTATTACTTCGTTAAACTTCGTATCGCTCGTCAGTCACATAGCTTAGTATGCTCCTTCCTTACTCACTTGTTTGCCTTGTACTACTCGCATATCTTTGAAAATACCTTATATTAGTAGGTTAAGTCCTCGACCTATTAGTACAAGTTAGCTTAATACATTACTGCACTTACACTCCTTGCCTATCTACCACTTACTCTTAATGGGGTCTTACTTCTTTCGAATGGGATATCTTATCTTGAGGTTGGCTTCGTGCTTAGATGCCTTCAGCACTTATCCGTTCCGCACATAGCTACCCAGCTGTGCCTTTGGCAAGACAACTGGTACACCAGTGGTGCGTCCATCCCGGTCCTCTCGTACTAAGGATAGCTCCTCTCAAATATCCTACGCCTGCGACGGATAGGGACCGAACTGTCTCACGACGTTCTGAACCCAGCTCGCGTACCACTTTAATGGGCGAACAGCCCAACCCTTGGGACCTACTCCAGCCCCAGGATGTGATGAGCCGACATCGAGGTGCCAAACCTCCCCGTCGATGTGAACTCTTGGGGGAGATCAGCCTGTTATCCCCAGGGTAGCTTTTATCCGTTGAGCGATGGCAATTCCACTTTCTACCACCGGATCACTAAGCCCGACTTTCGTCTTTGCTCGACTTGTTAGTCTCGCAATCAAGCTCCCTTTTGCCTTTGCACTCTTCGCATGATTTCCGACCATGCTGAGGGAACCTTTGGACGCCTCCGTTACTCTTTGGGAGGCGACCGCCCCAGTCAAACTGTCCGCCAAGCACTGTCCCGTACCTTGCTTCAAAGGTTCCGGTTAGAACTCACATAATCAAAGGGTGGTATCCCAAAGTTGGCTCCTGTAAATCTGACGACCTACATTCTCTGCCTCCCACCTATTCTGTACATTAATTACATAAATTCAATACTAAGCTACAGTAAAGCTCCATGGGGTCTTTCCGTCCTGTCGCAGGTTTCCGGCATCTTCACCGGTACTACAATTTCACCGAGTCTGTTGTTGAGACAGTGCCCAAATCGTTACGCCTTTCGTGCGGGTCGGAACTTACCCGACAAGGAATTTCGCTACCTTAGGACCGTTATAGTTACGGCCGCCGTTTACTGGGGCTTAAATTCAAATCTTCGATTTCTCTAAACTCTCCTCTTAACCTTCCAGCACCGGGCAGGCGTCAGCCCCTATACTTCACCTTTCGGTTTCGCAGAGACCTATGTTTTTGGTAAACAGTCGCTTGGGCCTTTTTTCTGTGGCCTACTCTCGTAGGCACCCCTTCTCCCTAAGTTACGGGGTCATTTTGCCGAGTTCCTTAACAACAGTTCTCTCGCTGGCCTTAGGTTTCTCACCTTACCCACCTGTGTCGGTTTTCGGTACGGGCTACTTGTATCTGGATAGAAACTTTTCCTGTCAGTGTGAAATCATTAACTTCGCTACTTTATTCGCTCCCCTTCACAGCTCATATTATCAAGCATACGGATTTGCCTTTATACTCTAACTTGCTGCTTGGACGTGCTCTTCCAGTCGCACGCTTTAACTATCCTCCTGCGTCATTCCTTCTCCTCTTTGGCGATACTCGTAGGTACAGGAATCTTAACCTGTTATCCATCAGCTACGCATCTCTGCCTCGCCTTAGGCCCCGACTTACCCTGAGCGGACGAACCTTCCTCAGGAATCCTTGGGTTTTCGGCCTGTGTGATTCTCACACACATCTCGCTACTCATGCCAACATTCTCTCTCGTATCTTGTCCACAGTCTCTTTCGATTCTGCTTCGTCCTATCATACGATGCTCTTCTACCACTCACGTCTTGCGTGAATCCAAAGCTTCGGTAGTATGTTTGAGCCCCGGTAATTTTCGGCGCAAAACCACTCGACCAGTGAGCTATTACGCACTCTTTTAATGTATGGCTGCTTCTAAGCCAACATCCTGGTTGTCTGTGCAATTTCACATCCTTTTCCACTTAACATACATTTGGGGACCTTAGCTGTTGGTCTGGGCTTTTTCCCTCTTGACTATGGATCTTATCACTCATAGTCTGACTGCCTTTTATCATATATTGGTATTCGCAGTTTGATAGCTTTCGGTAACCTATACGGCCCCTAGAGCATTCAGTGCTCTACCCCCAATATACTTTTTTTTAAGACGCTAGCCCTAAAGCTATTTCGAAGAGAACCAGCTATCTCCGAGCTCGATTGGAATTTCACCTCTACCCACAAGTCATCCCCGAACTTTTCAACGTTCGTGGGTTCGGTCCTCCATTTCATGTTACTGAAACTTCAACCTGCTCATGGGTAGGTCGCCCGGTTTCGGGTCTATGCTGTATAACTTATCGCCCTTTTCAGACTCGCTTTCGCTTTGGATTTGAAACTTAATTTCTTTTCCTTGCTTTACAGCATAACTCGTTGGCCCGTTCTACAAAAAGTACGATGTCACTTATCGCTCCATCTGTTTGTAAGCATATGGTTTCAGGTTCTCTTTCACTCCCCTCCCGGGGTTCTTTTCACCTTTCCCTCACGGTACTTTTCTCTATCGGTTGATTAGTAGTATTTAGCCTTTGGGGGTGGTCCCCCTTTCTTCTCGCAGGGTTCCTCGTGTCCTACGATACTCTGGTACTATCTCGTGCGTCTTCTTGTTTCGATTACCGGACTTTTACCGTCTTTGGTGTAGCTTCCCAGACTACTTCTTCTTCAATACCTCGTCACTTTCTTGATAGTCCTTACCCCATTTAAGTTTCCTTATATGGTTTGGGCTCCTCCCATTTCGCTCGCCGCTACTTTGGGAATCGATGTTTCTTTCTTTTCCTCCACCTACTTAGATGTTTCAGTTCGGCGGGTTCCCTTCCTATTACCTATTTATTCAGTAATGGATACTTAATATCTCTATTAAGTGAGTTTCCTCATTCGGATATCTATGACTATAACGGATGTTTGCTCCTTATCATAGCTTTTCGCAGCTTGCCACGTCCTTCTTCGGCTCTAATCACCAAGGCATTCACCTTATGCTCTTTCTTCCTTAACCTTTTCGTTTTTTTATCCTTAGTTTTCTCTAAGTTGACCTTGCTATTTGTTTACTTGGTGTAAATTGTATAATCCTTTGACTTTTTATTCGGAAAGACTTAATATTTTATTTTTGTCTTTCTTCCTTTTTGTCTGCGTTTTATACTTTGATGATATGCAGTTTTCATTGTACAAATTTCATTTCGTTTGATATACTTCGTCTAACTTCGTTAAGTTTCGCATCTGTACTCAGTTACATACTTTAGTATGCTCCTTCGTCCTTTGCTCGCTTGCCTCGTTATACTCGTATCTGAAACAAAATTATATTTTTTGTTGTTTTATGAACAACAAAAATCGGATAGTAAACTTTTTTCTCCTTAGAAAGGAGGTGATCCAGCCGCACCTTCCGATACGGCTACCTTGTTACGACTTCACCCCAGTTACTAAGTTCACCTTAGGCAGCTTCTTCTTTCGTTAGATCACTGACTTTGGGTGCCCTCAGCTCCCATGGTGTGACGGGCGGTGTGTACAAGACCCGGGAACGCATTCACCGCAACATTCTGATTTGCGATTACTAGTAACTCCGACTTCATGTAGGCGAGTTTCAGCCTACAATCCGAACTTGGACCGTTTTTTTCAGGTTTGCTCTTCTTCACAGATTCGCTTCTCTTTGTTACGGCCATTGTAGCACGTGTGTAGCCCTAAGCATAAGGGGCATGATGATTTGACGTCATCCCCACCTTCCTTTAGGTTATCCCTAACTGTCTTACTAGAGTGCCTGCCTTTACGCACTGGCAACTATTAATAGGGGTTGCGCTCGTTGCGGGACTTAACCCAACATCTCACGACACGAGCTGACGACAACCATGCACCACCTGTGTGGGATGTATACCCGAAGGTATTATTACGACTTTACATCGCTTTTCATCCCCATGTCAAGCTTAGGTAAGGTTCTTCGCGTTGCTTCGAATTAAACCACATGCTCCGCTACTTGTGCGGGTCCCCGTCAATTCCTTTGAGTTTTATTCTTGCGAACGTACTCCCCAGGCGGAACACTTATTGCGTTTGCGCCGGCACCGAGATTCCTCCCGACACCTAGTGTTCATCGTTTACGGTGTGGACTACCAGGGTATCTAATCCTGTTTGCTACCCACACTTTCGTGCCTCAGCGTCAGTTTTAGTCCAGAAAGTCGCCTTCGCCACCGGTATTCCTCCCAATATCTACGCATTTCACCGCTACACTGGGAATTCCACTTTCCTCTCCTATACTCAAGCTTAATAGTTTCAAGGCCGAACAGTAGTTGAGCTACTGCCTTTTAACCTTGACTTAACAAGCCGCCTACGCACCCTTTACGCCCAGTAATTCCGGATAACGCTTGCCCCCTACGTATTACCGCGGCTGCTGGCACGTAGTTAGCCGGGGCTTTCTTGTATGGTACTGTCATTTTTTTCTTCCCATACGACAGAACTTTACGACCCTAGGGCCTTCTTCGTTCACGCGGCGTTGCTGCATCAGGGTTCCCCCCATTGTGCAATATCCCCCACTGCTGCCTCCCGTAGGAGTTTGGACCGTCTCTCAGTTCCAATGTGGCCGTTCACCCTCTCAGGTCGGCTACTGATCGTCGCCTTGGTAGGCTTTTACCCCACCAACTAGCTAATCAGACGCAAGCTCGTCTATAACCGCCTCAGCTTTGATATACAATATTCCCATATCATATATTTTATCTCGTATTAGCTAACATTTCTATTAGTTATTCGTGTGTTATAGGTTGATTACTTACGTGTTACTCACCCGTCCGCCACTAAGTCTTATATTCCATCCGAAAACTTCACATATGACTTCGTTCGACTTGCATGTGTTAGGCACGCCGCCAGCGTTCATCCTGAGCCAGGATCAAACTCTCAATTAAAATTTGACTTCTCTCAGCATTATTTATCCTTACTGACTTTGTTTGTTTGGTACATTTAACTTATTCTTCATAAGTCTTCTTTGTTTACTATCCGATTTTCATTGTTCATCTGTCCTTTGACAGCTCGTTTATTATATCTCTTATCTTTCTCCCTGTCAAGTACTTTTTTTTACTTTTTTTATTTTCTTTTTTTACTCTCTCACTGAGAGCTTTATCATATTATCATATTTACTTATGCTTAGTCAACAGTTTTTTTTATTTTTTTTCACTTTTTTTATTTTCTTGTCCTTTTTATTATTTTTATTGTTTTTTATCCTTTATTTGATTATATACTTTATTCTATTATTTTGTTTTTTCGTTCTGATTTTTAATTATACTATCTTATAATATTAGGTTTACAATATAAGTGCAACACTTAATAAAAAAATAATGACTTAGAAAATAAAAACTTGTATAATAGAGTTTTCGAAAACAAAAATATTTATTTGAAAAATTAATTATTATGTTTTTCTCTTATTTTATAATATTTTAATATGAGCATTCTTAAAATTAACAAATTATACTAAAACTTCTATAAAATAACTAAAAAAGAGAAAAATAAGATATAATACCTTTCAAAAAAATATACTTAAAAGTATAACTTTAAGGAATTTGAATATGGTATCTATTGGGCGGAATATTAGTATTATATAAATATATACATTAATCAAACGATTATTTATAATTAGAAAAAAAGGATATCAAAATATATTACTTTGATATCCTAAATACATCGTGTATATCCGGAACAGCTTTCAATTTTCTGATTATCTTCCTCACTTGCTCCTTTGATCTTACTTCAAACGTTGCATCTATTATTGCTATATCATCCTTTACTCTTCTAGCATTTAATGACAATAAGTCACTTTTTTCATCTTCAAAAATTCTGCTTATATCTCCAAACAATCCTCTTCTGTCATATCCTCTTATTTGGACTTCCACATCAAATGATGAGTTTACGTTAATATCATTCCAATGCACTTCTACCAGTTCTTTAGAGCTGTTCTGCATATCTCTTTGGGCGTTAGGACAATCTTTTCTATGAACTGTTACTCCTCTACCTTTTGTTATATAGCCCACTATTTCATCTCCAGGTATTGGTGTACAGCATTTTGCAAGTCTTGTAAGTATATTATCTACACCTGTAACATTGACCAGTTGTCTATTTTTTCTTTCTTTTTTCTGTTCTCTACCCTCTTGTGATATTCTTTGATTTTCTTTTAACTGTTTTAGTTTTTCTTCTTTTATTTTATCTCCGAAGTCTTTTTCATAAATATCTTTAAGCTTACCCATAACCTGATTCATAGTAAGCCCACCATAACCAAGAGCTGCATATAATTCTTCTTCGCTTGCCTGACTTAAAAATTTAGCTGCTGCTACAAGTGCTTTTGTTCTTAAAAAATCTCCTAACGGGTAGCCTTGCTTCTTTGTTTCTTTTTCTATTAATTCTTTGCCTTTTTCTATGTTTTCTTCTTTACGTTCCTTTTTGAACCATTGTCTTATTTTATTTTTTGCATGCGAAGATTTTACAATATTTATCCAATCTCTGCTTGGTCCTTTTGAAGATGCAGATGTCATTATTTCAACTATCTGACCATTTTTTAGCTTGGTATCAAGCGGCACAATCTTTCCACTTATTTTTGCACCTATACAAGTATTACCTACATTTGTGTGTATCTTGTATGCCAAATCTATAGGTGTCGAGTCTGTAGGTAATTCTATTACATCTCCTTTTGGCGTAAACACAAAAACCTGATTGGCAAATAAGTCTATTTTTAAAGACTCCATAAATTCTGTAGGATCTGATACTTCTTTTTGCCAATCCATTATCTGTCTTAACCAGGCTAATTTCTTGTCCATATCAGATTCATTTGTATCTATTCTTCCTTCTTTATATTTCCAGTGTGCTGCTATACCGTATTCTGCTGTCTTATGCATTTCTTCTGTACGTATCTGTATTTCTACCGGCTCTCCGTCAGGTCCAAATATTGTAGTGTGTATGGATTGATACATATTTACCTTTGGCATAGCAATATAATCTTTAAATCTTGTTGGTATTGGTTTCCAAATAGTGTGAACTATACCTATTACGCCATAGCAATCTTTCAATTCCTTAACAACTACCCTGACAGCTATAAAATCGTATATTTCTTCAAAAGATTTATTTTTAAATTTCATCTTTTTGTATATACTATACATATTTTTTTCTCTACCATATATTTCGCATGGTATGTTAGCTTCTACTTGTATTTTTTCTTTTAACTTGGAAATTATGCCATTTATATATGAATCCCTCTGAGTTATTCTTCTTGATATTTTTCTTTCCATGTCAAAATAAAACTCAGGTTCAAGATATCTAAGTGCTATATCTTCCATTTCCCATTTGATTTTTGATATACCGAGTCTGCCTGCTATAGGCGCAAATATTTCTATAGTTTCTTTTGATTTTTCTCTTGCTTTTCTTGGCGGCATAAATTTGAGAGTTCTCATATTATGAAGTCTGTCAGCCAGTTTTATTAAGACAACTCTCACGTCTTTCGCCATAGCCATAAACATCTTGCGAAGATTTTCTGTTTGATTTTCTTCTTTAGATTTATAATCTATTTTACCAAGTTTAGTAACTCCATCTACAAGTGTAGCTATCTCAACTCCAAACATATTTATCATTTGTTCGTTAGTGGTGTCCGTATCTTCCACAACATCGTGCATCAACCCTGCTGCAATGGTAGCCACATCTAATTCCAACTCCGCCAATATACCGGCTACTTGAACAGGATGCACTATATATGCTTCTCCTGAGCGCCTTACCTGTCCTTCATGCTTATTTTCAGCATATTCATAGGCTTTTATAAGTATATCCACATCTGCATCAGGATTATATTGCTGTACAGTTTTTATTACATTTTCCAACAATTTAATCACCTTTATCTATTCTTTATATAAGTAAGTTAATTCCACTTCAAATCAAAACAGATAGATTGTATTTTAAACAAGAATAATTTAAATATATTTTTATTATCCAGCTTTAAAATATGTATAAATATTCCAAATATTATTGATACATCTATAAAAATATGTAAGCAAAAGGGATTGAATCACAACAATCCCTTTACTGATTTTAATTATAACAAATTACAAAGCAATAAGATATACTAAATACATCACTTTGTTAAAATTTTTTATACTGATTGATAGATAAAAAACAAATAATTATATCAACTTTAATAATGTTTTATCTTATCATAATTTTATTGCATTGAGCATTTATCAAAACAATAATACATAATAAAACTTAAACAATCCTGTTAATTTGATATTAACCTAAAATTGTTATTCACTCTCATATTTAACCAATGAATTTACATGATATTTTTTCACTTTTTCATTAGGTTTTAAAAATGAAAGTTCTATGAGGAATTCCATAGCTTTTACATTAGCTCCTATTTCTTCAAGCAACTCTGCGACTGCACACACAGTTCCTCCTGTCGCCATTAAATCGTCTACAATTGCGACATTAGAGCCTTTTTCTATTGCGTCTTTGTGTATTTCCAATATATCTGTTCCATATTCCAAAGAATATTCTTTTCTAACCACCTCTGCAGGTAATTTACCTTTTTTTCTAATAGGAACAAAACCCACACCTAAAGCATACGCAACTGCCGCTCCCATTAAAAATCCTCTTGCTTCAGGTCCTACAATATAATCTATATCTTTGTCTTTCAAATCTTGTACTATTAAATCTACTGCATATTTAAACGCCTCTTTATCTTTTATAAGCGTTGTTATATCTTTAAAACCTATGCCTTTTTCAGGAAAATCCGGTATTTCTCTTATCACAGACCTTAAATCCATATACATATCCCCTCAATCTTTTTGATTGTAATAAAAACAATATATAAATTATCGTCCTATAATAGAAAAATACTGTTTAAATTTTCTAAAAATAATATTATCATTTATATCTTGTTTTTCATCTGTTATTTTTAACTTTACGTGTACTCTATTATATTGAAAATCATATATTATGTCAATAAGTTTACATTTTTGAAGCATACTGCTTGCTATAAAAAAAATCATCGAATCTATTTTCAATACATTCAATATATCTGTTATCCTTATATTCTTATCATCATATTTTTTGAAAAAATTGTATAAAATAACCATATTCAAACGCAAATCGTAAGGCTTGTATCCTATATCAAATTGTGAAAAATCTAAAGCATATTTATTACACTCACATTCATAAATTACGTTTTCTATTTTTTTAAGTTTATCACATACAACGATATTATCATAATCTTTAAGCTCTGTTTTATCCAATAAAGGCAATAATATAACCATATTTTCAAAGCTGTTTTCCATATTGTCCTGATAAAAATCAAGACGTTTATACGAGTATTCCATTAGCTTACGAATATAAAAATAGGATTTATATGAATAGCATAAAAATGCAGTTTTTCCTATGAGTTTAGATATATTTTTCAACTCCAGTATTTCAAAATTTATCACATCCTCTAATGAAAAGTCATAATTCATTTCAAAATATCCTATATCATCTCTTACAATTTGATAAATATCTTTATAATCATACGAATAATCATATGAATACCTTATATCTGAAGCAAACATTTGTATATCAACATTATCAGCAAAAACATTCCTATTCATATGAAATACTACATCTACATTTTTAGATATGTCCAAATCTTTTAATTCGTCATAACTGTTGAATTTCAAAATATTTTTTCCCGTTTTTTTATCTCTAGCCTTAAAATGAATTTTATCTTTTCCAATAAATTGAATATTTTCCAAGCTTATATCAGTTGACAAAAATATCGGCTTTTCATTTTCTATACCGAAAGGCTCAAACATTTCCATCTTATTATAATTTTCTTGAGTTATTGCATTTGTCGGCATAAGCATATCTATGTTCAAGTTCACTTCATAATCTTCATCCGACATAATTTTTTTTGCATATGCATTTATTTTTTTTATAAAAGTAGGAATTTTTTCTTTTTTTATGGAAAATCCTCCAGCCATTTCATGTCCGCCATATTTTTCGAACATATTTTCCATAGATTTCATAGCTTCAAAAAAATTAAAATTTTCTATACCTCTACAGGATGCAGAGGCTTTATCGTCATCTATCGCAATCACAACTGACGGTTTTCCAAATTTGTCAACGAGTTTTGAAGCTACTATACCTATTACCCCTTTATTCCAGTTTTCTCCGTAAGATACTGTTACATATGGTTGGTTTTCACTTTCTTCCTCTACTTGTACAAGCGATTTTTCATATATATCTTTTACCATCTCTTGTCTTTTATAATTTAGAATATTCAATTCTTTTGCATAACATTTTGCTTCTATTTCATTTTTGGCCATATATAATCTTACAGCAAGTGATGCATCGTCCAATCTTCCCGCAGAATTTATCCTCGGCGCAATTCCAAATCCTATTTCATACGAAAATATTGCACTTTTATTAAGACCCGCTTCTATTATTAAAGCATCTATTCCAAAATTTGAAGACTTTTTTATTTCTCTCAGTGCATTTTTTACTATAACTCTATTTTCACCGTTTAACTCCATTATATCAGCCACTGTAGCTATTCCTGCTATTTCTACAAGCTCGCCTGTTTCCTGCTTAGCATACATCCTCAAAAGCTCTCTGGATAATTTATAAGCTATTGCCGCACCACATAAATTTTTATACGGATATTTACAATTTTTTTGATGAGGATTTACTATTGAATACGCTTTGGGTATAACTTCGCCAACTTGATGGTGATCTGTTATAATAACATCCATTTCAAGTTCATTTGCAAAATCAACTTCATCTATAGCCGTTATGCCGCAATCCACTGTGATTATAAGCTTACACTCATCTTGTGATATTTTGTTTATCGCATCCTTGTTAAGTCCATATCCCTCAGTTTTTCTATTGGGTATATAATAGTTTATATTGTGATAATCTAAAATATTGAACGTTTTTAACAATATAGCTGTTGCACTCGTGCCGTCAACATCATAATCCCCATAAATATATATTTTCTCATTTTGTTTTATAGCTGTATCTATTCTCTCCAATGCTCTTTTCATACCAAGCATAAGCATACCATCATACTGGTTATCTATATCAGGTTTAAAAAACTCCTCTTTACTCATATCATATTTGTTTCTGTCATAAAATAACTTATCAAAAGGTATTGTGCTTGTATTTATATTAGATATTATCCATTTTTTTTCGTTCATAAATTCTCCTTTTAATGTTATTTTTTTATATTTTACAGCAAATATATTATATTTTCAATATTTTTATATATGTCATTAAAATTTATAACCATATTCTTAATATATTATATTCAATACAGTATCTCTTATTTAAATACGCTTTTGTGTTAACTTTATTCTGATTCAATGTATCACTTAACATCCTAAATCTAAAATTATATCTTAAAAAAAATTAATTTGTTTAATTATTTCAAATATGGTAGAATAATTCTAATATATTTATTTAGATAATATTATCTAAATATTTTTATCTGTATTTAACAAAATTTAAAAATCCAATTATACTATTAAGAGGTTGTATATGAACAAACTCAAGGATTTCATTCACTATATAAGTGATATTATAATGGTTCTTGTTGTAGTATTTATAATACTTTTTGTGTTTTACAAAAATATAAGCGTATTTTTCAGCGATATATTCGATCAAAAATTATCTGTAAATATAAAAGAAATTGTATCAGATGATATTTCAAATACATCTATAAATGTAAACACAGACTCTGAGAAAACTGAAAATCTCGAAGAAAAAAACAACATCAATACTACAACATCACAAAACGCAAAGTCTGCTGATGAATCCGTCACATATCAAAACAAAGAAACAAACACCTCACAAACAGAAAAATCAATAGAACAAACGAGCATACCTCAAAATATAAACACCGAAGACAAAACATCTGATACACAAAATTTACAAGTAAATCCCAATGATGAAAATAAAGAAAATTCTAAGAATGAAATTACAAAAGCGGTACAAAACAACAATAATTTTACTGTAACTATAGTTATCCCAGCAAACTCAACATCTACACAGATAGTAGACATACTTTATGACAATAAACTCATCACTTCAAAAGACGAGATTAATATATATTTAAAAGAAAACAACTTGGAAACAAAACTGAAATCCGGTACATTTACTATAAATTCAAAAATGAGCGTAGAGGAAATAGTAGATACCATATCCTTATAAATTAAAATATATAAAATCCATACATATCAAAATGCTCTACTTTCTACATTTCTGCTTGTACTTATATTAATATGTTATGCTACAATAGATTTGTGACAAAAAAGTATAAAAAAAGAAAGCCAACTGATATAATAAGATTTGGAAAAAATAAAAATCAGTAAAGAGGCTTTCTTATGAATAAAAGTATAACAGAAGGAATGAAAAGACGCAAGCAAATAATAGAATATGCAATAAAAGAAAAAAATAATGCAAAAGCAGCAAGAAAATACCATGTAACAAGACAGTATGTACATTATTGGATGAAAAGATATGATGGAACAATAGAATCATTAAGAAAAGAGTCAACAAAACCAAAAAGCCATCCAAAAGAGCACACAGCAGAAGAACAAGAAAAGATAAAACATTGCTATAGATATCATAAGCATGAAGGGTTAGCACAAGTATACAGAAAGTTACAAGAAAAAGGATATACAAGATGCTATGATTCAATGACAAGACAGATAAAAAAATTAAAATTAAAAACTATACAAGAAAAAAAAGAAATTAGAAAAAAGAAGAAAGAAAAGAAAGTAAGCAAAGTAACAAGACCAGGAGAGCAAGTACAAGTAGATATAAAATATGTACCGTTAGAATGCATAGGATTTAAAAGTGAAGTAGACAGATATTATCAAATAACAGGTATAGATGTATATACAAGAAAAAGAATATTGAAGCTTGTAAAAGAAAAAAGCACATACGAAACAAGTAATTACTTAAATACATTAGAAAAAGAAATGGGATTTAAAATAGAGCAAATACAAACAGATAATGGATTAGAATTTACAAATGAGCAAGACAGAACAAATAAAAAAAGTAGATTTCAAAAAACATTAGAAGAATTAGGTATAGAGCATAAACTAACAGCCGCATACAGTCCGTGGCAAAATGGGTATGTAGAAAGAAGTCATAGAGAAGATAGTGAGAAATTTTATGCAAATAGAAGATTCAAGAGCGAAGAAGAGATGTATAAGAGTTTTGAAAGATATGCAAAAAGGCAAAACAATATAGCGAAGAAAGTTTTGAAATTCAAAACTGCAAATGAAATGTTAGAAGATTATATAGAAAAAGCGAGAGTGTGATTTAGAAAATTTTTAACAATATATGGGGTTACCCGCATATATTGTTAAAAAAATATGATATACAATAATCAAAATTATATTATAGGCTTTGTGTCAAAAATGTTTGACTTTTTTACACATTTCTGCTTGTACTTATATTAATAATTATTGAAATTTGTGTTTATATATGATATAATTATTAGAATAAATTTGCTTATAGAACACATTTTCAACTTATAGCTTTATACATATTTGAATTTTGTAGTTTCTAAAAAAGCTGAATACATTAGGAGGTAAATTATGAAAAAACACATAGTAACAATAGCAAAAGGTTCACTTAAACAAAGCGCATCTCACGGTGGATGTGGAGAATGCCAAACATCTTGCCAATCTGCTTGCAAAACATCTTGCACAGTAGCAAATCAAGAATGTGAAAGAGAAAACTAATCGTTAAAAATAAAAGTCACTTTATCAAGTGGCTTTATTTTTTTATTCATAATTTATTCCAAATTCTATAGCAATTCTTATACTGTTTATTCAATAAAAACAGACGCCATTTATGATATTATCTAATTATACTAATATCCATTTAATTAATGGATGCATTTATAATAAATTATTTTTAAGTATACTCAATTTTACTTAACTTATATATTCTAAAAAAAATTAATATCCGTTATTCTATTGACTTTTAGCATTAAATATATTCTCTAAACTAAAAATTTAATACATTTTTATAGATAATAACCATATCTATTTTTCAAATAAATATTTATATTCCTCAAATAAGTAACACATTACTTTTAAATGATATTAAGTATTATATTGTGAAAAAAGATAATTTATATTATAATTATCAATAATATAATTCAAAATAATCAATAAATTATAGTTAACAGCATTATTTGTATGAAAAATAGATATTAAAAATTTCAATAATTCTGCAAAAGGGGGAAAAATGAGTAAAATATATGCAAAAATGTTCGGAACTCCAATAATAACAAAAGACGACAAAGAAGTTCTATTCCCTTACAGCAAAGTCAAAGCATTGCTATACTATCTGATCATAAACAAAAGAGCCAGCCGTGATGAGTTATCAGGGCTGTTATGGTGCGAAGACAGAGAAGAAATAGCTAAAAAAAATTTAAGAAATGCAATATATAAAATCAAAAAATCTTTTGATGAAGATGTATTGATATCACCAAATAAATCACTGGTCATGATAAATCCCAATTTGGATATAAGCTCCAATGTAGAGCCGTTTATTAATGGAGATGATTCTCTTATAGATGAATATATAGGTGATTTTATACAAGGTTTTTATGTAAAAAATGCAGAACCTTTTGAACAATGGCTCACACAAATAAGGGAAAATTATAGAGAGATCTTTGTCAGAAAGCTCTATGAACTAATAGATAAAAGTATACACAATCAAGAAAACTCAAAAATAGAATTGTATTGCAAAAAACTTATCAGCGTCAACGAATTTGACGAAAAAGCCTACGCAATACTTATAAATCATTACAAAGATATAAAAGACTATAAAAGCGCCATAGACACATATAACAAACTCTCAAAAATTCTGTCTGTAGAACTTGGAATAACACCTGACGAACAAACAACTGTACTGTTTAATCAAGTTTTAGATTTAATCAACGATTCAAATTACAATAAAAAATCTCAAAGCGAAAAATTTTTCTACGGTAGAATCAGTGAGCTCAGATTATTAGAACAAAACTTTGATAAATTTATAAAAAATGATGATGCAAAATCTATAATACTTTCAGGTGAAGCAGGCATAGGAAAATCAAGATTAAAAGACGAATTTTTAAGTAAAATAAACTCTGAAAAATCATATGTATTTGAAACCAACTGCTACCCTGCAGAAAAAGAATATTTTTTTAAACCCTGGAACCCTATAATTTCAAAAATGTCAGAAATTCTAATAAAAGATAATATAAATATACCTCATATATGGGAAAATATAATCTCATGTATATTCCCTGAGTTCAATAAAAACAAGAATACACCTTATCAACATCTTCCTGAAAACTTTGAAACTATAAAGTATGATATGATTGGCGATATATTAAGCGACATATTAGAAAGAATAACAAAGCGCAAAAAAGTTATGTTAATATTTGAAGACATACAGTATGCCGACAGCATGAGCATATCCATACTGAGCAGTATAATACTGCATCAAAAAAAATCAGACATAATATTTATTGCAACATATAGAAATGAATACGATAAAAATGTGGATAAGCTTATAACATCAATGAATTTACATGACAAGCTCATTTTAATGCCACTCGACAGATTTACAAGTGAAGAAGCCGAAAAATTTGTAAAACAAGCCTATCCTAATTATACGCCTACAAAAGAATTATTAAAAAAAATATATCAAGAAACAGAGGGAAACACTTTTTTCTTAACAGAATATGTCAACATATTAAAATCAAATGGCGATATCAACATAATGTCCGTAAAAATGCAAGACATCATAAAAAGCAAATTCTTATATTTATCAGAAGAAAGCAAAAAAATATTAAATATTGCATCACTATTTTTTGATGAAGTTCCACTCAAGCTGTTAAAAGATATAACAGGTCATGACGAACTTGAACTTATGGATATAATAGAAGAGTTGGAAAACAAATTTATACTTACAGAAACCCAAAATGAAGACTCTATAAGTTTTAAATTCACACATCAAAAACTCAGAGAGTTTATATATATGAAACAAAGTGACGGAAGAAAAAAATTACTCCATGCCAAAATAGGCTCAATTTTAGAACAATCAATAAAAAATGACAAGATAAATATAGATATTTATCACAAACTCATATACCATTATACAAATGCTGATAATAAAAGCAAAGCCCTTATTTATAAAATAAAAATACTCAACTACTATCTTAATTTTTCACACGAGCTGTTCCCTATACTCAACCAAGCCGATATGGACGCATACAGATATGAAAACTTCAGCAAGCAACAGACACTTTCACACTTTAAAGATATAGAAAACACATTAAAACAAGTTAGAAAAAAAGGAGGTAACAGCGAAGAAATAATAAAATTGGAAATAGCATTTCTCCATATGAAAGGCAGATATCTTATAAGAGACGGAGATTACGAGCAAGGCATAAAACTTATTCAAGATATGATTACACAGTCATTGGATGTAGAAGACAGAGATTATACCATTGAAGGCTACAAACAGATGATATTTTATTGCATACAGACTAATCAGCCTGATATTATGTTAAAATATATCGAACTTGCGCTCAATTTAGCAGTAGAATGCAATTACCACAAAGAAACAGGCATAATATTGCGCCTAAAAGGTTTATATAAAATAATGTGTCAAGAATACGAAGAAGCCGAAAAATTATTGAATGAATCTATAAACACATTCAAAATAACAAAACAAGTAGCCAATAAATATGCACTTAATATAGCCGCAGCGTATAATTATATAGGTGAAATAAGGCGATTTAATATGGAATTTGATGAGGCTGTGTATTATTACGAACAAGCCATAAAAATATGTGAAAGCAAGAGCGCTTTTATAAGCTTGGCAATTTTTAATATAAATGCAGGGCAAGCAACATTTGATATGGGAGATTATCAAAAATCCACAGAATATTTTGAAAAAGCGCTTAATCTTTACAGCAAATTGGATTCTATATGGCGAAAATCAATTGCAGAAGCTTTTATGGCACTCATATTAAATAATGAAGAAAACTATTCAGAAGCTTTGAAATATTTAAAAAATGCAGATACACATTCACAAAAAATAAAAAACCCTCATGAAATAGGGGTAGTTTTTAGAGTAAAAGCACAAATTAGAGCCGATATGCTAAAAAACAAAAACCTCAATAAAGTATACAGCAAATACCTTGACAATGATCTTGAATACTACTGTGCAGAAAGCATCAAATATCTTACTACAGCCGGAGATAAATACGAAATAAATGTAATAAACAATATTATGAAATAAAAAAAATAAGACTAAGTCATTTATACTAAACCTTAATAAAATAATATAAATAAACATCAGTGTTAAATTAAAATATGCTCAAATTGTTTTACTTGCAAAACAATTTGAGCATTGCATTAAAAAATATCTATGTACAATTATAACATCATATCCTTACTACAATGTAGATTGTTTTATATACCTTTTTATTTAGTTTTTTCTGATTTCTTATAATAGGTATGATATTTTGTAATCACCCAGTCATGTTCTTTCAGATTCAATTCGTTTCCGCAAAACTCACATGTCTTGCCTTCTATGAGAGATAAGTTGGCACCACATTTTATACATTTTAGAATAGACGGTCCACAAACTGCCTGTGTTTTACAATCTTTGTTTTTTTCAAGTCTAATCGTTACAAATTCTTTTCTATTTTCAATCTTACCGTTTTTTAATTCTCTAAGCAATAAATTCACACTTACACTTGCAATTTGCATATCATCTTTTACCTGATATGTATTTATATAAAAAGATAAGGTGTCCATATCAACGACATCCTTATAATTTTGCAACTGCCTTGAAAGATCACATTCAGAAAAAGCATTGACCATATTTTCCGTATCTGCAAAATGTATGGCATACAGTTTATTTTGGACTCCTCCGAAGAAACTTTGAATAGAAAATAAAGGATCATATTTTCTCACTTCATTTGCCCTTTTTATTTCTTTATCTATTTTTTCTTTCGGACGACATACCAACTTGTCATCTAAAAGTTCAAAATTCGAATTAAATAAAAATACGATCGGCACTATAAAAAACATTGAAAAAGTTACAATTGCAAATCCGGCAAAACCAAGTGTAAGTGCACTCAATAATCCTCCGACAAATCTCATAAAGATATTCATATCTTTTACATATAAAAACGGTAGAAAAAATCCCATGTTGATAAACGGTAGCATTCCAATCATATAAGCCCAAGGATATATTAATTTTTTTATAGCTTGACGTTTCCCTTCTATTACTTGAAAATCACGACAAAATCCGAAACTGCCTACCCTACTATCCAAGTCTTCTACAGTAAATTTTGTCCCGCAAAAATCACATCCGTCAATCAAATTGCTCCTTGATGATATACTGCCACAGTTTGGACACACAACATCATCTCCTCCGACATTTTTGGCAGACAAAAATGTATAATGAGCAACTTCCTTATCATATACTCGTTTTATATCTTTACCGCCACATCGATAAGTCCTTGTACAATAAATCTCTTCATAGGCATCATCCACATTGTATCTGCCGTCAAAATATGTACTGGAACGAACGGGGTTTGAATTCTTGGAATACGAACGTCTGCTTGATTGCAAATCTATTTGTACATTTAGTTTTTCCAAGCGTCTTTTTTGAAGATAAATACCATGCCATAAAAGTTGTGTAGCATACTCTTGTATCTTACTGTTGTCCTTATTTATATCTTTACTGCCTATAAACTGACTGTACGCTGTTTTAAATGAGCTCATTCTCCTTGTTAATTCATCATAGTCTTCTACAAGCGGATAAGACGGAAAAATTAAACTAAGCGGAAATTTTATTTTAAGTCCGAGTCTATACTTTTCATTTACCCAAGTTCTTAAAATCATGATTGTACCTATACTGAGCACTATGTAGCCTATAAAAGCACCTACAGTAAGTTCATCCGATTTCTGAGCAAAAATAAAGCAGATTACAAATCCTATAATATAAACAATAAGCGGAACTATAAATTCTTTTTTGTTATAAGCTTTATCTTTCAATATAGCTTTATCATTTCCTTCTGCCATTCTATCCTCTCCTTTTCATGAAAAGTTTCTACATAACATATCGTCTATGATGTCTTAATACTATATTTAATATAGTATTAAAATATACATATGCGTTTGAATACATTTTATTAAGGTGAGCCCTAAAACAGAAGTATCCAAAAGCACTCCTAATCAAATACATTACATTTAACATTTTTATCATATGTCCATTTAATTAGGGATTAGTATAATACACAATATAATTATTATAAGATTTCATACAGTAAATATATAAATTCAGTAACCTCTTAATTTTGTAAAGCTTTTTTATTTTTAATATGTACATATAAAACCCATAAATTTCAAGTTTATGGCACATTTATTATACCAAATATACAGTACTATGTATAGTTTTAATATTTGTTGCACAAACATTAATTCCATTTAAAACTAATTAAAAGCTCATTTTATAATCATATACTTAAAAATTTATGTTTTTTAAATAACAAAGTATATAAAATACAGAGATTTTATAAATAGAATTTTAGTATACAAAACACATTTTCCATTAATTATATAGATATTTGTAAAAGCTAATAATTAAAACTGATACTAAAATCTTATAGAATAATGAAAAATCATAATAATTAATTTTTCAAATAAATTATTTATATTAATGTTATATAATTATACAAATCATCCATAATTTTATTAGAAAATAATATAAAATTAGTTTTCTTTATACAAAAAACTGCTCTATCATAATTGATAGAACAGTTTTTTTGAAATTTTTTATTATTTTGCTATAATTTGGCAAAGCTATACTATTGATATTATTCTACGATATTTGAAAATATTTTTGCTAATTGTTCTCTTGTTAAATTATCATTTGCACTTATCTTGTTATCAGATCCGTTTACTATTCCTTTATCTACTAAGGCTGATACATATCCCAGCGCCCAATTAGGTATAGATTCTATATCTTTATAATTTGCCAATACTTCTTTTGCTTTTGCATCTTCTAATGGTTCTATTCCTTTGAATCTGGCTATTACTACAAATAATTCAGCTCTTGTTATTTTACTTTGAGGTCTGAAGTTGCCTTTTTCGTCTTGTGTGAATATTTTGTTTTCCAACACTGTTTGTACTGCGTTTGCATACCATTTATCAGAGTCTACATCTTTTACTGCTTTTGCACTTTGTGATTTTTTCCCTATTATATTTGCTATTACTTGGGCTACTTCTGCTCTTGTTACGCTTTTTTTCGGCATGAATTTTCCGCTTGTATCTCCAGACATTATTCCTTTTTGCATTACTTTTACTATTGCTTGTTTACTCCATGTTATTTCGTTTATATCGTTCAGATTATTTACTTTTGTTTCCGCCTCTTTTGTTGTCATTACATCTGATACTTTTATTTCTTTTGATATTTCTTGTTGTGATTGATTTGTTTGTGCTTTTTCTTGTGTTGCAGTTTCAGTTTGAGCTTCTACAGGTTTTTGTACAGGTTTTGGTGCTGATGATGAGCCTCCGCCACCTCCACCACCACCTGATGTGCTTGAATTACTGTTGCTTTTAGCTTTATCGTTTGAATTTGATTTTTTTTCAGGTTCTTGTGATTTTTGTGATTCTTCAGATTTTTGCGGTTCTTTTGGTTTTTCAGGTTTCGGTTCTTCTATTGTAGCATCAGGCAGACCTTCTGTTATTACTTTTAAGCTTACACTTGTTGTTACATTTAATAGTGATTTTGCTGTTATTACTGTTTCGCCTTTTGCTTTTGCAGTAACTCTTCCTGTATTATCTACTGTTGCAACACTTTCTCTTGATGATGTCCATGTTAATTCATCACTATTTTCCTCAGGTGTTACTTTAAGCTCGACATCTGTTGTAATTGTTGTCATCAATATAGTACCTGTTGTTGCTTCAAGATTATTTATTTTCTCATAGTCTTTATATGTCGCCTTTACAGTTACTGCTTTATTCGGCATAGTAAAGCTTGCCTCTGTTCTTGAGTTACTATTTGTTATAACTACATCATCACTTACCCACTTATCAAATTTCTTTCCATCTTTTGTTTTCTCTGCTTTAAGTTCTACCTTCTCTCCAGGTTTTGCCTCTGTTTTATTCGATGTACCGTCTACCACATTTATCGCTAAACCAGGCTTATCAATTTTCAGACGTATATTACCTTCAAATTTAATATCTTTAAATTGCTTTGTATTTATTTGTTTATAAACTGTTTTATCATAGCTTAGTTCTATTTCAACAAGACCGTTTTCTACAAGTTTATTAAAATTTTTAATTTTTATTTTTGACGGTTCACTATTATCTATAACATCCGGTATATTATATCCATTTGCAGTTATAGTTGTATTTATAGCTACAGGTTTTCCATTAATTTTAATAGGATTGTCAATGGTATTTTTTGTAAAAACATCTTCTAAATTAACATCTTGTATTATAGTTTCAATCTTTTGACTTCCGCCATATTGCCTTATTTCGTTGGATATACCTCCTAAATCTATGAATTTATTTGTATCAATTATAATTTTACTTAATTTAGGCAACTCTTTTATTAAATTTTTTAGAGCCGTTTCTTCTATATTATATGATTTGATACTCAAAGTCGTAAGATTTTTAAAATCTTTGAGTTTTCCTATATTTTTTATTTCTTTTTTATCAGGTGCTGATAAATAAAGCTCTGCTCTGTCTTTGTACTTATTGACAAACTCATCCGTTATATCTGCAATATCTTCTATTTCTGCAACTTGATTACTGTGCTCTGATTGAGTTACATCCCTATATGCGTATGAATTGGTAGGTACACTGCAAATAGGCAACACTAAAGCAAATGCAACTGCAAAAGCTAATACTTTTTTTCTTAACATAAAATTCCTCCAAGTTTTTGAATAAATATATAAAATGTCAAATTTTATTAAGCTAACACTATAAATATATACAAATAAGATTATTTAACATATCTCTTTTTTATCATTTACTTATATTTCAAACACCTATATATCAAGACAAAAAATCTATTTATTTTGCACATATTTATATTTATAAAATATATTTTGTAATTCACTAATTCATATTATACCAAGAAAAAACAAAAAATAACAAAAAAAATAATTTTTTTTAGGCATTTTTATTCATTTATAATTCGTAGTATATTCCCAAATAATTCTAAAACACATTGACATTAATTTATCATTAAAGCAAAACTCAAAATTGTACTATATGCCTATTTAATCATGTATTGACAAAAATATTTTTCATTGATATAAGGATATTCATAAAAGATAATAATTAAACTTAAAATCAATTTTCTCTATGTAAAAAAGCACCTCAAAAGAGATGCTTTTAAAAAATCCATGTTTAGATATTTTTCTACAAGATCAATTCAACATAATACGTTAGATAAATAGCATTAATGATGGCAACTATGCCCTTCACCATGGTCGTGATCGTGATGATGACACTCTATATCCGGATTATACTCAAGATTTCCTGATAGATAGTTCTTCACCATTTCATCAGCATTTCCTGTCACTCCAGGCAAAAGTTTTATGCTTACTTCTTTCAAGGCATTTCTTGCACCTGCTCCTATGCCTCCACAAATCAAAGTTTCAACCTCAGCAGCACGAAGAAAACCTGCAAGTGCACCGTGTCCGTTACCATTTGTATCAATTACTCGAGATGATTTAATTTCTCCGTTTTCCACATCATAAATCTTAAATTTTTCTGTCTTTCCAAAATGTTGACCTACCATTTCCTTTTCATAAGTAACTGCTATTCTCATAATATTTTCTCCTTTTTCGCTTATTTCAGCCGATGCCGGAATATAGTCAATACAATAAGAGCCTCCTGTAATACGGATACGTTTTCCGTTAACTATAGCATCTGCCAACTTATAACGAGCTTTTTCATATATGCTTGTTATGGTTGCTCTTGATACACCCATTGCAGACGCACATTCTTCCTGAGTCATTTTTTCATAATCAATCAGACGGACAGTTTCATATTCATCAAGTTTGAAAGCAATAACTTCAGAGTTTTTTACATCTTCAGGTGCAAAACTCCAATAGCTTGGATATCCGCATATTCTTCTACATCGTTTTGGTCTCGGCATGACTTCTCCTTTCCGACATATGCAAATAACTTTATATAAGCATATCATCATTTCTGTCATATGTCAATTATATTCCAAATTTATTTTTATTTTATGCAATTCAAACTAAATAAACTCTAAAAACACTGTATTACTTACTTCTATGCCTT
This sequence comes from Peptoanaerobacter stomatis, assembly GCF_000238095.2. NCBI lineage: Bacteria > Bacillati > Bacillota > Clostridia > Peptostreptococcales > Filifactoraceae > Peptoanaerobacter > Peptoanaerobacter stomatis. The sequence goes on from NZ_JH815227.1 coordinate 23,465, forward strand.
TTGTAGTCAATCTTAAATATTTATCATATTCTTGTATCAAATTTTCTTTATATAATTTTTCCAAACTGCCTGCATATTTTTCTTTAAAATTTATATCAAATTGTTTATCCAACTCACTTATATCTATACCTTCGTTCATTCTGAGTTTTAAAAATATCCATTCTTCATACATATCTTTTTTTGTATGCTCTTGCACGTTATTTATCGGTAACTCTCCTTTTTCTATACTATTTATATATTCATCAGAGTAATTTTCAAACCTTTTTTCTCCAAACAAAGAATGTGCGTTTTGCCCAAATCCGAGATATTCTTCAACTTTCCAATATTTGATATTATGCTTGCACTCATAGCCTTTTTTGGCAAAATTTGAAAACTCATACTGATTATATCCATATTGTTGCAATTTATTTATGGTGTACTCATACAGTTTTAGTGTAAGTTCATCGTCTACACTTATAATACCTTTTTCATACATATCAAAAAAAGGTGTGTCCTCCTCAATTATAAGCATATAAGCAGAAATATGTTCAGGCATTAATGATATTATATTTCTCAAATTTTCTTCATATGTCTTAAAATCTTGATTAGGTATTCCCATCATCAAATCTATACTTATATTTGTAAATCCTTTGTTTCTAAGTTTTTTATACGTACTTAAAAACTCTTCATATGTGTGAGTTCTTCCTAATGCCTTTAATTCTATCATATTTGTAGACTGGAGACCTATGCTTACTCTGTTTATCTTAGATTCTCTTATAATCTCTATTTTTTCATCTGTCACAGAATTAGGATTCATCTCTATAGTATATTCCAAATTATCACTGAAATTAAAGCTTTTATCTATTTTTTGCAATACTTTTTGCAATAAATCTTCATCTAATGAAGTCGGTGTTCCTCCTCCTATAAACACTGTATCTATTTTATAATCATTTAAGCTGTATTTTGTAATTGCCATGTCTATTTCTTTCATAAGAGCATTTGCATATCTCTTTTTATGCAAATAATCGGAAATACCGGAATCAAAATCACAGTACAAGCACTTTGAATTACAAAACGGTATATGAAAATAAAGTCCTAAGTTTTTCATAAAATCTCCACTGATAAATTTTCTTCAGTATAAAATATATAAACACTATTTAAATTATTTATTTTATATAAGCCACGATTTATACTTTATATGCCAAAATTTGTTTAAATCATTGATTTTATACAAATGTTATGAGTTATATTCCGTATATTTTTTACCATATAGTAAGTATATCAATTTTTATTAAATATACAATTCTATTAGATTTTAGTACAAATTAGAATATGCCCAAAATATTTTGCAAACGAAATAACTAACGCTTTTATAAATATCCGTTTTTCAGATATTTATAAAAAATTACTCCGAGCAAAATATATTTGAGCATTATATTAAAAAACATCTATATTTAACCATATAAGTATGATACTATTATTTGATTGAATAATCAATAGTATTAATTTGAAAGTTGCCATTTTATTGCATCTTGTCTTTGAATTATAAAATTTTTATAGACTTTTGATATTTTCATAAGTTCATCATGTGTACCTATACTTTCCACACTTCCTCTATCGAGTACGATTATTTTGTCGGCTTCTCTTATAGTATCCAATTTATGGGCTATTATTATGGCAGTTTTACCTTTAAGTAAATTTTTTAATGCTGTCATAAGCTGTTCTTCATTTTCAGGGTCTACACTTGAAGTTGCTTCATCCAATATTACAAATTTACTTGGTTTTAACATAGCTCTTGCTATAGATATTCTTTGTCTTTCTCCTCCTGACAGATTACTTCCTCCTTCTTGTAATATTGTGTCATATCCGTCTTTTAACTGCATAATAAAGTCGTGGCATCTTGCCAATTTCGCAACTTCAATCATCTCATCATCAGTAGCATCTGTATTTCCGAATTTTATATTGTTTCTTATACTGTCATCAAACAAATAAACGTCTTGAAATACAAATGAAAAGTTAGAGAGTAAATAATCATATGAATAGTCTTTTACATCTGTTTTTCCTACAAGTATTTTCCCGTAATTCACATCCCAAAATCTTGCCATAAGATTACACAATGTAGTCTTGCCGCTTCCTGACGGACCTACTATTGCAGTTGTTTTTCCATCAGGAATTACAACACTCAAGTTTTTAAACAATGTGTCATCATTATAAGAAAAATTTATATCTTGCATTTCTATTTCACAATTATCTACAGTTTGTTTTTCTCCCTCCTCAATAGTAGGTATATCTCTCAGCTTTGTCAAGGCGTCCAAATTTTGTACTGCAACTCCCATTATATTTTGCATACTGCCTGTCATCTCAAAACCTCCGAAAACTATAAAACTTGACACTATGAGCATTATAGCTTTATGAGCCGAGATTTCACCTTGTGTATATCTTGTCAAACTTGCAAAAATTATTAAGCATATCGCTAATTTAAAAATTAACAAAAACAGTATTCCAACCGGTGCTACCGCTTTTTCCACATCAAAAAATCCTTTTTTATTTTCTGAGATACTTTTTTCCAAGTTTTTTAATACTTCCTTACCTTTCCCAAAAGACTTTATCACACCTATGCCTTTTACATATTCAAGCATATCCGCATTTAGATTTATTTTCAATCCCAAAAGTTTTTTTGTACTTTCATCAGCTTTTGTTTGAAAAATATTGTTTACAATAACACCTAAAATCAATGCTGATATAATAATTACTCCTGTAACAAAATCAAAAGGTATCATAAAAATTGCCATAATAAATGTTTGGATAACTCCTACAAACAACATCTCTATAATATATATTCCTACAGTCTCCAATTCTCCTACTATTGTTGTAAGCCCGCTCGCTATATCTCCAAGTCTGTTATTGCTGAAATAACCCATATTCACTCTTTTAAGTCTATCGCCTATATACAGTCTATTTTCTGCCCCCATTGTATAAGATGCGATAAATTTATTTCTATCTGCCATATATCCGAAAAATATCTTTCCCGTAACACTCATAAATGCTACTGCAAATACTGATATTATATCTTCGTTTAAAATTTCCCTTTTTTCAAATATATTTTGAGTAATTTTTAATAAAAACAACAATACTGCACCTAATGTCATACCTTCAAAAATATTTTTTATAACTTCAAATATAAACATATTCGTAATTCTTTTTGATTGATTTCCGGAAACTTGATACAGTTTTTTTATAAGCTCTCTCATCTATATCACCTCTTCCTTCATACTTATATGTGCATTCCACATTTTTTTATAAATCTCACTTTTTTCAAGAAGTTCTTTATGGGTACCGATATTTTCTATTTTACCTTTATCTAAAACTATTATTTTATCTGCATGAATAATAGTGGAAAGTCTATGTGCAATCATAATAACCGTTTTGTTTTTTATAAGTGCATTTATAGATTTTTGAATATTTGCCTCATTATCAGGATCAGAATACGCTGTAGCCTCATCAAGCACAACTATAGGACTGTTTTTCAGAAGTGCTCTTGCTATTGTTATTCTTTGTCTTTCTCCTCCTGACAAACTTCCTCCACCTTCTCCTATTATAGTGTCGTATCCGTTTTCAAGGCTCATTATAAAATCATGACAACTTGCTTTTTTGCAAGCGTCTTGTATTTCTTCTATACTTGCGTCATTTTTTGCCATTCTCATATTATCAGTTATACTTTTTTGAAACAAATAATTCTCCTGCGACACATAAGTAACTATATCCATATTTTGTGAAAGAGGCATATCCTTTAAATTTGTGTTCCCTATAATTATCTTACCTCTGTCAATATTCCAAAAACCTGCAATAAGTTTTGCTACAGTCGATTTTCCGCTTCCTGAATAACCCACTATAGCTGTAAGCTCTCCCTCTTTTGCTATAAATGACAAATCGTCAAAAACTCTCACATTTTCATTGTAGGCGAATCCTACTTTGTCAAATTTTACATCATATGAGTTTATCATTTGGATTTTATCGCCACGCTCAAGTTGTGGCAAATCCATTACTGATTTTATTTCATCTATTATCACTTTTACGTTTGCTATAGTTTCCGAATGACTCATAGCCTTGATTAGAGGTTTATATGAAGCATAAGATAAAAGTACGCACATTATTAAAGTTCCGGTATTTACACTACCCTTCATATACAAAAACAACGCAACAGGCAAGACAAACACAAGCGTAGAAGGTAAAACTTCCATAGTTGCAGTCATAGAAAAGCAAACACTCAAATACCAATCAAGCATTGCAGATTTATTATTTTCCACAGCCGTCTTAAATTTTCCGTATGACGATGCTGATTTATTAAATGCTTTTATAACATTTATGCCTCTTATGTACTCTACTGCTGTTGTGTTCATAGACTTAGCTGCCTCTTGGTATCTTCTCGATTTTTCTTCATATCCCCTCATCATCAAAAGAGAAAATAAAAATCCGAGCGGAAGTGTTGCAAGATTAGCAAGCCCTATTCTCCAATCCATAGAAAAAATTATCACAACAAGTGTGGCAGGTACAAGTAAATTGGCAATTACCTCAGGTATGACGTGAGCAATAGGTCTTTCCATTTTATCCAAAGTTTCTGTCATAAATTGCGACCACTGACCGCTACTTTTCTTTTCTATCTCTCCCATAGACAAGCTTTCAAGTTTTTGTGCAACCGTATGTCTTGACGTTTCTATTATACTAAAAGCCAAGTTATGAGAAGTAAGTGTAGATATGTAATGAAATATAACTCCCCCTACAAGTCCGACAAATATGAGTAATATCGATGATACAAACTCTGATAGGTTTTTGTTATTGTCTATTATTTTATTTATAATATCAGCTACTGCAAAATACGGTACTACACTGAAAGCTACACCTATCACAGCCATAATTATAGAAAATATTATCTTATCTATATGTTTTTTTAATACATTCAATTATTTCACCCTCTTTTAAAAAATAAATTTTTACAAATTATTGTTTTTGCTTTAACAATCAACTACTTATACATATCTTATGATATATATTATCATAAGATTTTTCCTTTTTCTACTCTTTAAAGACTAAAAACTATCCATTTAGACATATGTAATAAATATATTCCAAAGCACTCCTAATTAAATATATTCAATTTATCATTGTATTTATGACGGTTCAATTAGATAATGAATAGGATATAATAAATTATACTAAAAAAAATGGCAAAATCTTTAATATATAGATTTTTGCCATTTTTTATAAAAATATGCATATTTATACTAAAAACCAATAAAGATATTGAATTATAATGTTATATTTGAAACTTTGACGGTATAACCCCAAATTCTTTTTTAAAAGCTGATGAAAATTTTGCCGGATTTTCGTAACCGCTCTCTAATGCTATTTGAGCTATTGACATTTTTCCCTCCAACAACAAAGTTTTTGACTTTTCAAGCCTTAGTTTTTTTGTATAACTGTATATACTTTCGCCATAAAGTTTCTTAAACTGATTTTTAAGCGAAGATTCTGATATGTCGAATTTTTTGGAAAGTTGTTCTATAGTATAGTGATTTTCAAGATTTTTTAATATAAAATTTCTTACTTTTTTTATCTTATATAATTGTTTTTTGTTCAAAAAAGAGGTATTTTTTATTTCATTATTCCAATCTATATTTGATACAAAAAGTAACAACTCTATACTTTTTACTTTAAGATACTCTTTCAAAAAATATTTTTGGGCATTGTAAAACTCATAAAATATATGCTCCAATCTCTCATTTGAGCGAAATATCTTGACATTTCCTCCTTTTGCAAGCGAAGCTATCTTTGAAAGGTTTATATCAAATTCTTTTATAAGTCTGCTGTTTTGTATTTTTTCTATATCTATATATAGACTTATTCCTCTATATAGTTTTGTTGGAAAATATGATATTCCTGTATTATCAATGGTATTGGATATGGATAAATCTCCTCTTGATACAAAAGCTACTGTATTTGAGTCAATCTCATATTCACATCTGCCGTCTTTACAATGATTAATCTCAATTATGTCAGCTTTAAATTCAAAATTTCCTTCATAATAATCCATTTGAATATTATTAAACGTTATATCCAAACCGTCGCAAATATGATAGTTTGTAATTATGCCTCTGCCTGTATCATTTTCTATTACAAATCTGTCCGCATCATTTTTAAGATGAATTGAGTCAATATCTTTTCCATATAAATCTATAATATAATTATCCATAATTACACCGTAATATATTCAAAATTCAGGTCAACCTGATATAAATAATACTAAAACCTATTTAAAATAACATTTATTTCTAAAAAATGTGAGCACATCTAATAAAAAATACATACAATTCAACATTTTACATTAATCAGTTAATCGTATTATATAATTTCTATGTCTTTTTTATACTAAAGCTCTCCATTTATATCTTCCAAAATTTCATCATTTTCCAAGACTTCTTCTTTAAATGCAGGGAATACTATAGTTATTTTTGTTCCTACTTCGTATTCACTTTCTATTGTCATAACTCCATCTTGTAATTTTACCAATTCATCTACTATTGACAGACCTAAACCATTTCCCGGCATTGTACTTGTGCCTTTATAAAATTTTTCTGTTATATGAGGTAAATTTTCAGCTTTTATTCCTATTCCGTTGTCTTTTACAACTGTTACTATTTTATCTTCATAGCCTATGGCTATAAGCTCTATCTCTCCGCCTTCTTTTGTAAATTTGATAGAATTTGTAACCAAATTTATATATATTTGTTTTAGTCTGTTTTCATCTGCATTTATTATAGTGTCTTCACCTTTTAAGTCACATTTTAGGCTTATATTGGCTCTCTTATTCGAAAACTGTCTATATACCTGAAATATTACATCTTTTATGTTCACAGGTTTTTTTATAACTTTCATAGAATTTGATTGAAATCTTGAAAAATCCAGTAGCTCTTCCACCATTATACTTAATCTTTCCGCCTCTGCCGATATTATATTAAGTCCTGTTGCCACATCTGAATCTTTCATATAACCTTCGCTCATTTGCAAGGTTTCACTCCAGCCTTTAATTGATGTGAGCGGTGTTCTCAGCTCATGTGAAATTGATGACACAAACTCTACTTTCAATTTTTCAGTATTTTTTATTTCATTTGCCATGAAGTTTATTGTATCTACAAGCTGTCCTATCTCGTCATTATATGTTTTTTCTGCACTTGCATTAAAATTTCCTTTTGCAAATTCCTTTGCAGTAGAATTTAATTTTTTTATAGGTTCTACTATTGATGTGGATATTAACGAAGATGTGAACAAGAAAAACCCTACTATTATCATACAGAGCACTATACTTGCTATGACAAAATTTTTTATCTCCGTATCTACTTTTTCAAGCGAAACTACAAATCTTATAACTCCATCTGTTGTATTGTATCTTATAAGAGGCCTGCTTGCTGCAAGAATTTTTTCTCCTGTGCTTGAACTCACCCCTCTATATAAAAATATCTTTTTTTGAAAAGCTGCCTCAACGTCTGGTGTGTTCACTTCAATATTGTCTGAAAATCCGTTTGAGTCTATTATCAGTTTTTTATCTGAATCTATGAACTGTACCAAAAATTTGTTCTCAAATGATGACATTGACATACCGAGCAAAGTTCTCGCCTTATCATATGACGAAGAATAGTTTGATGACTTGTTCAAAAATTCCGCTGTAAGAGTCACCCTGTCTTTTAGTATTTGCTCTACTCCGCCATAATAATAATTATATATTACAGATATTATCATTATTTCCAAAACTGCAATTGTAACTGCCATTATAAGTCCAAAATTTTTTATCATTCTTGTCTGTATACTTGAATCTGTATATCTTTTTATTTTTTGAAATATTTTTTCAATTTTCATCTTCTTCCCACCTATATCCATATCCCCACACAGTTTTCAAATATGATGGATTTGACGGGTCTTTTTCTATTTTCATTCTTATTCTTCTTATATTTACATCTACCACTTTGAAATCTCCATAGTAGTTTTTTCCCCATATCTTGTCCAATATTTCATCTCTTGAAAGAGATTTTTCCTTATTTTTTATAAATAATTCCAATATTTCAAATTCTTTAGGTGTAAGTTCTATTTCCTCATCGCCTTTAAGAAATTTTCTCTCTGAAAAATTAAGAGTAAATTCTCCACTCGTAAGTTTTTCTATCTCCTCTTTATTCATATCTACACTTGTAACTCTTCTTATAAGGGCTCTTATTCTTGCTATAAGCTCTTTTGGTGAAAACGGTTTACTTATATAATCATCTGCGCCGTATTCCAAACCGAGTACTTTATCCTCTTCATTAGTCCTTGCTGTAAGCATTATTATACCGATATTTTGAGATTTGTTTCTTATATGTTTTAACACTTCAAATCCGTCTATTCCAGGAAGCATTACATCTAAAACCGCCATGCTTACATCCGGATTTTTATCAAAAAGCTCTATTGCCTCTTCTCCAGATGCACTTTCTATAACATCATAGCCTTCTCTTTTTAAATTAAGCGTAATAAAACTTCTTATTGAAAACTCGTCTTCCAAAACAAGTATTTTCATTTTTTCCTCCAAATTTTTTAAACTTCTTATTATTTTTATAAAATTTATTTATACAATCTTTCTTTTATAACATTTGATAAAATTTGTACTGACGAACGCATCTGTAAATAACTTTCTCTCTCCTTATCATCTAAACTGTCACTGTAATCCAACACTTTTCCGGCTATTACATAATCTTGATTTTCTGTTATGAGCTGCATACTGTTTCTAAGTTCATTGTCTTGTTGCCATTCATATTTTTTTATATAATTTATCTGTATGAGTGGATATTCCTTACCTAAATGATTTATAAAATTAATATTTGTATTCATATCATTTTCATTTATAGTATATTTCCCCGTAAAAAGTTTAGGTATATTCATTACATATCCAAGGTTTATATTTTCATACACTTCTTTGACAAGCTCCAATTTATAGTCTTTTTTTATTTTAAAATATCCGTTTATAAGTCCACCTTCTTTTGTATCTTGAATAGACATGGAATAATTAGGTGCCTTAAACTTATATCCTACTTCTATTATACCATCGTTATCAATATCTTGACTCTGTACATTAAACTGATAATTTCCTTTATTAAACTCTTGTATATCTCTCATATCTGTTAGTACTTTGCGATTTTTATTAAATAACAATATATCTGTATTTTCATACTTGTTGTCGCCTATATAATCTATAAATATTGCCATTTGCTCATCAAATATCTTGCCTATCGAAATATTATACGGTTTTTTTATATCTTTCAACACTTTTTTTCTGTAATTTACTATTTTACTACCGTCAAATTCGTCAATATTAAGAACATAATCCAAATCCGACAAATTTTTTGTTATAGAAAATATTTCTTTTCTTCCGTCCGAATTTATATCAGCTATTTCAATAATCATATTGGGGATTTCTTTTATCACTTTTACCTCTTTGTTATCAAAATATATGACGCTGTAATTTCTTGGATTAAGTGTATTTTCAGGCTCAAACGATTCAACAATAAGCTCTTTTTTTCCATTACCGTTCAAATCTTCTATCATAAATTCACTTATTTCATAAGTGTTAAATTTTATATCATCTTTTTTCACCCATATATTGTCCACTTTTTTGAGTATAAACATACCTATTTTATCGTCAACTTTACTTTTATAAAATGATATTATCTCGCTTGATGAATCCAAGTCCAAGTCACTTATTATCATAGACATCGATCTGTCACTGTCTGACATTATAACAGGATAACTTGCAGAATTTGGAGGTCTGAAATTATCTACAGCCTCTTTCATCTCCCTTTTTTCCTGATTAAGTGCAGGTGAAACCAATAAATCTTCCGGAGTAGCTATTTTAAAACAGCTACTGAGAATTATTGTAGTCAATATTACAAAAATAGCCAAAATTATCTTTTTCATCTCTATATCCTTAATATATTATCATAAATTTTTTATTATGCCTTGTATATTGTATCGAAATGTGCAAATTCTATTTTTTCACTTGTAAATTTATCTTTTATCTCCCTCATAACACTATAATACATATCCCAATAGTTGTTGTTTTTTACGCTTGTTTTCGCCAATATATTCACATAATATATAGAAAGTTCGCTTATTTCACAAATCACATCCGCATCTTGAATAGTATATTTACTATTTTCTAATATGCTTTTCAATATTTCTATAGCTCTATTATGATTTGCATCATAACTTATTTTAATGTTTAATATTATATTTCTTATATCATTTTTAGAATAGTTTACTACATAATTGGTTGTAAGGCTGGAATTAGGAATAAATATTTTTTTATTATCCGTAGTGTCAAGACCTGTATTCATAATGGATATGGTTCTTACCGTTCCAGATATTTGATCTTTTGTTTCAATATAATCGCCTACCTTAAAAGGCTTAAATATAATTATTATTATGCCTGAAGCAAAATTTGAAAGATTGCTTTGAAGAGCAAGTCCTACAGCTATGCCGAAACCGCCAAGTGCAGCAATAAAAGACGAAGACGGTATGCCTAGTATGCTGAGCGATGCTATTGATACTACTATAAGTACGCAAAAAAACAGTACTTGTGACAAAAAACCTGCAAGTGTTACATCCATATTGGCAATATTCATCATAGTCCTTATTTTTTTTCTTAGAAGCTTGGCTATGAAATATCCTATTACAAAAAATAAAATAGCTATTATAATATTGGGTATAGCCTTTTTTATATTTGAAAAAATAATTTCAAATATATCTAAATTTTCATCTATCACATCTTTTGCTTTTTCCAAAGTATCCATATATCACCTCTTTGCATAAAAAAATATAATAATACCTAAAATATCTTCAATAAAATTATACAACTATATTTTATATCAAAATGCACTTATTTTTCAATCTATAATCATATAAAAACCATATTTTTTTTATAAACAAACAATATGGTCCTATATTTCTATTCAAATAGTGCTTTATTTTTCAATTTTTTCTTGTTTACAAAAAATTTCTATTGACATTATGCTATTAAAGTTGTATATTTTTATCTAACAAAAAATAATTTATATAGCAATTATTTTTAATTAATATAAAAAATTTATTATTTATGGATTCTAATCAGTATTTTGATAGTTTTTCATTTATAAGCATATGACAATTAAATATATTGAAAATAATATATCCCACTAATCGTTAATTAATATTCTATTTAATACAAAATAATTAAATTGGGATTTCGTTTTGTGATGTATGATTGGTAGTTTCTATTTATTAATAAATATTTATCCCCCCTGTATTATCCACTTTTATTTTCTACAAACCTACCTACATTCCAAAAATTTCAATTTAAAAATATGTCAAAATTCAATTAAACTATAAAGATAATATGTTGTAACGAATATTATCAATCATAGTTTCACGTTCTATTATATCATCTGAGTTTATGTCTGAGAAGGTGGGATTTATCCAAATATGCAAAGATATACAATTATAAATTCAAGTTATCGCAAAAGTACATTCTTATTGTCATATGAATCTTTTAAACAGATTTCAGCTATAAAAAATAACACAAATTACGGCGTTATTAAAATAAGATTGATTTGGGATAATTATAATGACATAGAACATATTAATTTATTGAAATCGGTAACTTTATTTTTAAAGTCTCAATTCGGTAAAAACGATTTTGTAACCTGTATAGATAAAGAAAGATTTTTAATTTTTATGGACAGTGTGTATTCCACTAAATCTATAAAAAGTAAAATAGATTTTATTGCCGGAAATGCACAATATTTTTTCAAAAGAAGCGGATTTGTAAAACCCTTTTCTATGAGAACGGTTTACTCAATACTTGATGTATCAGGCGATAATATTGATACTTTTTTAAAAAATATATCAGATGCCAAAACAAATATGTATCCGAGCGAATCCATAGATGTACTGAAAATAAATAAAAATGAATATCTGTCATTTAATAAACTTCAGCTTTTAAGCGAAACTTCAAGAGAAGAGATATTTTCACAATTTTTAGAAGATTATTTTCCAAGAGGAGATTTTTTCGACTCTGTACTTAGCATATTATCTAATTCTTCTAATCTTAACGATGTCATAAAATATCTATTTTCAACATTTGAACATAAAATCGGTATCGATTCTATTTATCTTTTTACATTGTCTGATAATGAAAAATATCTTATAAATAATTCTATTGTAAAAGATGATGAAATAGGAAAACAAATAAATTCAATCTCAATATCGTATATCACGAAATTGATTTTCAACCATGATAATAACTATATAATGACTTTGAATGATTTTAGTGTTTTGCCTCATTATATAAAACGTAGACTTCATTTAAAAGGTATAAAAAATCTATGTAATCACATAATATTTGACAACCGCAAAATCGTAGGAATTATGGGGTTTCTATCAAGTGATAAAAATAAAACATGGAGCGATTATGATATAAATCATCTTATTTCATTATCAAAAATAGTATCTTTATTCATACATTTTAAGGATTTTGTTTATATACCAAAAAATACCGATACCATTTCTGACTATATTTTATCATCTATGAATGCCGTTGTATATGCAATAGACGATGAGTTCAATCTCACATATGCAAATGAGCAATTTAGAGAAATTGCTAATTATAAAGGTGTTCGTACTAAATGCTATGAAATTTTAATGGAAAATGAATACCCATGTGCATCATGTCCGATAAAAAATGAATTCGGTTTCAAAAATCAATGTTGTTCAGATGTATATTTTAAAAATATGCCGTTAAATGAAACTTGCAAAAGAGAGATGTATTATAAAAAATTAGACTTATATTACAAAGTCTATATAACAAAAAATGAACATCATCCAAAATATAAGTATGTATTAACTGCTTTTAATATAGATAAGTGCAAGAAATTTTCATCAGCTTTTGAAGATAACCGTAAGCAGACACTTTTTAACAGTTTTGATTTTAAATTACTTGATTTTTATAATTCTATTGCCAGTGTCTGTGAAGATTATTTGATATTTTACAATTTAAAAACAAAAAACACATATATACCTGACAAACTGTTATATGAACTCGGATATTCCGAAAAGAGTAAAAATTTGTTTTCTGAAAGCACACTATATCGTTCTATTCATGAAAAAGATTTGTCAGCGTTCAAACAATTTATAAGAAAAATGTCTTCAGGCGAAATAGAATTTTTTGATACAGTAATTAGAATTTTAAACAAATTTGGTAAAGTAATTTTTGCAAAATTAAGAGCATCATTGACTTATGACCAGAATTTAAAACCTAATGTTGTTTCTATAATGATTAAATTGCTAAATAAAAAACCTGTTGTAGATTATTCTACAAATCTTCCTAACAGATTTCACTTGAAGAACTTAACAGAAGAACATCTAAGAAACAAACATACTCCTATGGCTATATTGCTCATAGAATTTGATAATCTGACTAATATTTCAAAAATATTCGGCAGAAATATAGCCGATTATGTAGTCATAGATTTAGCTGAGACTTTTCAGCATATTATGAAAGACAATATGATGCTGTTTCTATTTGAATGGAATATATTCGCTATAAAAATAGAAACTGCCGATATTCGTGAATGTATGGAACTTGTTGATATAATAAAAAATATATTATCCACATACAAAGTTCTTCCTGAAAAAAACTATTATCTGAATATATCTGCCGGATGTTCTTTCTTTCCGAAAGATTCAAATTCATACAACACACTCATAAGCAATGCTGAATATGCATTGGAGCAGTCAAGATTAGATGACAAACACAGATTGATATCTTTCAGTAAACACATACTGAAATTAAAATATAGAAAAAATAAATTGACGCAGATAATAGGAGACAGCATGTCAAATAATTTTTCAGGTTTTTATTTGGTCTATCAATCACATATAGATACAAAAACAGACAAATTATTAGGCGCCGAATCTCTCGCAAGATTTACATGTGATGAATTCGGTAGCGTATCACCTGAAGAATTCATTCCAATATTGGAAGAAATGGGCTTTATACAAGATTTTGGCAAATGGGTACTTACAGAATCTGTAAAAGTTTGTATTCATGCACAAAAACAACTGAAAAATTTCCATATAAACGTAAATGTATCATATTTACAGTTATTGGATGACAGTTTTATAGATTTTCTAAAAGATATATTAAATAAATATGCTCTTACACCTAATACATTGTTTTTAGAATTGACAGAAACAAGCATAGTTAAGAATAAAAATGACCTTATACAAAAATTCAAAAATATACAGGAATTAGGAATAAAAGTGGCTATGGACGACTTCGGTGTAGGAAGCTCATCTCTCGGATTACTAAAAGAAATCCCGATAGATATGTTAAAAATAGATAAAATATTTGTAAAAGGCATTAACTCCAATAAATTCGATGCCACATTCATACAATTTATAGGCTCTTTATGCAGCAAGGCAAACATAACTACCTGTCTTGAAGGTGTTGAGCTTGAAAGTGAGCTCAATTCCATAAAAATATTTTCAGATATAGATATGATACAAGGTTATTTCTACGGAAAGCCCTCAACATATGAGACATTTGCCAATGAATTTCTAAATAATAAATATCTATAAAAAGCTGCTAAGAGCTACAAACTAAATAAGGTATCTATCTTTCATTTTAATACTCAAACTAAAATCACAGTTGATAATTTCAACTGTGATTTTAGTTTTTTAAGAAATATTATATATTGACATTTTTTTCTCTAATTCACTACAAAATTGAACAAATATGTTATATAATATAAAATTGAAATAGTTTTTTATGCAAAAAATATTCAGCTAAGCCTAATTACAATATATTTTCATATAATTATGAAAAGTATCGGTATTAATACTTATTAATTATCATAATTTAAACAAGATATTAGCGTCAAAAAATATTTTATTAAACTTTTAAGGAGTAGATATGGATATACAAAAAATACTTATGCAGGAGTTTTCTCTAAAAAGCGGTCAAGTTGATAATATAATGACTCTTATAAGCGAAGGAAAAACAATACCGTTTATCGCAAGATACAGAAAAGAGGCAACCGGAGGAGCCAGCGATACACTTCTTAGAGATTTTGACGAAAGATTAAAATACCTAACTTCACTATCAGAACGTAAAAGCAGTGTAATAAATCTCATAGAAGAACAAGGTAAAATGACTGAAAACATAAGACTGTCTCTTGAAAATGCCATGACACTTCAAGAAGTAGAAGACATATATGCACCGTTCAAACAGAAAAAAAGAACGAGAGCAAGTGTTGCAAAAGAAAAAGGATTGGAGCCTCTAAGTCAAATATTATTAGAAGGCATTGAAAAAATAGAAGATAGAGCGGATGAATTTATAAACGAAGAACTTGAAGTAAACTCTAAAAAAGATGCCATAGCAGGCGCAATGGACATAGTTGCCGAAATAATAGCCGATGATTTTGAACTCAAAAAACAGCTTCGAAAATTGCTTTTTGATACAGCAGTGATAATGACATCTGCAAAAAAAGGTGCAGAAGAAAAAGAAGATTTCTCAGTATATAAAATGTATATGGAATTTAGTGAAATATCTTCTAAAATGCCGTCTTATAGAATACTTGCCATAAACAGAGGTGAAAAAGACGATATATTAAAAGTGAAAATAGATTATGATTTTGAAAAATTTTTGGAAACAGCCCAAAAATCTTATATAAAATCAGAAATTCATGAAGATATAATGACAGACACAATAACAGATTCACTCAAAAGATTAATGTTGCCATCGCTCGAAAGAGAACTTCGCTCAGAGATGACTTCAAGAGCCGAAGAGAAAGCCATAGCTGTTTTTGGCGAAAATTTATCAGCACTCTTAATGCAATCTCCTCTTAAAAATAAAGTTGTATTAGGTTGGGACCCTGCATACAGAACAGGTTGTAAGATAGCTGTCGTAGACGAAACAGGAAAAGTGCTTGACACTACAACGGTATATCCCACTATGCCACAAAATAAAGTAGAAGAAACATCAAAAGAAATAACTTCACTCATAAATAAATACAAAGTGAATATAATATCCATCGGAAACGGAACAGCGTCAAGAGAATCAGAACAAATAGTTGCAGATATTGTAAAAGGAATGGATAATGTGTATTATACAATAGTAAGCGAAGCAGGTGCATCAGTATATTCCGCTTCAAAACTCGGTGAAGAGGAATTAAAAGATATGAACGTATCACTTCGTGGCGCTGTATCCATAGCAAGAAGAATACAAGACCCTATGAGCGAGCTTGTAAAAATAGAACCGAAATCAATAGGAGTAGGTCAATATCAGCATGACGTAAATCAAAAAAGGTTGAGTGAAGTATTATCAAATGTTGTCGAAGATAATGTTAATAAAGTTGGTGTTGACTTAAATACGGCATCTTACAGCATACTCGAATATATATCCGGCATAACACCATCAATTGCAAAAAATATAGTAAAATATAGAGATACTTCAGGAAAATTTAAAAACAGAGATGAACTTTTAAAAGTATCAAGATTAGGTCAATCCTGTTTTGAACAATGTGCAGGTTTTTTAAGAGTAAAAGAAAGCGACAACTTACTCGATAATACCGGCATACATCCTGAAGCCTACGAAAAAACTTATAAATTGTTAGAAATATTAGATGTTGATATACAAAGCGAAAATTTTATAAAAAATTTTACAGAAAAAATAGACAAATTTTCTCAAAAAGATTTAGCAGACAAATTGGAAATTGGTATGCCCACTCTTATAGATATAATAAAAGAGCTTAAAAAACCCGGACTTGATATAAGAGACGAAAAAAATATTTCACCTGTTTTGAGAAGTGATGTACTGAAACTGGAAGATTTAAGCGAAGGTATGATATTAAAAGGTACAGTAAGAAATGTACTTGAATTCGGTGCATTCGTAGATATAGGTGTAAAAAATGACGGTTTGGTACACATATCACAGTTAAGCGACAAATATATTAAAAATCCTATGGATGTAGTATCAATAGGTGATGTAATTAATGTAAAGGTAATAGGCATAGATTATGACAGAAAAAAAGTAAGTCTGTCTATGAAAGGCATATAGATTGACTTATAATATTCTTATAAGATTAAACATAGATTTTATTTTGATGTATAAAAAATTCTAACTTAATTTATTTACAACATTATTTTTATTTATATCAATTTTAAAATAAAATTATACTTTGACTTTTTAGCTTTAATTATTACAGCATGCGGAGGAAATATAATGTATATAGATGGGAAAAAAATTGACAAATTATTAAAATCTTTAAAAATAAAATTCTTTATATGGGCATTTTTTGTAGTTATATCAGTTTATGGCATTATTTCAGGTTTTACGGAAAATTCAGAATTGGCAGATAACATGGTAACATATATTCAATTTACAGTCCTGTTCTCCGTTTTAGCCTATTTGAATTTTAGAAAAAGCAATTTAATTAAAAGCGCTTATTTATATAATAATATATTCGTTCATGATGCTTATGGATATATTCGTTTATCTGAATTAGCTTCAAAACTGAATAAAACAAACGACAGTGTAACAAAAGAAATAGAAAAACTATTAAAATTAAAAATATTGATAAATATATCCTTAGAATTAGGTAGCAGTCAAAAAATAATGCTCAATAAACCCAACAGCTCTGATAATTTGAACGAAAGCATTGAATGTCCATACTGTGGTGCAAAAATTACAAAAAGATCCGGTTTTACAGTTAAATGCGAATATTGTGATTCCGAAATCAAGTAATTTATAGTAATAGATCTTTATAGATTGTACCCTTCTACTATTCTCTAAGAAAATTATGTATAACTTATATAATATAAATAGTTCATCGGAAAAATTAATTATTATGTTTTTCCATTATTCTATAATATTTTAGTATTATATTAATTTTCAATATAATACTATATAATTCATCTAAGAAAACTAAAAATAGAGTTGTATTTTATTAAATTTATACAACTCTATTTTTTTCTATCATTCTATTAAGTTTTGATATTAATCTATCCTATTAATTCCAATGATTGGCACCTGTAATTGGACTTTCATCATCTCCTTCTATATGAACACCGGAATATTGTTTTAATTCATGTCCATACCCCTCAGAGGATTTTTTTGTTTGTATATATCCAACTTTTCCTTGGCTATTTTTTACCTTAATATATCCTGATTTTTTATTTGCAGAAACAAAAATTATCTTTTCATTAGGTCTTATTGAAAAAGACTTTTTATTAAAATTTAAATTTGAATATACATCTATACTTTTTTGTGCTGTTAATTCTATTTTTTTATTAAAATATGATATATTTACTTCATCGCTTGTAACTTCTTTTAATTTTCCTTGTAATATCATAAATTTCCTATAATATGCACTTTGTATAGGATAATCTGCCTCAGATATCACTTCCAACCTGTTTGTTTTTTTATTTACTCCAACATTTTCAAAGTCTGAAACACTTTCTATTTTATCGAGATATTTTATTTTCCCATTAACAAATGAATATAATTGAATTTCATTATAAAAATATTCTGTTGAACGCAACATTAACATAATCTCTTTTTGCTTATCATTAGAATTTATGTCTATAACTTTCATTTTAGAATAAGACAATTTATTCTCATTAGGTATATCAATTACATCATATGTATCAGGTACTATATCTGTAGGTATGTTGTATTGTATCTCCATATAACTTGGTATTGCTACATATTCGTCTATTCTGTCCACATATAACTTTATCCATTCCTTTGTCCCGTTTAAGTCTAAATCATATTTATCTGACATAATAGTCTCGGCATCTGCATGTACTGTTAATAAAGATAAACCTAATATTAAAGATAAAGCCAATTTTTTAAACATATTAAGCTTCATATTTTCCCTCCTACACTACTTAATAAAAAATATTAAATCTCAATTAATTTTACATACACAATATAATTTATACTAATATGCTTTAGAATTACGAAAAAATGTATTGCAATTAATTTTAAATTCATTAATTTTTATTTTTCCCTTATTTGATTTGATATTAGTATTAATCCTATATTTACATACATTTTATATAATCTAATTATATATATCAATGTTTTCATAGCTTTATATATAATTATTTAATACCAAAACTTAATAGGAGTATAGAAATTATAAAAAATCATATTTTTTATCAAATTTAAAGATATTTATGATAAAATATATACAAGGTTTCTATAATAAGTATAAGGTGAGTAAATATGAACACCAAAAATTTTACTATGCAAAAAAATGCAAAAATAATAATATCTGCTCTAAAAAATCATTCTTACGATGCGTATATAGTAGGCGGTTATCTTAGAGATATGATGTTAGGCAAAAGGGTAAATGACATAGATATAGCTACAGACGCCCTGCCGGACGAAGTTACAAAAATATTTAAAGATAAATATATAGTAGCCCATACAGGCATAAAATACGGTACTGTAACTGTAATAATTGATAATGTTCCAATAGAAATAACAACATATCGTAGTGAAAGCGGTTATTTAGACGGCAGACACCCTCAAAAAATAAATTTTGAAAAAGATATAAAATATGATTTGTCAAGGCGAGATTTTACAATAAATGCTATGGCTTATAATGACGATAGAGGTCTAATAGATATTTTTAACTCAAAATTCGACTTAGAAAATAAGATTATAAGATGTGTAGGAAATCCGAGGAAACGATTTAAAGAAGATAAATTGAGAATATTGAGAGCTATACGATTCGCATCTCAGCTTAATTTTGAAATAGAACAAAATACTTTTGATGCAATAAAATTATTATCACACACAATAAATGATATCTCCATTGAACGTATAAATGCAGAGCTTACAAAAATGCTTCTCACAGAAAAACCGTCAAAAGCTTTTATATTAATGCACAAAACAGATTTATTAAAATATATTTTGCCTGTTATAGACGATATGTACGGATATGACCAACAAAATCCATACCATAAATATGATTTATTCTTTCACACAATGAGCGTACTCGATAACATAAAAAATGATATAATTTTAAGATTATCCGCCCTATTTCACGATACAGGCAAACTTTACACAAGAACCATAGGCGAAAACGGTATTGCACATTTTTACGGTCATAACAAAATAAGCAAAGAAATAGCCGTAAAATATCTTAAAAAGCTTAGATATCCTAACAATATAATAAATATAGTATCTCTTCTTGTTGAAAAACATATGATAGCACCTGATACTATAACCCCAAAAGGCATAAGACGACTTATTTCATATATAGGCAAAGAAAACATAAACTACCTTGTAGAGCTACAAAAAGCGGATTCAATGTCTACAACAATAGGCGACAATGACATATTTGAGAAAAAAGTGAAACAAGTATTAGATGAAGAAAATATATTCACAAAAAAAGACCTTGCTTTAAATGGACATGATATAAAAAAATTAGGGTATACAGGTAAGGAAATAGGCGAAATACTAAATTATTTAATGGAAATCGTCCTTGACGAACCTAAACTCAACACAAAAGAAATATTGCTACAAAAAATAAAAGATATGCAATAATTTTTATAAGCTTGGGTAAATATAATTTTACAATAAGATTTTAATGCTATCTGATTAAACAGTGATATAATAAAAATGATAAACAATTATAAATATATTATCTTAAAAACAGTTTAAAGGATTTTGTTATGATAAAATTAGTTGCACTTGATTTAGACGGTACACTGCTTGGCTCTGATAAACAAATATCACCCCAAAATGTAGAAATAATAAAAAAACATCACGAAAAAGGTATAAACTTTGCAATATGTACAGGAAGAACTCTATCAGAAGTATATCATATAGACAGTATAAAAAATTTACTTCCATATACAGATTATACCATACTTACAAATGGTTCCGCCTGTATAGATAAAACCGGCAACACAATATTTGATATTCGTATAAAATCTGAAGATGTAAAAAATATACATTCAAAGCTTGATCATATGAACATGATGTTTGAATTATACTCAAACGGAAAAGTTATCTGTAGTGAAGAATCACTCGAAAAATACAAAGACTATATAAACCCTGAATTTTATAAATTAGTCGAAGACACAAGAATGAGTGTACCTGATATACTCAAATTTTCAGAAGATGAACAAGGCGGAATCAATATGATTTTAGCATCCTTTTTAAGTAATTCAGATATGAAAAAAGCTTATGAAACAGTAAGTGCTATGGATTATTATATAACACAAGTCGGTGAAAAATCTATCGAGATACATCATAGTAGTGTTGATAAAGGTAACGGTATATCTAATTTAGCTGAGAAACTCGGTATAAATAAAGAAAACATACTGTCAATCGGCGACAGTCACAACGATTTGACTATGAGAAAAGCTGTCGGAACACTTGTTTCTATGGGCAACGCTATAGATGAATTAAAAGATATATCAGATTTTATAACATCCACCAATGATGACTTCGGAGTATATCACGCACTGAATAAACTCTTATAAATAAAACAGGTTGTTACAAAATGATAAAAAATCATAGTAACAACCTTTTTATTACTCCTTGAATATTCCTTGCATCTTCCAAATATATTCAAATTGTTCAAATTTATTTTTCACTTCTTCTTTTTTCTTTGAACCCACTGCTACAATTATAGCATTTATTACGCTAAGAGGTGCAACCAAAGAGTCTACTATAGAGGTCATATTATTTACCGCTATTATTGTATTGTTCGAAAGTTCTCCTATAGGAGAATGTTTGGAATCTGTTATTGCTATTATATTGGCATCCTTATCTTTTGCATATTTTAATATATCGTAAGTTCTTGATGTATATCTTGGGAAACTTATGCCTATTACCAAATCTTCTTTTTTTACATCTACTATCTGCTCAAACACATCTGTATATGTATACTTTATAAGCTTTATATTATCCATCATAAGCTCTAAATAATATGCCAAATATTCGCTTAAAGATGTTGATGTTCTAAGACCCACAATATAAATTTTCCCCTTGCAATTCACTATATCATTTATTATTTTTCTAAAAGTATCAGATTCTATCCTTGCCAAAGTTTGTTTAATATTATGTGTATCATTTTTTAGCACACTTTCAAATATTTTATACTCATCTATATTGTCAAAACTCATTTTAGCTCTTTGTATTATAGTAAGCTGATTTTTTATAACTTCCTGTAAATTTTTTTGTAGCTGAGGATAACCGTCATATCCAAGTGTATAAGCAAATCTTACAACTGTAGATTCACTTACATCAGCCTCTTCTCCCATTTTAGACGCTGTCATAAAAGCACATTTGTCATAGTTTTTTATTATAAAATCCGCTATTTTCTTATGACCTTTGCTGAAATCATCATATCCGTCTCTTATGAGTGTAAAAACATCTTCCATCTTGTTCATAGTTTCTCCCATTTCATTTTATTGATAGCATACTTCCTTCAAAAAAAGACCTTGTGGCTTTGCTGTTGCTCCTGCATACAATCTGTCTTTTTTTTCTATTATCTGCTTTATATCCCTCTCATTTTTATGAAGTCCTATATCTATAAGTGTCCCTACTATTATTCTGACCATATTGTATAAAAATCCGTTACCCTCTATCTCGAATGTAATCATATCATTGTTTTTTGATATATCGGCACTGTATATGGTTCTTACAGGATTTTTAGGATTGTTTGTTTCATATGTGTAAAATGATGTCCAATCATACGTTCCAATGAGCATATTCACATTTTTTGACATCAAATCCATATCCAATTTTTTGGCAACTTGCATAGAATATTTATAATAAAACGGACTTGAAATTTCACTGTTATATATCCTATACATATATGTTTTCTTTTTTGCTGTAAACCTTGCATTAAATGCAAAATCCACTTCTTTTGTTTCAACAACTCTTATATCTTTTGGAAGTTTGGAATTTATTGCATATGCAAATTTTTGAGATGGAATATTTGAACTTGTCTTAAAATTACATACCTGTCCTAAAGCATGTACACCTGAGTCGGTTCTACCTGATGCAATTAATTCTGTATCTTCTCTTGTTATGTTTGATATGGCTTTCTCCAGTGTTTGTTGTATGCTTACAGCATTATTTTGTTTTTGCCAGCCACAGTAGTTTGTGCCATCATAACTTACTTTTAAAAATATATTCTTCATAGTTTTTCAATTCATTAAACATTTTAATACTGTCATAATTTCAAAAATAAACACTCATCACAATATCTTATAATTTCTAATCAATATACTGATAATCAAATAAAAAAATAATATCGCAAGTGCAATGTAATCTCTTTGCACATACTTAATCTGTTTTAATCTTGTTCTTCCTTCACCACCATGATAACATCTTGATTCCATAGCCATAGCGAGCTCATCTGCTCTTCTGAACGCACTTATAAATAATGGTACTAACAGAGGTATCATACTCTTAGCCCTGTTTATTACATTTTTGCTCTCAAAGTCAGCACCTCTTGCCATTTGAGCTTTCATAATCTTGTCTGTTTCATCTAATAATGTAGGTATAAATCTGAGTGCTATAGTCATCATCATCGCCAATTCGTGTGAAGGTAAACCCATTTTCTTAAATGGTGAAAGCATATTTTCAAGTGCATCTGTAAGTTGTATAGGTGTTGTTACAAGCGTAAGCATTGACGCCCCTACTATAAGCAATAGCAATCTTATCAGCATAAAAAAGCCTAAGTTCAATCCATCTTGTGTTATCTTGATTATTCCGTATTCAAAATATATCTTGCCTCCATTTGTAAACAAAACGTTTAGAACAAAAGTAAAAAGCAAGAGATATATTATTGCTTTAACACCTCTTAATATATATGAAAATGGTACTTTTGACAAAACAATAACCGCTGCAAGCATACCAAATACGAATATATATGCTGAAAATGTATTTACAATAAACAATGATACCATAAAAACAAAGGTAAATATTATCTTAACTCTCGGATCCAGCTTGTGAATTATGGAGTTTGTAGGATAATATTGCCCTATGGTTATGTCTTTTAGCATTATTTCTCCTTTAAATTTTTAAGTATCTCTAATTTTATATCATCAATTGTTAAAATGTCATCTGAAATATCAAAGCCTTGCTCTCTCAGTTTTTTTGCCAAGTCCAATACTTTCGGTACATCTAAGCCGATTTGTTTAAGCCTTTCTTCATGCTTAAAAACTTCCTTAGGTGTATCAAAAAATTCTACCTTGCCTCTATTCATAACAAGTAATCTGTCGGCAAGTTTGGCAACATCTTCCATAGAGTGAGATACCAATATAATGGTATTTTTTTCTTTTTCATGAATTTCTTTTATGTTTCTAAGTATATCATCTCTACCTTTCGGATCTAAACCTGCTGTTGGCTCGTCCAATATCAATATCTCAGGCTTCATAGCAATTACACCTGCTATTGCAACTCTCCTTTTTTGTCCTCCTGATATGTCAAACGGAGATTTATCCTTTGACCTTTCATATTCCAATCCGACAAGCTGCATAGCATCTTTTACTCTTTGAGTTATCTCATCTTCAGCAAGTCCGAGATTTCTCGGTCCAAAAGCTATATCTTTTTCAATAGTCTCTTCAAATAACTGATATTCCGGATATTGAAAAACTAAACCTACTTTTTTTCTTACATCTGTAAGTGATATTTTTTCATCGGTTATATCCAAATCATTTATAAAAATTTTCCCATAGTTACTTTTCAACAGTCCATTCAAATGCTGTATAAACGTAGACTTTCCTGAGCCTGTATGTCCTATAAGACCGATAAATTCACCTGTTTTAATCTCTATATTTATATCATCTAATGCTATTGTTTCAAACGGAGTATTCGGTGCATATATGTGTTTTAAATTTTCTACTTTAATTGACATAAGCTATCCACCATCTCCTCAACTGTAAGAATCTTATCATCTATTTTTACACCGTTTTTCCTAAGTTCATACGATAATTTTGTCATAGGTGGCACGTCCAATCCCAATTTTTGCAAATCTTCAACTTGAGAAAAAACTTCTCTCGGTGTGCCTTGCATTACGATTTTTCCCTCTTCCATAACATAAATATAGTCGGCTTTTACAGCCTCCTCCATAAAATGTGTTATATGTATTATCGTAATATTCTCTTCTTTATTCAACTTTTCTACTGTATTCATAACTTCATATCTACCACGAGGATCAAGCATTGCAGTAGATTCATCAAGTATTATACACTCAGGTTTCATAGCAATTATGCCTGCTATTGCTATTCTTTGCTTTTGACCGCCTGATAATAGATGTGGAGCTCTTGTAGAAAATTCACTCATCCTCACAGTTTCCAAAGCATAATCAACTCTTTTTCTTATTTCTTCCGACGGAACTCCCATATTTTCAGGACCGAAAGCTACATCATCCTCAACTATTGTAGCTACTATCTGATTATCCGGATTTTGAAAAACCATTCCACATTTTTGTCTTATATCAAATACCCTATTTTCATCAGTAGTGTCTATATCATCTATATATACTTTCCCTTTTGTAGGTGTAAATATCGCATTCAAATGTTTTGCAAAAGTAGATTTCCCCGAACCGTTATGCCCCAATACCACTATAAACTTACCCTTTTCTATATTAAGTGATATATCATCCACAGCTCTGCGCACATTTTCATAATCTTTATATTCATATATCAAGTTTTCAACTTGAATAAAAAATTTCATTTTTTCTCCATTTCATAAATTGTACATAATAAAAAATACCTTGTAATAATAGCATAAATTATGAAAATTTTCAACAAATTTATGAAACCATTGAATAAAAACTATGCAAAATATAATATTTATATAATAGTCTAATCTCTAATCTCTAATCTCTAATCTCTAATCTCTAATCTCTAATCTCTAATCTCATAATAAATAATTTAATATTATAAGTCTACAAATATTGCCGGATTTTATTAAATTTACATATTTTTCTATTATTCTATTAACTTTTAATATAATATAAAGTTGAATAAATATCAAAACAATAAAAAAAATTAACCTAAAAAGACAAATTATAATCTTTTTAGGTTAATTTTTTATACTAATCGTCAATAGAATAATAGATAATTTATTGATAAGAAATATATGAATATAGTTATATATTTACTAAATTTTCACAACGCTATTTTTCTATCATTCTATTGAATTTTAGTATTAATTTTAATATTTTATTTTATATATTTTTATTTTTTCTTTTAAGCAGAATTGCTAAAAGTATTAAAGCGAAACCTGATATAGTTGTAGTTTTATTACTATTTGAACCTGTTTTTGGTAAAGTTTTATTTTCAAAATTTATCTGAGAAAGAGGTATGTTCTCTTCTATTAACTCTATAGAATTATCATCCTCATCATACTTTATTTTACCGCTAAGAGGTACATCCGAATCATTTACAAACTCTAAAAATACACCATCGTCTTTTAACACTACTCTTGCATTTCCTATATGGCGGTTTTGCTTATCAACAATTTCATATACATTTTTAGATTCTATAGCTTTCTTAATCTTTTCAACATTGGATTTGTCTTTTGTATTGTCAGTTGTTGTTGAATTTGGTTTAGTAGCTGACTCATTGCCATCAGGAGCTGTATTGTTGCTTTGTTCGTGTCTATTGTTGTCAGTATTTGTTTCAGGTTTATCCGGCTTTATGTTTACAGGCATTTGACCATTTGGTGTTTTAGAAGCATTGTATATTTGTTTTAAATTATCCTCTTTTTTTTGTGCCGAATTTTCATTCGGTATATCAATCTGAATAGGAACAATGTTTGCGAAAGTATTTAAAGTCAAATTTTCAGGCGTATTAGATTTTGTCACACTTTCAGGTGTGTTCATTTGTGTAGTATTATTAGAAGTATTAGAAAGGGAAAATATTATACCCGGTATAGTTTGAGATGAACCTCCACCGCCATCTCCAATACCGCCACCGTTTCCTCCGGCACCTCCTCCTCCAAAACCACCACTATTTCCACCATTAATTTCGTCATCGCTGCTTGATGGACTTGGTTCGTTTTCAAGTGTTACAGGTGTAACCGTATCAAGTGATATTTCAAACCCCATACTTTCTTTCTTAAGCTCATATCCGCTTGGTGCTTTTATTTCTTTTATAGTATAGTTGCCTATCGGCATTACTATTTGATTTTTATTTGTTGCTTGGTCATTTCTAACATAGATATTTTTATCAGTTGTGTTTACAGTATCAACCGTACCCATATCATTTGTAACAAATGTAGCTATCTTTTTATTTCCTTTATATATTTCTATATGAGCGTTGCGCAAAGGCTTTTTGTTATTTTTATCCACTGTTACAAATTCCAACAAACCTGTTTTTTTAGTATTTTTTACATCTAATACTAAATTTTCCTGATTTAATTCTACTGTTATAGCATCTTCTAACAATCTATATTCTTCCTTAGTTTGAGTTTCTTTTATAGTGTAAGTGTCGTATATTAGATTATCAAATATTATTTTGCCTTTTTCATCAGTAGTTTTTACTATAGCTGTAGTGTTGCCTACTTTCGTTCCCTTAAGTTCAAACTCTATTCCTTGTAATTTTTCTCCTGTTTTTTCGTCTGTTTTTGTCAATATTATACCTGTTCTTATCTTTGTAAGCTTGTACTCTATTTTTATTATTGTATTATTATCCGCATCTTTAAGCTCTACTTTTTTAACTGTATGATTCGGCAAATAATTAGGGTTTACTTTGGATATGCTTATATTATGTTTTCCCTTCGGTACATTTGTATAGATTATTTTGCCTGTTGAATCCGTAATTTTTTCGCCGATATTAATAATTGATATTTCAGTGTCATCTACCGGTTCATTTGTTTCACTGTCAATTACGGATACTTCTATCTTAGCTTCAAATTTATTATTTGTTATATCTTTTACCACATCTCTATTGCCATAATTTATGCTGAAATCTATCTTGCTTGTATTCATCAGTATATTATTTGGAGTTTTTTCTTCTTTGATGTAGTAATTACCAAAAATAAGATTTTCTTTTTTTACTGTACCGTCATTTGTAATAAGCGTATCTATTTTTTTATCGGAATCATCATATAATCCAAACTCAACGCCTGTTAGTTTATTGCCGTCTGTATCTTTTTTGTTGATAGTAAGTGAACCGAAGAATGCTTCATGCGAAATATACAAGGTGTGATTTGTTACTCCGTTTGTATCTTTTCCGTCAGCTGATGCAGGTTTTATCTCAACTTCAGTTATAACTCCGCCTTTTGTTGTAGTAGCTTCCTTATCGACTTGTTCGTATCCTTTCAATACTTCTGTGTTAGATGCATATTTTTCAACTACTCTGTATTTTCCCTCTTCTAATGTTGTAAATACAAATTCACCGTTATTATCTGTAGTGGCTTCTCTAATTTTTTGCCAGCTTGTGCCGTCATATTTTTCAAGTTCCACTTTTATATTTCCAAGCTTTGCTTCAGCATTTGTCAGTTTATTACGTGAATATGTGATTACTTTTATCTCTCCAAGTATTTGTTTATTTCCAAGAGTGTAGTTTATAGTGCTGTCGTTTAATGATACATCATCTGCCAGTGTTATATTATGCTTCTTGTCATTTAGGAAATATCCGTTTGGTCTGTTAAGCTCTTTGTAGTACAAGCCTTCTTGCCATAATATACCGTCATACTTCTTTACTCCATTTAGGTAAGTAGCATCAAAGTTCATAACACCGTCTGCACCGCTTGTAGCTTCAGCTATCTTAATGTCATTTTTGTCAAATATTGCCACTGTTGCACCTTGTACAGGAGTAGTTGTTCCTTTTTTTATCTTTGTTATTTTAAATTTTACATATATAGGTTTATTCTCTACAGATATATTTGTATCTGCATTTATATCTTTTTTAAAAGAAAGATTATTTGATAATATTGGCGTTCCATTATCATTTGCTACTATGTTAGCTGTATAGCCTGCTTTTCTTGTTTCTTCTATTACATAGTAGCCTGTGTCTATTTCTTCTTCTATTTTTCCGTCAGCATCCGTAGTAAATGTATAGTCTGCAACATTATCAAGCTTTGTATAATTTTCGTCTGTTTCATACAGCTTGAACTCTACATTTTCAAAATTTACAGAATTATTATCTCTTGTTACACTTTTCTTGTTTAATACAAATTTTGATTTTATTTTAGCATTTGTAGCTATTACTGTCTTATCTGCTGTTATTCTCAGTTCACCTGATATTTTTTTACTGTCCTCAACAGCAGTGTCATATAGCTGTAAGCTGTTTTGACTATAATGAGGCGCAGGAGTTATTTCTGTTATTTTTATATCTCCTTTTTGAACAGTCACTTCTATTTTTCCAGAGGCATTTGTAGTAAATATGGTAGTATTATCAGTATTTTTTAGCTTTTCATAGCTACCGTTTATATTATTTTTTCTTTCTATTTCAAATTTTGCACCTTTTATTAATCTGTTATCATTTGCATCTTTTTTTACTATGCTAAGTTTTACTGTTTCTACCTCATTGTTTATTGTTAGAGGAGTTTCGGCATCATTACCACTAACTTTGACATAGTATGGAGCTGATTTTTGGTATCCGTCCGGTGCTTCTACTTCTGTTATCTTATATATACCTTTTGGAAGTTTTTGTTTTATTACACCGTTCTCAGAATCTACTTCAGATGTAATAGCCTCATATACTCTGTCTTTGAAATACGGATGTGATTGTAGATTAGTAGGAACTGTTGTGCCATTTACAAAACCTGCAGGTACCTTATTTATATCTGCTATATATTTTATAGTGAACTTAACATTATTTACTTTTTGATTTCCTGCTGTTTTTACGATTTTTAGCGTTCCATAATCTACTGAGTTTGTTTTTTCTATAAGTTTATTTGTATTTTCATCAGTTCCTACTATCAGCTTTGCAGTTCCGTTATCATTTTCTACCTTTACTGTTGTTACGGCAGTATCTTTCTTATATGGATCTATTGTAGCTGATTCTTTTAACTCATATTCTCCTACAGCTATGTTCTCAAATGTTGCTATACCGTTTTGATTGGTACTTACTGTTTTGCTGAACTTTCCTACAATATTTGAATTTGTTTTTTCTGTAAGAGTATACTGTACTCCTTTAAGTGGCAGATTATTTTTATCAGCTATATCATCATTCGCACTTTTCTTTTTCACGTCGAAATTTAAGGTTAAAGCTGTGTTTAATATAACAGTGGCATTTTTTTCATCTGTTATTATCTTTCCAGTATTTTTGTTATTATCATCCACAGTATATATTTTTTTATTATCATTTATTTGAATTCTATATCCTGTAAATATATGATTATCTACTGTGTCAGAATTTTCATATGATTCAGGTGTTTTATAATCATCAGGTATTTTTTCATATAGTTTGTATGTGCCCACTTCAAGATTATCCCATGAAGCTTGTGCAATATCACCGATTTTTGCAGTATATTTTTGGATTTTTACAGCAGATACATCTTGCGAATTTTCATTTGTTCCTTGTAATATAAAAGATACTCCACTCAAATATTTATCTCTGCTTACATCTTTTTTAGATATTACAATCTTTGATTTCATTCTGTTGTTTACAAGACTTTTTGTCTCTGTTCTTCCAAGACTTTTATTGCTTGTATCGCTATCTCTTGTTATAAAATAAAACGTAGAATCAAGTATATATCCGTCAGGTGCCTTTGTTTCCTTGTAGCCGTATTGTAAATCCGAAATATTTTCAAATGTTACTGTTCCACTGCTATCCACTGTCTTTTCATATATTTGAGTTCCTTCTGTTCCGT
The DNA here is from genome assembly GCF_000238095.2 of Peptoanaerobacter stomatis. Taxonomy (NCBI): domain Bacteria; kingdom Bacillati; phylum Bacillota; class Clostridia; order Peptostreptococcales; family Filifactoraceae; genus Peptoanaerobacter; species Peptoanaerobacter stomatis. The sequence goes on from NZ_JH815227.1 coordinate 54,360, forward strand.
TTACAGCAGTATACAAGGCTATTTTAGTACCTGTTACAGGATGTATGCCGTCACCTGTTTTTGTTATCTTGAGTGTATTATAATCTCTATGGTTGTATATTTCTTTTGAAATATCTGTATTAACTACACTTGCACTTAAATCTACATCTATTGATGTATTATTTACTGAGCTTGATGTGAGATTTTTGGTATCGGATAAATCTATATAGCCATAGTAATAATTTGAGCGCATATTTTCTTCTGTAAGAGTATATTGCCCTTCTTTTACATACAATACATCTCCTTGCACATCTATTATATTACTGTTATCTTCAACAACTTTATATTTTTGTGTAGATGAATTTACAGTAAATTTTGCTGTGATATTACTGTCATTCTTATCAGTAAGTGTAAATGTTATATCTTTGTTAAATATTTTAGTTTCATCTGTTCCGTCATATTTTCTTATTACTTCTTTTTTATTTATTATTAATCTTTTAGCTTTTTTATAGAGTGCATCCGTATTTGTCGCTGTAAGCTCTGTCATAAAGCTTGACTTACTCACATCCACTTTATTAGACGCTGATGAATTTTCGGTACTTATAAAATCTGTGCTTATTTCAGGCGTAATATAATAAGATATAGAGGGGGCTATTATATCATAGATATCTTCTGCTATATCTTCAAACAAAACATAGTCATTAGAAGCTGTATTTTTCTTTAATTCAACTTTTGTTCCTTTTAGTATTATATCTTTGTTATTTGCGACTGTATTATCTGTAAAATTTATACCTGCTCCAACAGATGCCCATTGTTTTAAAGTAATGCTGTGTTTTTTCAGTCTTGATATCTTCACTACTATTTTATTTTCGGTACATTTATCTAAGACAATCTCATTATTATTTACATTTTTATCAGCAGTAGGTTCACCGTTTATAGATAACAACTCTATTTTATAGTTCTTTAACTTGACATCACCTGCAGGTATTTGTAATCTTACCTTGTCATTAGTAGAATTTTTAAACATGTCTTGCGTTATAGTATCTACATTAACAACATATTCATTTGATGATACCAAATTTTTTATAGCGTTTTTTAAAGTAATGGCATCTATCTTTTCGTTATAGCTTGCATTATTTTTACTATACTGTAATGAAATATCAGGTGCTAATGTGTCATCAAATCTACTGCCTATATCACCTTCAAATTTTATTTTTAATTTATATTCGTTTAGTGATACATCATATTTTACATCTGTTGTTTTATCTTCTTCTGTTTTTTTGAATTCTGTTGCAAATTCTCTTAGTTTCGGATTTGCAGTAGGGCCTTGTTTTAATATTACTTTTACAAACTTATCCGCTGATATGTTTACAGGTACTTTAGTGTTTATTCCTACTTTTACAGTCTTATATAGTGTTTCCGTAGAAGTTGGACTGTCTTTTATAATCACTTCAAATTCAAGCTCATTTGGAAATATAGGACATTTTCCATTTTTGCAACAGCTTTCGTTAGTATAGCTTATGTTTATAAGGCTTCCACCTTTAGGAACTATCCGTCTCCCGCTGCCTTTTCTCTTAAATGTTATTTTAGAGCCGTCTTTTACATCGACTTCTGTCGGATCTTCTTTATAGCTTATCGCATTTTTCAATACTTTTGCATTTTCGTTATTAACATGAGCATTATATGATATTTTGATAGGCTCCATTATATCTTTTGTAAATCTAATGCTCATAACATGTCTTGCTTTTGAATCTACTGAATAATTTACAACATAGTCTGATTCTGGTACTCTTGTACCGTTTGAATAAGTCATTATTAATGAATTTGGCATGAATATCTGATCTTCAGATAATACATCGTAGATATAAGTACCTTGAGGTACTTTTTCAGCTATTTGATTAAATATAGCTGTATAGTTTATTTCATAGGCATTTAATTTGTTTTGAACACCTGTTTTATTAAAGACTTCTCTTATCTTTGTATCTACAATTGCCGTTATATTTACAGAAGTTGAAGGAGGTACACTGATTTCATTTTTAAGCTTAAATTTTGTCTTATTGTATATATCAAACTCTGTATTTGTCTTCTCATCATCTGTATACTTAGTATCTATTTGTGTGCTGTATCTTATAGAATAGCCTGTTGTTATAGGATTCAAGAACGTTATGGTATATGAGCCGTCTCCATTATAAGTTTTTGTATAATCGGTATTTTCAATTAATTTATGATCCATATCATATTTTATATCGCCATATTTGTTAAGTTTATATGGATATATATTAAAATTATCTATTATCTTGTGATATCTTTCATCTATGGTTGTAGTATCATCAGGACTGTCTTGTTTTATTGGATATATTTTTACAGAAGTATTGGCAGGCAAGTTTTCTCCTGCATAATTTATATTTGTAGTCCAATCTATTAATCTGTCCTTAATATCACCGCCATGAAGTGTACCTGAAATATTACTGTTATTTTTATATGACTCATCGACCAATTTTTGAGGTATTATATATTCCACTTGATTATTGTTAGTGTTTGCCCCATTATACTTATCTTTCCAAGTTGCTGTTATTTTATTTGGAAAATGAGTTTTTTCAGTAGATATATTGTCATTTTTTGTAAAATGGGCTACCATTTTTATTTCCAATTTATTGGAAATTTCTTTGTTTATTGATAATTTAAAGCCCTCTGTTGCATCCGCTTTTTTCTCAAAAGTAAAATCCGCATCTGTAATACTTGTATCTGAAAAACTGATGTCTTCTTTTTCTATACTTAAACCTTTGTTTAAAAATGTATCGTCTATAACTATATTTCTCATCGGAGCTCTGTTAGGCTCTACATATATATAAAACAGCATGGTTTTATTCCCCATGTCCAAGTCGTCATATACTGTTATATAATCATTGTCTTTTTTCTCTGAATGAGTTTTAATATATTTATAGATTCTATTGTGCGTATTACCTCCAAGCCCTGCACTTGCGCTCTTACCATCTAATGTCGCAGTATTTACTACATCATTAGGTGCATCTAATAAAGTATCATATTTTATCACATAAGACTTATTGCTTTGTTCATTAAAACTTATATTAAAATCTCTTGTTGTATCTGTTATTTCAGATACAGTATATTTATCGGAACCTACCAAGCTTTCGTCTGTATATCTTGCATCCCAATATATATAATCAGGGTGATTTTCATCTTCAATTTTTTGTGGAGTTACTTCATACACTTTTATTGTATCTTTTAATACTTTAATATTATCGGTAAGAGCTAAGCCTATGTTGTCATAGACTACAGGTGCTATATTATGTTTGTCAAAATTTACGGATATTTTCCATGTTGACTTGTATCCGTCTGCAGTTTTTGATATACCGTTCACTGATTTTTTTATATGCATAGACTTTACTATTTCAGCTGTATCGGTAGTGCTGTGATTTTTTCCGGATAATGTAGTTGTAGCTACATTTTCTATTAAAGACTTTGTTTGTATATTAGATATTTTATTTTTTATAGGTGTATCATATGTTATTTCAAAAGTATCATTTTTTTCGTCGTCATTTCTTTCAAATTCATATTCAAAATTATTGCCGTTACCTGTTGGAACAACGTCTCTACTTCTATTTTTATCAATATTTTTTATAGTTATTTTTGTAGGTATGTCTATAGTGTATTCATCAGAATTTATATGATTATTTTCTTTTTTATTACTTGACATAGCTTCTGTAATCTTGATTTTATTGTCTTCAATTACAGTTTTGGCAGAGTTTAATGTCAATTTCCAGCTTATCTTATCATCGTTGAAGTTCACAAGTTCATGAGTTTTTTCCAACATATCTGCAGGTTTGAAATCTACTTCAGCTTCTGATGTAGTGTTGGAAAACTGCGCCAGATTTTTTATACGTGTAGAGGTAGTACTGTTTGCTACCACATCTTCTTTAACAGGTGTAATAAACTCTATTCTTATAGGATAATCTATTTGTTCATTTACTGTTATAGTTGCTACATTACCGGATATAGACTTACTTACACCGCTGATAATCTCATCAGCAATTTCTTTGTTTCCATTTAAATCAATATTCAATTTTTTTGCTACAACAGTTGTATTATTGTCAAATATAACTTCATTTGGTATATTTTCTATTATGTTAAAATTTGAAATAGTTTCAGAAAATAAGTTGATATCAATAAACCATCTTATACTGTTTGCTTCTTGCAATCCTGATTTTTGTATAGATGATGTTATACCTTTTGGTGCAATATTTACAGTCAATATTGTATTTCCGTTGTCAAAAGGAACTTCTATCTTTGTTTTAGTATGGTCCTGCACTTTAATCTTAGTAGGTAATTTGAGTATATATTCGGCAGGCTGTGATGTCAGCACGATATCTTCAAGACATTTTAAAATAATATGTTTCTTACCGTCAGAACCAATTTGTATTTTATAAGTAAATCCGCTATCTGTATATTCATTATCTTCAAATGTAGATAAATCTACAGGGTAATCAGGAAGTGTTATATCTATAATATCATCTTTTCTTATAGTTTCTTTTATTTTTGTGTCAATTTTTAAATTAAGTAGTGTATCTAATGTTATATGGGCATCATCGAAAACTTTTTTATCAGTCAAATCAAGAGTTGTTTCATTGTCTTCTCCGGCATTACTCAACACTTTTTGTAAGACTATATTAGCCTCAAAATTAGAAAAAGTTATGCCTCCTCTTGCAGTGCCTGCCCCTCCAAACATCATTTGATTTCCGGTAGTGCTACTTACTGTATTTAAACTGTTTATATCCTCAGCTAATACATTGATATAAGGATATTGCATATTAATAAATATCCCTATAGCTAACAAAATGCTAAATATTTTTTTATACTTTTTTATAAATTTATACATATTTTACCTCCATGTAAAATATAAAAATGTATGTATAGAATATATTTTCACATAGCGATTAGCAGTATTATTCTGCGATATATTTATACTACAAACAACAATATTTTTTTAATCGATAGTTATACTAAAACCTAATTAAATAGCTATAAATAAAAATGCTACATTAAAAGTATTTTTATCAGGACTACGACATCGTTAGTAATCTTATTGTTCAAAGACATTCAAACGGATTTTATTTTTTTAAATAGGTTTTAGTATTATAAGATGAATTCTTCAAAAATATTATAGTTAATTTTTACTATCTTACATCTTTTATTTATTATCAAATAATTCATTTAAATCATTATAACATACTACAAATGTATTAATCAATAATTGAAGTAGTTTAATTTCTAATTTAAATTCATAAAAAATTTAAACCATTTTAGCATATGGCTAATAATTATATTTACCTATTATAGTTTATTTTTTTATAATATACCTGCAACATAAAGAATTATACAAAGCTCAATTATATGTTTATAATCCATACATTTAAAATCAAAATAACAGTATTATTATTAAAACTTTTTTTGATCAAAAATATTAAATTTTAGTTTAGAAATTTTTAAAACAGCTCTATTTTCAATTACAAACTTCCGTTTAATATCCTATTTACTTTATCAATACTTTCCTGCTCTGTCATCTCTATAGGAGTATATTTTTGTGTATAGCCTCCCATCCACCAAATAGGCACATTTTTATAAATAGGTGTTATTTGACCATTTTCATCCATATCAAGCGTAAGTTCTACAAGCAAACCTTCAGGATTTTTAGAGCTTCTGTAATTTACAAATAAAAAATTCCCTAATGAATAATATATTTTCTTGCCATTGTAATCTTCTATTCTTTGAATGGCATGAGGGTGATGTCCATACACCATATCTGCACCTAAATCTATGAATTTTCTCGCCATTATTTCTTGTCTTTCAAGCACTATATTGTCTTCTTGACCTCCGCCGTGCATAGCAACTATTATAAAATTACAGCCTTGTGATTTTAAATTATCTATATCTTCTTTTATAGTTTCATCTGACGGATGAGAGGAATTAAAAGCATAATACCCTGCCATCCCAAGTTTGATATCATCTTTAACAAAAGTTTGAACTCTATGAACCTTTATATTTCCAAGTTCAGGATCGTTTGAGTCTACAAGATTTGTTCCAAAATACTTTATACCTTTTTCGTCAAGCAACTGCATACTCTCATCAAAACCTGCCTGCAAATAGTCTTGCATATGGTTGTTAACTACATTTACATACATTATATTATTGGCTGTAAGTATGTCTATATAATCTTTTGAATAGGATTTATAAGTATATATTTTCCCTTGTTGCATTGTATTTAAGTCAGTAAATACATTTTCCAAGTTGGTTATATTTATATCCGCATTTTTAAAATATTTTTCCAACCCCTTCAAAAAATATCCTGCACCGTTTTGTCTGAACACATCTTCAAAATATATTCTCTGTCCGTAAAAAGATGCTACGCTTGTATCACCGGTCATAGTTATTACCATTTTTTGAGCTTTGAACTTAGGAATTTGTTCTACTTCTTTTTCCTCTTTTTTGCTTTCTTCTATGTTTTCAACCTCATTATTTATAATCTCTTTACTTGTATTTTCAGCTTTATTATTACTTGCACAGCCCACGAACATACAAGACAGTACGATTATAAATACAATCCATAACTTGTTTTTCATATTTCACACTCCTAAATATAATACTGGATTTAAATATTGAATAAAAATTTGTACTTGTATTTTTACATTTAGCAAAAAATATATTGTTGATAAAAATATCACACATTGTCATATTTAGATTATAGCAATTATATTAAAGCTTGTTAAGATTTTTTTACAATATACTTTAAAATTTACAAGTTTTTTAATTGTATATTTTTTAAAATATAGTATAATTATAAATTATGTTTTTACACTATAATTCAAAATTATAGATTTATAAAACTGACTACACATTATCAGGAGGCATTATACATGAATTTTAATGAACCGCTGTTTTTAGAAAAGTTGTCTTCTCTCGACTTTGAAGAAGCCGAAAATGCTATGAAAGATGTATTAAAACCTACGCCACTTATAAAAAGTGATCTTCTCAGCTCTATGTGCGAGAATCAGGTTTATCTAAAACCTGAATGTCTACAAAAAACAGGCTCTTTTAAAATAAGAGGCGCTTACAATAAAATAAGAAAATTGACAGATGACGAAAGAAAAAAAGGAGTAGTAGCATCATCAGCCGGCAATCACGCACAAGGTGTAGCATTTTCTGCAAAAAAAATAGGCATAAATGCCACAATAGTAATGCCCACTACAACACCACTTATCAAAGTAAACTCTACAAAATCTTACGGAGCAAACGTCATACTTCATGGAGAAGTATATGATGAAGCCTATGAAGAATCAAGAAGATTGGAAAAAGAATATGGATATGTGTATATCCATCCATTTAACGATTTTGATGTAATTGAAGGTCAAGGCACTATCGCAAACGAAATTTTAAAAGAATTACCCGATGCTGATTATATATTAGTACCTGTTGGCGGTGGCGGACTTATAAGCGGAATAGTATTATCCGCTCTTAGAATAAATCCTAAAATAAGAATAATAGGCGTTGAGCCAACCGGAGCCAATGCTATGAAGCAATCTCTTATAAACGGTCATCTCACAAATCTTGAAACTGTTAATACAATAGCTGACGGTGTGGCTGTAAAAAATCCTGGGGATATAACATATAACATAATAAAAAATAATGTCAGCGAGATAATCGAAGTATCAGATTTTGATATAATGGAATCATTTTTATTGCTCTTGCAAAATCATAAAATCGTATCAGAAAATTCCGGTACACTTACCGTATCAGCACTCAATAAGTTAAAATGCAAAAATAAAAAAGTCGTATCTCTTATAAGTGGCGGTAACATAGATGTGCTTACTATATCTTCGCTTATCAACAAAGGTCTTATATCAATGGGAAGAATATTTTGCTTTTCCGTTACTTTACCGGATGTTCCTGGACAGTTGCTAAAAATAGCACAAGCATTAGCCGAAACAGGCGCAAACGTAGTTAAATTAGACCACAATCAATTCAAATCATACAACAGATTTAACAACGTTGCATTAGAAGTAACAGTTGAAACAAATGGACACAGCCACATAGAGCAAATCGTAGATAATCTCATAGAAAAAGGCTATCATATAACAAGAATTTATTAATTTCATTGATTAATAATAAAAAACTGTTAAATAGTAATGTAATTGTACTACAACAAAATCATTGATAATTTATAAGATTCAGTAATGTCATAAAACATAAAATTCTTGACATTATAAACGTACTATTACTGTTAATTATGTCTTATAATTATCAAAAAAATATTGATTATTTTAACTTTCAGTATAAATATAAAAACACCGCCTATATGACGGTGTTTTTATATTTATATTAGTTTCCCATTTGTTTTGCTACTTCTTCTGCAAAGTTTTCTTGTTTTTTCTCTATTCCTTCGCCTACTTCAAATCTTACTATTTGAGCTACTGTTATATCTGCTCCTACTGCCTTAGCAGTTTCCGCTACTACTTCGCCTACAGATTTTTTAGCTTCTTTTACGAATGCTTGATCTAATAGACAAACTTCTTTAAGCTCTTTTTTTAGTCTTCCTTCCAACATTTTAAGAACTATTTCTTCAGGTTTTCTCTTTCCTTCAGGAAGCTCGTTGTTTTCATTGATTGCTTGTTGTTTTAAAACTTCTCTTTCATGATTTAGATATTCTTGATCTACATATTTTTCTGATATATATTTAGGATTCATAGCCGCTACTTGCATTGCTACATCTTTTCCTAATTCTTCTACTTTTGCATCTTGTGAAGAAGTTTCCAATTTAACTACTGATACTATTTTACCGGCTCCATGAACATAACTTATAAGTCTTCCGTTTTCAACTTCTAATCTTTCAAATCTTCTTATGTTCATATTTTCGCCTATTTTTGATATTTTAGCTGTAAGCTCTTCTTGTACTGTTTGACCGTTTAATTGAAGTGCAAATAATTCTTCCAATGTTTCAGGCGCTTTTTCCAATACCAAGTTTGTAACATCTTTTACCAATTGTTGGAATTCTTCATTTTTTGCAACAAAGTCCGTTTCTGAGTTTATTTCAACCAATGCAGCTTTTTTATAATCGGCAGATACTTCTACTCCGATTAATCCTTCTGCCGCTATTCTGTCGGCTTTTTTAGCAGCTTTTGAAAGTCCTTTTTCTCTAAGCACGTCTATAGCTTTTTCCATATCGCCGCTTGTTTCTTGAAGTGCTTTTTTGCAATCCATCATTCCTGCACCTGTTTTTTCTCTAAGTTCTTTTACCATTGAAGCAGTTATTTCCATGATTTACTCTCCTTTTTTATATATATGAGTTAATTTTTATATTAAAAAATTATATTATATTCTAAATCATAAATTTATTAAAATTCAAAATATTTTATCTTTTATACTAAGACTATTATCTAATAAAATTATAGATAAATAATATAATCCAAGACTAATATAAATGCTCTATTTTAAAAATTAATTATTATAAATTGCCATTATTCTATAAGATTTCAGTATAAATTTATAAGCAAATTAAATCTTACAAATTAATTTGTATAATATGTTTTTAATAAAACACAATAAAAAGGGTAGGGAAGATTTCCCTTACCCTTTCGGCTTTATATCAATATTATTCAGCTTGTTCTTCTACTTGCTCATTATTTTCAAAATCTTCTACAGTTATTTCTTTATCTTCTTCTATTTCTTCTATAAATCCTTGTTTTGCTTCTATTATAGCTTGTGACATAGCAGCTACTATAAGTTTTACCGCTCTTATAGCATCGTCATTTCCAGGAATAGGGAAGTCTATTTCATCAGGGTCGCAGTTTGTATCTACTACACCTATTACAGGTATACCTAATTTATGTGCTTCCAATACAGCTATTCTTTCTTTTTTAGGATCTATTACGAACATTGCTACAGGTAGCTCAGGCATATCTTTTATTCCGCCAAGATATTTTTCCAATCTTTCTTTTTCTTGTAAAAGACCTATTACTTCTTTTTTAGGAAGTTTGTCGAATGTTCCGTCTTCTTGCATTTTTTCAAGTTCTACAAGTCTGTTTATTCTTCCTTTGATAGTCTTGTAGTTTGTTAACATTCCTCCAAGCCATCTTTCGTTTACATAGTACATTCCAGCTCTTAAAGCCTCGTCTTTTATAGCATCTTGAGCTTGTTTTTTAGTACCTACAAAAAGAATCGGTTTTCCTGTTTCAGCAACTTCTCTCATAAAGCTGTATGCTTCTTCCAATTTTTTAACTGTTTTTTGTAAGTCAATTATATATATTCCGTTTCTTTCTGTGAATATAAATCTTGACATTTTAGGGTTCCATCTTCTTGTTTGATGTCCGAAGTGAACTCCTGCTTCCAATAATTGTTTCATACTTACTACTGACATATTTGTCCTCCTTAGGTTTAATCCTCCGCAGCCGTCATATTCTATGTCCACCGTTTGGCAACCTGACAAAGAATTAGGTGCGTGTGTAATAATTTTACTGTAATATGATACACGAAAATCATCATAAAATCAAGTATTTTTTATAATTTTATATGAAATCTAAAAAAACACCCCTACAAAATTGTAAGAGTGTTTTCTTTTATAATATTAATACAGTTATCCAGTAAATAAAAATAATTATATATTAGCATAATCTGATAATGAAAAAATATTTAAAATATCGAAACTCTATTTTCTAATGCTTTTGTGATTGTTATTTCATCGGCATATTCTATATCTGAACCCATAGGCAGACCTCTTGCTATTCTTGTTATTTTTATATTGAACGGTTTTAGTAGTCTTGCGATATACATAGCTGTTGCTTCTCCGTCAATTGTAGGATTTGTAGCCAATATGACTTCCTCTACATCTTCACTTGCCATTCTTTCAACCAGCTCTCTTATTTTAAGCATATCAGGTGTTATAGAATTGGATGGAGAGATTGTACCATGCAGTACATGATATTTACCTGTAAATTCTTTTGATTTTTCCATAGCCATAACATCTCTTGGAGTTTCTACAACACATATTATACTGTCAGTTCTTTCTTTTGATGCACATATTCCACAAGGATTGCTGTCAGATATGTTTTGACATATATTGCAAAACTGTATTTGATTTTTAGCATCTATTATCGCCTTAGATAAATCACTCACATTTTCAGTGGGCATATTTATTATGTGAAAAGCTAACCTTTGTGCAGTTTTTGCACCTATACCCGGTAATTGAGATAGGTGTTTTATAAGTGTATCTATCGGTTTTGAAAAATTATTCAATTAAATCACCTAAAATAATCCCGGTATTCCTAAACCGCCAGTTACACTTGATAATCCTGATGACATCATATCATCCGCTTTTGTAAGTGCTTGATTGACAGCAGTTAATATAAGGTCTTCCAACATTTCTATATCATCTTTATCAACAACTTCTTCTTTAATTTTTATTGACAGCAATTCTTTTTTTCCATTAACTTTTACTGTTACGGCACCACCGCCTACAGTTGTTTCTAATTCTTTGTTTCCAAGCTCTTCTTGCATTTGTTGCATATCTTTTTGCATTTTTTGAACTTGTTTCATCATATTGTTCATATTTCCCGGCATCATGCCTGGAAATCCACCTCTTTTAGCCATTTTTTTATACTCCTTAATAATTTATTTTATATTATAGCAAATTAAATTTCTTATAACATTGCTAAATAATTATATCACAATATCTTAAAAATTATTAGAATTTATATATTTATTTTTAACTTAATTTGCCATGTTATCCGATTTATACCAAAATCTTATATAATAATGGAAAAATATAATAATTAATTTTTCCGATAAACTATTTATATTAATCTTACATCATTATACAAGCCATACATAGTTTTATCAAAAAATAGCATTAAATATTATATTTACAATATAAGTGTAGCCCTTAAATAAAAAATTATATTTTGAACTTATAAATGAGCGTTTTATTTAACAAAATAAAACTGAAATCTAAACAATCAATCATCTATGGTTTAGAAATTCAAGCAATATAAATAGTTTTTTAATAATTAAACCAAGTACAAATAATATATTATAGAAAAAATACAAATATATTTCTAATCGTTTATAACTTCTATATTGATTTGATTTCCAAATAAATTTTCTATTTTTTCTATCATTTCATCTTTTTTTTCTTCTATTTCAATGACTTCATCGTCAAATACTATAAATATTGTCAAATCTTTTTTTAATATTTTAGAGAATGCTCTTTGTATTATACTAAGATTATCGCTTCTTTCGATAGCATTTTTGTGAAAACCGTGTGTTTCAGGATATGATATATATATACATTCATTTACATATCGTCTGATAGTACCTTCATGCAGTAAGGCAATTATATGAGCAAATTTATTTTCTTTAAGCAATGAGTTTATATCTGGCATTAATGAATTTACAAAATCTATTTGTTCTTGTTCCTCTGTGCTTATTTGCTTGCTCGGTTTTATATTATCTAATTTAGGCTTTATAATTTCTTTAGAGTTTTCAACAGGAACATCACTGTCAAAATCTGTTTTATTTTGAATAATACCTCTATTGGTTTTAAGTTCATTTATCGTATTTTCGAGCATTTCTATTTTTTGAACTAAATTTGATATGTCAAAATTTGATTCTGTGATTTGCTCTCTGCACTGTTTTATTACAAATGCTTGAAGCAGTATATCCGGTGCATTTGAATATTTCATCTCATTTTCCAATTCACTTATACTTGTTATAAGCTTAGATATATCTATGTCTTTGTTCGTTATTTGCTTTAGATTTTCTGCTGCTGTAGTATCTTCTCTTATAACTTCATTTTGAATATATAAGGCATCTATAAGTCTTGATATTATCTGAAATGGAAGTTTTTTGACGTCTATGGATTTACTTATTAAATCGTTTATGAGTTTTATACATTCAAATGAATTTTTTTTGAACATATTATCTATGAGACTGTCTATATCTTCAATAGAGGCTCTACCTGTCACAAAGTCTATATTAGCCATAGATATATTGCCATAAGACGATACTTGATCCAATATGGATATTGCATCTCTTACCCCGCCATCACAGGAATTGGATATAAAATCTACAGCATTATCTTCATATGGAATATTTTCACATTCAAGTATATCTACAAGACGTTTTTTTATATCTGAGGAATTAACTTTTTTAAATTCAAATTTTTGACACCTTGACAATATTGTAGATGGTATTTTATTTATTTCAGTTGTTGCAAGTATAAATACAATATGTGATGGAGGTTCTTCAAGAGTTTTAAGCAATGCATTAAAAGCCCCTGTTGACAGCATATGTACTTCGTCTATTATATATGTCTTATATTTTCCAAAAGATGGCTGATACATTATAGTATCTTTCAATTGTCTTATGTTGTCAACGCTGTTGTTTGATGCTGCATCTATCTCTATTGTATCCACATAGTTGTTCAAACAGCTTTCACATTCATTGCAAGGTCCTTTTTGTTCATCATAATTTATACAATTTATTGCCCTTGCAAATATTTTCGCAGTTGAAGTTTTACCTGTTCCTCTTACACCGCTGAATATATAGGCATGAGATATTTTGTTTTCTTTAATTTGATTTTTCAAAACATCTATTACTTGATCTTGACCTATTATATTATCAAATGTATTTGGTCTGTATTTTCTATAAAGTGCCATTGACATTATATTATATCTCCTAATAAAATTAATCAGCACTGTTATGCTATGAATTTTTTATATAAAAAAAGAGATTACTCTATCGTAAACTCTTTATAAGCAATTAAGATAGAGTTTGTCTAATCTTAATTAAATAAAATTAAGCTGTGAACCCAAAATCGTATATTGCTCACAAGCGGTTCTGACATAAAAAACTCAAATACAGCACCCTTGTATCACATACAGGTGTTTACTTACCGCTGCTTCATTCCTGACCTGACGGGGTTCATAAATCTGTATTGCACAAGACCATATTCTCAACATCTCTCATATCAGCCTGCCTTACAAGAAATATACTCAAATTGGGAATTAAACCCTGCTAAAGCGGATTGCAGGTTATAGGACACCGCTAACTTCCCGTCTATCACAGCAAATCTTAAAGACTGATTGATAAATATGATATAAAAAATATCATTTGTATATTATAATATAATTACATTTTATATTCAAGTACAAATTTTTAATTATTTTACATACTTATTGTATTCATCTTGTGAAATTTTCATCATCACAAATGTGCTTCCTGATGTAGTATTTGTATTATCTTTCATCAGTATTAAATTATTTTTGTTATAAGAAGCATCTTCCCTTGTATAAGTAGAATTAAAATTACTTACTTTTAAAGAAAGTGTAGAATTATTATAAGAATAAGTTCCTTGAACAGAATTTTTAGAATTTATATCTATCAATTCTGCTTTTCCGTTTTCACCTAAATTAAGCACATATTTATTTCTTTTTAAATCTTCTATTGCATAATATCCTGTTATAGGTCCATAATTCATTGGAGTAAGTACAGCATCATTGCTTTGTGTAGGATTTGAAATTTGTGTGTCTTGTGATGGCTGTATCTGAGAAATATTATTAGGTACATTAGGTACAACACCACCTTTTGTTACTGTAGCTATATATCCTACAGGATTCCATTCAACTGTTGCTCCCAAGCTTGAAGATACTGCAGATAATGGTATCATTGTTCTTGAATTTATTATCATAGGCGGAGTGTCCATAGTTATAGTATTTCCGTTGACATCTATATCATAAGAGCCTATTACCAATTTTATGGTAGTTACACCGTCACTTCCCATAACAGTTTGAGTCGGTTCATCCCAAAATATTTGATTTGCACCTAACGCTTCAAACAAAGCTCTAAAAGGCACCATAGTCCTACTGTTTCTTATAACTGCCGGAGTATCTGTTGTAAGTGCGTTTCCGTTTACAATTACAGATACGGTTTCAGGGGCGGCAAATGAGTTTAAAGAAAATATAAATGTTAATATAATTGATAGTGTGAAAATATATAATTTTTTCATTTATAATGTGTCCTTTCATACAAAAATCTTTTTGTAAATCAATAACTTATAAAAAAGAAACTTTAATTTATCTAAATTTGTCTTAAAGCTGCATATTTATGCCACTAGAATCTCCAAATAACTTTTGTTTGTAAAACTGCTATCAAGTTCTATTTATCCACTTTATTCTACAGGTTTTATAGAACAAATTTTATTCAAGCATAAGTCAATACTTGTAATTTATATTTTGAAATATAATATTTAATTATACATCAAAATTTGATTTTAAAATATGAAGTTTTGTATACATTTTTATTACAAAGTTTATCCTACCACTATTTTAGCTGTACTTGAAGCAGAATATTCTGTTTGATTAATTTCCAGTTTTATAGGCACAAATTCTTTTATCTTATCAATGTGGCTTATTATACCTATTGACAGATTGTTTTCGCTCTTTAATTTTTTTAGACAATCAAGTGCAACATCCAACGTTTCATTATCTAATGTACCGAAACCTTCGTCCATAAAGAAAAATTCAAGAGGAGCATTTCCTTTAAGCTGTATTTGTGATGATAGCGCAAGGGCAAGCGACAGTGATACCAAAAATGTTTCTCCGCCTGATAATGTGGCAGGGATTCTCCTTATACCGCCATTTTGAAAATCCGATATTATAAATTCGCCTTCATCATCTATGGAAAGCTCAAATCTTCCGCAGCTTATGTTTATCAATATTTCTGATGCTTTTTTGCAGACATAATTGAGTTGATATTTGGCTAAAAATTGTACAAACGTCTTGCCTTTAAATAATTTTTCTATTTCTGTAATTTCAGCTAAAATCTTATCATTTTCCAATTTTTTTGCAAATGTGTTTTTCTTTTTTTCAAATATAATTTTATCGTTTTTGATTTGATTTTCCAAATATCCATAATTTTTCTTAGACAAGTCAAGCTCTTGTTTTATACTCATATGCTCTTTTTCGTCATATTTTTTATCTTTTTGAAGGATGTTTACTTTTTCTTGCTGTGATGTGTACTGATTGTGTGAAACTTCTCTTGAGGTAGCAGCTTCTCTTAATTGCTTATCATAGTTATCGATACTGTCTTGTTTTTCTTTTAATTTAGGATATTCTTCATTTAATGTAAATATTTCTTCTATACTTGCAAAGTTTTCATTGTTTTTAAAATTTTGAAGCATTAATTTTTTTTCTTCAAAAGATTTTGTTTTTATTTCAAATTCACTATCAATACGTGCTTTTTCAAATTTTAATTTGTCAAGATTTTTTTGAGTGCTTTCCATATCACTTGTTATTTTTTTTGCTGTATTTTCTATATTTGTAATATATTTTTTCTTTTCATCAATAATATCTTCTATATTTTCTAATTTATAAATTGATTTATCTGATATTTTCGTAAGTTCTATATTGAATGCTGAATTATTTTTTTCTTGTATAAACTGTATATCTATTATTTGTTTGTTTATATTTTCTAAATTTTTTGTTGATATTTTTATTTTGTCTTGTATGTTCGAATACAGTTGTTTGTTTTTTTGTAAATTTTGATTTAACTGTTCTATTAATTGCTCTCCTGATAGTATTTGCTTTAATCTTTGTTTAAAATCCGATTTTTCTGTTTGAGTTTGATTGGATAAATTCTTCAATTCTTCGATATTTTGTTTTAAAACTCCGGTTTTTTTTGAAATTTGTTCTTGCTTTTGTTTTATGCTTTCATTTATGTTTTTTAATTCTGTTTCGTTTATGCTTATACTTATTTTTAGCTCTGATAAATTTTGCTGGGTATCCTTTATTATTTTTGATTGTTCTTCTACATTTTGAGTATATTTTTTGTATGCGATTTTGTATTCTTCGCATTTTTTTATCTCTTCATCTATATCTTTATTTTGAAATTTCGTATATTCTTCATCTATTTCAACTTGCAGATTTTTTGACTGATTTTCAGCTTTTTCTATTTCGCTTGTTATTACTGCAATTCGTGAATTAAGACTTGAAATTTGTTCTAAAATATCGTTTAATGCGTCATCTTTATCTATTTCGTCAAACTCCATATCATAGATATCATCTTTGTGGATATGATAAATCCCATGACAAACCGGACATTCTTCGCCATCTTTTAGAGAATTTTTAAGTGTTTTTATGATGTCATTTTTTTTGATTTTTTCTATTTGATGTTTTAAATTTTCTGATTTTTCTATTTTTGTTTGTAAGTCTTTGCTTAATTCTTGTAATCTTTCTTGATTTTCTAAGACTTGCTCGCTATTTTTCAATATTTGCCTGTTGTTTATATCTATCTTGGCTTTTGCAGTCTCTAATAATTTTTGATTGTTTTCATTTTCTTGATATGTTTCTATCGTATATATATTTTCTTCATCTGTTATACTAAATTTTTGCAATTTTTTTTCCAGATTTTCTATTTCAGTTTTTTCTGATGCTATGAGTTTTTGCTTTTCTGATAATATTTCGTTGCTGTTTAATGTCTCCTGCTCTAATGTTTTTAATTCATCATTTATATTATCTATATTTTCAATATGAGTTACAGCTTTTCTTATTTGCTCTTTGTATGATGAGGAAAAAGTGTTTTGATTTATTTGTTGTTCATCTTTTTTTATTAGAATATTTATATTTTCTAATTTATCGTTGTCATTTGTTAAGCTTGTCTGTATTTCAATTTTATTTTTTTGTAGCAGGTTTATTTTTTCTTCTAAAGAAATTTTTTCCTGCTCTAATTTTTTTATATTTTCTTTTACTGTTATAGCTGATTGCAATTCTTGGATGTGTTGTTTTATTTGTGGTAATTCTTGAAGTTTCAAATCTGTCTTATTTTTTTCGTCTAATAATACAGATTTTATTTCTTCTAAGGATTTTAATTGAGAGTTCAATTTGCCTGAAACTTCTTTTATTTGCGGAAGATCTTGTGACAATTCTTTGTAAGTTTTAATAGTGTCTTGAATTTGTGACAACTTGGAGAGATTTTTACATTTTTCTCTCATATCTTCTATTTTACGTCCCCATGATTTTATTTGTAAAAGTTTTTTTTCTGTTTCTTCATATGCAAACTTCAAGCTTTCTAATTGTTTCATTTCATTTTGCAATATTTGCATATCACCTTGTATTTTTTCTAATTTGTCTATTTCTTGCTTTGCATTTTCAAATTCTTTCTCCAATTTTTGTATGCTCTGCTCATCAATATTTTCATACATAGACAATTCTTTGTCGTAGTCTTTTTTTCTGTCGTCATATTTTACTTTGTAATTTTTAATTTTATCGCTGAGTTCATTGCCATATTTTTTAAGAGAGAATAATCTTTCGAGCATATCTTTTCTGTCTTTGTTTTTTTCCTTTAAAAAACTACTGAATTCTCCTTGTGGTAAGACTACTGTCTTAATAAAATCGTCATAATCCAGCCCTATTATATCTACAATTTTTTTATCCACTTCTTTTTTGCTGTCTGCCAAAACTTCTTGTGAATCTTGCAACATTTTTATGAGCTTTGATTTTTTTGATGAATCAGCTTTTGCAAGTATAGTTTCGTCATCTGTCTTACTTTTTGACACACTTCGTTGTATTTCATATGTGCCTGCATTAGAGCCTTTTATTGAAAATACATATCGTATGCTCGCTTTTTTACATTCAGAGTTTACAATATTGTCTGCTCCTCTCGGTATTTTGGCATAAAGGGCATAAATTATTGCATCTAATATGCTTGTCTTTCCGCTTCCTGTTCTGCCGAATATTCCAAAGAGTCTTTGTGATGTGAGCTTTTCAAAATCTATCTCCTGTTTTTTTTCAAAACTGTTAAAGCCTTCTATTTCAAGTAATATAGGTTTCATAAATATCTCCTCAATGCATTTATGCGATTTATATATATCAAGTCAAATTACTTATTATAATAAAATTTATCTTACTATTAAATATTAAATCAGAAATTTTATTTTAGTCAATAAATATATGTGTAAGTTAAAAAATAATGATACAAAAACCTTAATATATGATATAATAACAAAAATCATTTTTTTGGAACAATACAAAAAATAATATATAATGTAAAAATATTATTTTCTTAATTTTTATTAAATAATCACAGTCAAGCAGTATATAATAAAATATAAAAAGTTATAACTTTAATTTAGGATTTAAATAGCGTATCTGACAAGCGAAAGACGAAAGAGCGTACTTATTATGTAGAGTGACAAATAAGAGAGATATAAAAATCTATAAATTAAAATTAAAAACGAGGAGAAAAAATGAACTACTACACAATAGAAACGATGCCTTTTGGCGAAAACTGTTATATATTATATGATGATGTTACAAACGAATGTTCTATAATAGATCCCGGAGGTGATTTTGAAAAGATAATATCATTTATATCAAAGAAAAATTTGATACCGAAATACATAATACTCACTCACGCCCATGCAGATCATATAGGCGTATTGCAAGAATTACTTGATAAATATAAAGATATTACTTTGATAGCATCTATGCCGGAGAAAAAAGTGTTAAAAAATCCTATGTATAATCTTACAACAAGATTTGGAATGAAACACACAAGCTTTGATGCAGACAAATATGTAAATGACCAAGATACTATGAAAATTGGTAATCATGAATTGGAATTTATAATAACACCTGGACACACAATAGGTTCTATGTGCATAAAAGTTGAAAATTTTCTTTTTACAGGAGATACTCTATTTGCAGGCTCAATAGGAAGAACGGATTTACCCTCAGGTTCATATGAAGATATGGAAAAGTCGCTTTCAAAATTGATGAAATTTGACGAAAATCTACTTGTATTGCCAGGCCATGGAGAAAGCTCAACAATAGGATATGAAAAAAGACATAACCCATTTACAAGAGGACTGCAATAGTTATGCTTATAATAAGTGACAACGAAAAATATGATATAGAACTGAAAGAGCTTGCTAATATGCTCTTTGCAAGGAGAAAAAAAATATATCTGAAAAATGAAATAGATGCTGACAATGAAACTGAGATTATATCATTAAAGAAAAAAGATGATGAAATCACAGCCACACTGTCACAAAAGGAGATAGAAATATCTACTTTAAAATCTGACATCAACTTTAAAGAAAAACTTATCTACAAAAAATTGTTATATCTCATAATAAAAAATAATTATACAGACGTAACAGGAAAATGGGGGATATTAACAGGAATACGTCCAGTAAAAATAGTAAATGACCTGAAAAAAGAAAATAAAACAGATATACAAATATATGATATACTTAAAAATAATTATTTGCTGTCTGATTCAAAAATTAAACTCATCAAAGGAATATCAGATGTACAAGAAGAAATAATAGACATACTGTCCGATGATATAAGTATATACATATCAATTCCCTTTTGCCCAAGCAGATGTAACTATTGCTCGTTTTTCAGTATAGATATAAACTCAGGCAAAAAATATATAAAAGACTATCTTAAAAATTTAGAAATAGAAATTAGAGAAACTTTAAAATTACCATATTTTAAAGACAAAAATATAAGCAGTATATATGTAGGTGGAGGAACACCCTCATCATTAGATGAAACTGAGCTGAAAATATTTTTTGACATAATAAACTACAATTTTGACTTAAATAAAATTAAAGAATTTACTTTTGAGGCAGGACGAGTGGATACTCTCACAAGAGAAAAACTGAAAATTCTAAAATCTAATAAAGTCAGTAGAATATCAATAAATCCACAGACTATGAATGATGACACTCTCATAAAAATAGGTAGAAAACACAACGTAGAAGATGTTAAAAATACATACGAAATTGCAAGAGAATTAGGTTTTGACAACATAAATATGGATTTGATATTAGGCTTGGCCGATGAAAATATAAGCGATATGGATAAAAGCGTAGACGAAATTATAAAATTAGATCCCGATAGCATAACCGTTCACTGCTTGGCTATAAAAAGAGCATCGGATATAAACACTAAAAATATAAAAGCTACCAATATCGAAATATCAGACTATATGCAAAAACTTACAGATAAGTTGAATGGTAAAAACTATATGCCATATTATCTTTACAGACAGAAAAATATGCTCGAAAATGGTGAAAATATAGGTTTTTGTAAAGAAAATAAATATAGCCTGTACAATGTTGCAATGATGGACGAATTACAAAGCATAATAGGATTTGGAGTAGGTTCGGCGAGCAAGATACTTAACAAAAATACAAACTTATTAAGGCGTATACCAAATTACAAAGATGTGATATTATATAACAATAATATAAAAGAAATTATAAAAAGAAAGGAAGATATTTGATGAACAGTATACAAAGAGTTACAGGAACACAAGATTTTTTCCCAGAAGACTTGGCAAAAGTGGACTACGTTACACGAATTTTTAAAGAGGTATGCGAAGTTCACGATTATCACCAATACGATACGCCTACATTTGAATACACAAGACTATTCAAGAGAGGTATAGGCGAAACAACAGATATAGTAAACAAAGAGATGTTTACATTCATTCCAAGACAAGACGGAGGCGAAGAAGAAAGCATAACCCTAAAACCAGAAGGTACAGCCTCAATAGTAAGACTATATAATCAATACAGCCTTAACAATAAAAAACCGCCGCTAAAATTATTTTATCACATACCTTGCTTTAGAAATGAGAGAAACCAAAAGGGAAGATTCAAAGAATTTCACCAATTTGGAATCGAGGTATTCGGTTCAGATTCTGCAACAGTAGATGCAGAAGTAATAATATTGGCATACAGATTTTTTGAAAAATTAGGCATCGTAGATAAAATTGAACTTGAAATAAATTCAGTAGGTAGTTTTGAAAGCCGAAAAGCATACAACGAAAAATTAAGAGAATTTTTAAGACCTAATTTTGATAATCTATGCGAAACTTGCAAAGACAGATTTGAAAAAAATCCTATGAGAATAATAGATTGTAAAGAACATAATTGTCAGCAAATAACAAAAAATGCACCACTTATGATAGACAATTTATACGAAGATGAAAAAAAACACTTTGAAAAATTAAAAAAATTATTAGACATAGCAAATGTAAAATATAGAGTAAACCCTTATATAGTTAGAGGATTGGATTACTATACAAAGACAGCATTTGAGTTTATATCAAAAGATATAGGCTCACAGGCGACAGTTTGTGGTGGCGGAAGATATGACGGACTTGTAGCAGAGCTTGGTGGTCCTGATGTAACAGGAATAGGATTTGGTTTAGGTCGTGAAAGACTTATAATGATGCTTGATGAATTAGGTAAAATGCCGACATTTGAGACAAAATATGACTTATATATAGCAACACTTGGAGAAGATGCAGATTTTAAATCATTTGAGATAGTAAACA
Organism: Peptoanaerobacter stomatis; assembly: GCF_000238095.2. NCBI lineage: Bacteria > Bacillati > Bacillota > Clostridia > Peptostreptococcales > Filifactoraceae > Peptoanaerobacter > Peptoanaerobacter stomatis. Next base: position 76,758 of record NZ_JH815227.1, read on the forward strand.
ATCTAAGACAAAAAGGTATAGTTTGTGATAAAGACCATGTAGGCAAATCATTAAAAGCACAGATGAAATACGCAGACGATAAAAATGCGAATTATACACTTATGCTTGGAGATAACGAAATAGCAAGCGGAAAAGCAATGCTAAAAAATATGAAAACATCAGAGCAACAAGAAGTCAATCTATCCACATTTGAAGAAGATTTTATAAAATTAGTAAAAGCATAATATAAAAAATGACATATAATATCAATGTACTTAAGGTAAAGATATTATACAACTTATAAAATCTCTGAACCTCATAAAATGTATTATTTTGAAAAAACATAACTTTTTAAGTATATATCCATACTAAAATTTAATAGAATAATGGATATTTCTATTTTTAAGAATTTATTAACTAAACAAATTAAATATATTTAAAATATAAATTTTATCAATCAAACAAATATTAACTTTTAATTAGTATTTCGTATTAAAAAAAGCCTTTCACATAATTTTGTGTAAAGGCCTTTTTCATTTTGCATAAATTGATATTATAGATTATAGAATCAGTCTTTCTATACCGCATTTTCAATATATTCAACAACATCTTTGATTGTTTTAAAGCTCTCATACGAATCTTCATCTATCTCTATAGAAAATTCTCCTTCTATCTCAGACAATATATCAAAGATTTCAATAGAATCAAGCTCAAGATCATCAACTATGTTTGAATCTAAGTTTATATTATTTTTATCCAAACCAGTATGAGTTGATATTATTTTTCTAATTTTTTCAAAGACCATTATTAATCCTCCTATAATGTCACAAAAATATCTTTAATAAACTTTTCAAAATTACATAAAACACAATCCTTATCCAGCATAGGAAATACACAATTCATAAAAACAAAAAAATTTACTTGTAAGTTTATACTAATATGTAAAAAAAATCAATATCTTTATATATAAAATATTAAAAATAATACATAAAACCTAATTATTTTAATAATTATTATACTAAACAATATTAAAATTTATAAAATAACTAAACTTTATATAATTTTCTTTTTATAAAGATATAAAATTTTGAATCATATAATAACAGCACACTTTTATACTAATGCCTAATTAAAATGATGTATAATATTAAATGTATTTTATTAGGAGTATTTTATCTACGCTGACACTAATAATCCATTAATCAAACACATCTTATAGTAGTAGGTATTATTTTAAATAGATAATAGTGTAACTACTAAATAAATATAATCACAACAAAAAAGAGATGTTGCATTTTAACATCTCTTTACTATTTGGTGTACCCAGAGGGATTCGAACCCCCGATCTTATGGTCCGTAGCCATACGCTCTATCCAGCTGAGCCATGGGTACAGCTATTATTTATATACAAAGATTTATAAAGATTAAACTATAATCACTAAAACAATTTTATCAATTTCATATAAGTAAATTATCCAATAAGTTTCTTTAAAAAATCAATATTGTAAAAAACTATAAAAATGGAGACGACGATCAGATTTGAACTGATGATCAGGGAGTTGCAGTCCCACGCCTTACCACTTGGCTACGTCGTCTCAATGGGGTGGATAGTGGGATTCGAACCCATGACCTCCAGAGCCACAATCTGGCGCTCTAACCAAACTGAGCTATACCCACCACAGTATCTATATTAAATTATATACATTATCTTAAAAAAATACAATATATTTTTAAATTTAATATTATTGTAAAATATAAACTAAATCCTTGAACAGTATCGCTGAAGAATAACAAAAATGGTGGGCCTTCAGGGACTCGAACCCCGGACCTGCCGGTTATGAGCCGGACGCTCTAACCAACTGAGCTAAAGGCCCTCATTAATGTGGTGCCCAGAGACGGAATCGAACCATCGACACGAGGATTTTCAGTCCTCTGCTCTACCGACTGAGCTATCTGGGCATAATATATTATATGGCGGAGGGGGTGGGATTCGAACCCACGGCCCCTTTCGGAGTCACTGATTTTCAAGACCAGCTCCTTAAACCGCTCGGACACCCCTCCAAATAATAAATAAAAAAATGGTGACCCATCCGGGATTCGAACCCGGGACACCTTGATTAAAAGTCAAGTGCTCTGCCGACTGAGCTAATGAGTCAAATAATATATAGTTTTAAATAATAGCACTCAAGCAAATAAAATGGTGACCCATCTGGGGCTCGAACCCAGGACACCTTGATTAAGAGTCAAGTGCTCTACCAACTGAGCTAATGAGTCACAAAAATAATATTTTTACTAAATATATGGTATAAAATTATTAATATAACCTTATCTTAGCATAAAATGGCTGGGGATACAGGGCTCGAACCTGTGAATGCTAGAGTCAAAGTCTAGTGCCTTGCCACTTGGCTAATCCCCAATATTGGAGCGGAAGACGGGATTCGAACCCGCGACCCTCGCCTTGGCAAGGCGATGCTCTACCACTGAGCCACTTCCGCATATCAATAAAACACATTATTCAGTTATAAATTATATATCAAATAAATTCAAAAAACAAGTATTTTTTTATATTTTTTTAAAATTTATTTTATATAAGCCTTGAAATGGTGCGGATAGAGGGAGTCGAACCCCCACGGTTGCCCGCTAGATCCTAAGTCTAGTGCGTCTGCCAATTCCGCCATATCCGCAAATTATATCTAAATGGAGCTGGCGATAGGAATCGAACCTACAACCTGCTGATTACAAGTCAGCTGCTCTGCCAATTGAGCCACGCCAGCATATTGCGTTTAACTATTTTCTCATACTTTTATTTAAAAATATTTCTTGGCGATCCGGATGGGGCTCGAACCCACGACCTCCAGCGTGACAGGCTGGCATTCTAACCAACTGAACTACCGGACCATTTATTTGGTGGACCCAACAGGGCTCGAACCTGTGACCCCCTGCTTGTAAGGCAGATGCTCTCCCAGCTGAGCTATGGATCCCCACTGGCTCCGAAGGTGGGACTCGAACCCACAACCTACCGGTTAACAGCCGGGTGCTCCGCCGTTGAGCTACTTCGGATTACAATTGGCTATGACCTA